>DATBZX010000234.1:0-28213 GCA_036512955.1 Terriglobales bacterium
ATCTCAGAGCTAGCCTGTTCCGACAAACCAGTGGTCCTCACAACACACCGCACCGGACGCTGCACGATGCCATCAACACCATCGCCTCGATGTCGTCCCCAGAAGTCGATCTCCGCAGCGTTCATGCATAAAGCAGGCTAGATTGCGTGTGAGACTTCGTTTGCCGAATCCGGAGCTAGATCGCAGAACGGAAAGGCTGCGTAAAGAAATGCTCGACGGCGGTATACGTGATTACACCCAAGATATGCGAAACCCAAAGGGCTTGTCGCAGGCAGAGGACGCACTACCCTTCGCAAGCGCAGCTATGGCTCAAGCCGGTTACAAGGAGGGGGATGTAGTGCTCACTGGCTTGCGCGACGGAAGGCTGCGCACGGTTAGAACGGGTAAGAAAGCTGTGCGGGGCAGTCTGGAGGGCCTCAAAGACTTTGTCCGTGGAATGGCTGCAAACGCCAGATCCCAAGAGGCGCAACACGTCCTAGCAGCGATTATGGATGAAGTGGATAGGATCGCTGAGCCCCCGGCTGCCTCCGAAACGGAGCGGTGATGAATGGCCATGTCCGGCGGAAACACTAAGCGATATCTGCTCGGTCTTTGGGAATACGCGGGCGAACTGATCGCAGCGATCTTGATATATGTGGCGCTTCGGGTAAGGTACGGACCCGAAAGCATTTCGCAATTTTTCACAAACAAGCGATCCGACGAAGCGATCTTGATTGGCATTGTCTTTGCAGCTTGTATTGCGGTAGGTGCCGTGTTCTGGCAGTTGCTAAGCAGCGATTTCGGAGCATGGCTCCGAATCAAAGGCGAAGCAGCAGCCTATTCGAGGGCATTCGCATTCCCGATTATCTTGTCGTTCATCACGTTGGTGGTATTACTCATATTCGGCGCAAAGGCCGAGGGATCTCACTTCGCCACAATACTAGTCATTTACAACTTGCTTAACTTCCTCACCATGATCTTCAATCTCCATGGATTTGTCAGACTGTGGCAGGACTGGGATCTCGAGCGCAAGCGTTGACGCGCTAAATAACCACCGTCTCCCTGTACTCCCGATACGCTCGCCGCATGGCATCGGAGATTTCGCCTACCGTCGCGCTCAACTCGGCTGCTCGATGATGACCTGCATAGGTGCCGTCCCGCCGCCCACACGTGCCAACGGCCGGCAAATAAGGGCCTTGAGCCGAAATCACTGTGCTATAGTCACCATCCATGACGTGCACCCAGTGACCTCGACGCGTGCGACTGTGATTTCCTACAACTCGTTGTACAGGATCGATCATCTCCTGGTACGTTTCGGCGCGGTCATATGGATCTCTGTCCTTCTGGGGACGATTATCCCGGCACTAGTTGCCGCCCATTATCATGTTTTCTACAAGGAGGATATCGAGAAGCGAATCATTGCTCGGGAGCTCAACCCCGCAGCAGATATCCTGAGCCAGGAAGATCATCTCAATCGCCGGGTTAAAGCCATTAACGCGGCGATCAGCGGGCTTCTCCAGACGACAAACGATTCGGCCGAAGTTAAGGCTCTCGTTTCGTTACGACTCGACATTCAAGAAGAGTTATCCAAATTAGACGAACAGATTGTAGTGGCACCTTTTTACTTAAACGACCTGATGGTCGCTTGGTCGGCGATGTACATCGCGCTCGGCACCCTGCTGTTCATCCTCGTTCCCAAGCTAGACCGGCGTTTTTCGCATATGTCCTGGAGAATTGCGCTCGCGATTGGCGCAATTTATCCCCTTTACCAAGGGCCTGTGTGGTTGCGGAACTTTGTGTTGTCAAATGAGCAACGGCGTGTCTACGGATTTGCTAACTTCGATATCTGCGCAGCCACATTCTGGATGCAGGAGATCAATACGTTTATCTGGCTGCTACTGATTGCCTTTCTATGGCATCGCTGGTTTGCAATCTACGTGCATCGGAGTAACGAATTGGCCCGCGACGTAGATACACCTCCCGACATGAAGAGCCTGACACGCCTCGGTGATACGTTCTTACATTGGCAAGTGTCATCCGTGATCCTCGCATCGGGATTCATGTTCTTCACCGGAGTGTATTGGAGCCGTGTCATTGTTAGCAAAGACAGACGGTACCTCATCTCGGCAGTAGTTATTCACCTCGTTTGGGCGCTGTCGTGGATGTTGGCATCGCTCCCGCTGTTCGTAACCTGGCAGGACTTCAGCCGAAAAAAGATGCGCTTAACACTCGCCGCGTATCAAGGAAACGCCGAGGGGCAGAATACTGAGGCCGCCGCCGAGGCGCTGGAGAAATTGACACCGATCGCCCTTTGGAATGGGTTCGGATCAGCGCTTACCGCGGCTCTCTCCTTCGTGTTCCCGATTTTCCACGCACTGGCCAAATGATCGCTGATTGGCGACTTAGGATTACACCATCACAGACCCCAGACTCATGTGAAGTTGTGTATCCCCATCTAGGCACGAGATGTGTGGCCGAGATAGTCGCGCAGATAATCCACAATGTCAGATAACCACGGTCTCCTTGTACTCCCCATACACTCGCCGCATAGCGTCGGAGATTTCGCCTACTGTCGCGTTGGCATCCACCGCCTCGACGATTGCGGGCATCAGGTTGTTGCTGCCGCGGGCACAGTCTTCGACGTGCTGGATGGTGGCCTGCCACTTTGCCTGGTCGCGTTTCACGCGTAGGGCTTTCAGCCGCTCGACTTGTTTGCGCTCCAGTGTTTCGTCGATGTGCTGCAGAGGAATTGGCTTTTCTTCGTCGATCCCGAAGGCGTTCACGCCGACTACGATTGCTTCTTTCCGGTCCACCGCCTGCTGATATTCGTAGGCGGCGTTCTGGATTTCCGCCTGGATGTAGCCGCGCTCGATGGCCTTGAGCGTGCCGCCCATGGCGTCGATCTTGTCGAGATAGGCGCGCGCGCCGGTCTCGATCTGGTCGGTGAGCGACTCGATGTAGTACGAGCCGGCCAAGGGATCGATGGTCTGGGGCGCTCCCGACTCGTAGGCGATGACCTGCTGGGTGCGCAGCGCGATGCGCGCCGACTGCTCGGTGGGCAGCGCCAGCGCCTCGTCGTAGGAGTTGGTGTGCAGCGACTGAGTGCCGCCCAGCACTGCGGCCAGCGCCTGCAGTGCGGTGCGGACGATGTTGTTCTCCGGCTGCTGCGCGGTCAGCGTGGAGCCCGCAGTCTGGGTGTGGAAGCGCAGCATCTGCGACTTGGGATTCTTGGCGTGGAAGTGATCGCGCATGATGCGCGCCCACATGCGACGGGCGGCGCGGAACTTTGCCACCTCTTCCAGGAAATTGCTGTGCGCGTTGAAGAAGAACGACAGGCGCGGCGCGAACTTGTCCACGTCGAGCCCGGCATCGATGGCCGCCTGCACGTAGGTCATGCCATTGGACAGAGTGAACGCGACCTCTTGTGTCGCCGTGCATCCCGCTTCGCGCATGTGATAGCCGGAGATGGAAATCGTGTTCCACTCGGGCACGTGCTGGTTGGCGTAGGAGAAAATGTCGGTGATGATGCGCATCGCCTGCGCTGGCGGATAAATGTATGTCCCTCGCGCGATGTACTCCTTGAGCACGTCATTCTGGATGGTGCCCGACAGCTTGAGAACGTCGCGCCCGGTGCGCCGTGCAACGCCGATATACAGTGCCAGCAGGATCGACGCCGTCGCGTTGATGGTCATCGAGGTGGAAATCTTCTCCAAGTTGATGCCGTCGAACAGCCGCATCATGTCTTCGATGGAGTCGATGGCCACGCCCACCTTGCCGACTTCCCCCATGGCCAGCGGGTTATCCGAGTCAAGCCCGATCTGCGTCGGCAAATCGAACGCGATGCTCAGCCCGGTGGTGCCCTGGCTTAACAAATATTTGTAGCGGCGGTTCGACTCGTCTGCATCGCCCATGCCGGCGTATTGCCGCATGGTCCACAGGCGGCCACGGTACATCGAGGCCTGCACACCTCGCGTGTAGGGGAACTGTCCTGGAAAACCCAGCTCGCGATCGTAGTCCCAGCCTTCCAGATCGGCGGGCGTGTACAGCGGGTGGATGGCGACGTGGGAGGAAGTTTCGTGGTTCTCCGCCAGCTTGCCGGAGACGGGTTTGGTCTTGGTATCGGCCATACGATTAGGCCCTCGATGAAGGATGCCGCGCAAACGGCGGTCCCTTAGATTATTGCGTCACCGGCTAGCCCAACGCAGTGAGGCGAATCACAAGTCGGACTGATGGGCGACTAGCTCGTCTTGCCTTTGCGCCGCGTGCGCCAGAATGAGTTCACTCCGAAATAGAGAAACACCAGCGTGAACACGGCGGCCAAGATGACCTTGCCTCGGGTGGTGGTGCCAGCCGCATAGCGATTGTATTCGCGCACCGTGGCGCCGCCGCCAATTACCGCCAGCACCAGGAAGAGGAAGCCAGTGACTTCCAGCCAAAGCGCGTGAAACACGTGTCCGACGCTGGCTACGGTGACGTTGCCGGCCCGGTAGATGGCGCGCACCCAGCGGTTCTCGCCGGTCTTGCGCCCCGCCACGCGCAACGCGGCGCGGCCCTGCCGGCTAAAATCTTGCGAAGTCGCGGATTTGTTGTCGCTTGGCACAAACATTTACGTCAAAAGCGTATTCTAGCAGCCAGAATTCAGTGGGATGCGCGGTTGTGGCCAAGCGCGGGAAGGGAGACTCCTGGTGGGCTGGAGGCCACTCGGAATGAAGAGGCTACTGAAAAACGCGGAAAAAGCAGATCCCCCGCGGGCTGGAGCCCGCGAGGGATGACAAAAATAAAAGGCTTATCGGTACGACTGAAGCCGTGCCCTTCAAAGCCCTGGACGAAAGAGCATTGTTCCGCAGCCTGCAAAGCCGTGCTCTTTCAGAATGACTTGCGCCAACTCGTTCCAAGTAAACTGATGTTCCAGGTGGCATTGTGGACGACGAACTCAAAAAACTGATGAAGGAACTGGGGGAGGCCATCAACCAATCGGTGGCGGAGTCTGACCAGATTTCCGACGTGATGGGGCGCATCAAGGCGGGAGGCTATGATGTCTTCCTGGTGCTCGAAGCCACCATCGGATTCAACCAGCGCGCCGATGCCGCGGAAACCGCGTGGCAAAAGCAGCGCACGTCGTCAGGCGAATTGGACATCACTTCGCAGGACCTGAAATTTCTGCGGTCGCTCCGAATTGCGGTCAACGACGAGGGTTGAAGTCCCAGCCGCTGACCAGTGCTGATAGCCGGCGCGCTGTGCTAAGATTTCGACTTTCTACAGCAGCCAGTGTGCCTTTGGCGTAGCTGGTGTTTTGAATTACAGAGTTTCACCCCGGTTGGGTAACATAGCACCAAGGAAACCGCCAACATGAAAGATACCCTGGGAGTTTTACTGGCGGGTGGCGCGGGGGAACGACTGTACCCCCTGACCCGTGACCGTGCGAAACCAGCCGTCACCTTTGGCGGCATCTACCGCATCATCGACATCACGCTGTCCAATTGCATCAACTCGGACCTGCGCCGGGTGTACATCCTGACGCAGTACAAGGCGTTGTCATTGAACCGCCACATCCGTGAAGGCTGGGGCAACGTAGTGGGTCGCGAACTGGGCGAGTTTGTCGAGATCCTGCCGCCGATGAAGCGGGTGAGCGATAACTGGTATATGGGCACCGCCGACGCGGTTTACCAGAACATTTATTCCATCGGCTCCGAGCAGCCCAAGTTCGTGCTCATCCTGTCAGGCGACCACATTTACAAAATGAATTACGACCTGATGCTGCGGCAGCACAAGGATTCAGGAGCCGATGTCACGCTGGCTACCATCCTGGTCGATCCCGAGGAGGTCCGGCATTTCGGAGTAGTCGAGATCGATCGCACTGGTCGGGTCACCGGATTCCAGGAGAAACCCGAGCAAACCGACTTGCGCTCACCCTACGACCCGCGCATGGTATCAGCCTCAATGGGCATCTACATCTTCAATGCCGACGTGCTGATCCCGGCGCTGCTGAAGGATGCAGAAGACCCATCCTCGCGCCACGACTTCGGCCACGACGTTCTGCCGAAGATGGTGGACGGCTCAAAGGTTTACTCGTTCAACTTCATCGACGAAAACAAGAAGCAGGCACTCTACTGGCGCGACGTGGGGACCCTGGATGCTTACTACGAGGCGAACATGGACCTGGTATCGGTGGCCCCGGTGTTCAATGTGTACGACAAGGACTGGCCGCTGCGTACCCACATGCGGCAGTATCCGCCGGCGAAATTTGTGTTCAACGATCCCGGACGAACCGGCGAGGCCCACGACTCCATTGTTTCCATGGGTTGCGTGCTCTCGGGCGGCTCGGTGCGCAACTGCGTGCTCTCGCCCGATGTGCGCGTTAACTCCTACAGCGAGATCGAAAACAGCATCCTGTTCTCGCACGTGGACGTGGGACGCCGCTGCAAAATCCGCAAGGCCATCATCGATCGCGACGTGCACGTGCCGGAGGGAACGGTCATCGGCTACGACACCGAGGCCGACCGCCAGAAGTACCACGTCACAGACAGCGGCATCACCGTGGTCACGCGCGATTATTCGCTGTTTGAGAATCCGGTGGCTGCGAACTACTTCGATCCCGAGTAGGCTGTAGTCGCTGGAGAAGCTCTCGGCGCGGAACCATCCAGGCCTTTCCTCTGTGCAGCCGTATTTCTTCATTGTGCCGTTTGGTGTTCTGCACTAAGATTCGTGCACACGATGGCGCTTTTGTGCCCTTCGCGGCTTGTGCGGGACTCCACTTGTGGGCCGCGCAAATCTACCGGGCAGCCCGTGACGGCGGCAAGAGATAGTTTCGGTCCCAAGGTAGTGAGGGTTTGGAATGAAAGAGAGCGGCGGCATAGCAACTACGATTGCGCTGCTGATTGCGGCCATCCTTGGGGTCTCCTATATTCCGCGAAAGGCGGCCGACTCCACGTCGGCACAGGGTCCGCAAAGGCCAGCGGCAAAGCTGCCGGCCAGCGCCGGCAAGAGTCAGCAACAGGCGGCTGCAAAAGAAAAGGCCATCGCTTCGTGCGAACAGATCGCCAAGCGGCTGAACCGGCTCTACCCGGCAAGTGAGAAGGTAGCGATGCCGGGCTCGTGCTACCCCGACCGGGCCCCGGACGCAAAAACTACACCGGCCAAGGTGAATCCCACCCTGACTTTTGCCATCGCGATCGTTCCCAACCCAGTGCAAACGCACTTGCCGCTTACGTTCGATCGCGCCATCGAGTCGATCCAGCAGGCGGCGCAGGACAACAACTACGCCTACGACGGGTCGTGGTTTCCGTGGAACCACTCGGAGAAAGCTTACGAATCGCTATCAGACGAGGAGCAGGCCGCCAGGCTTGAAACTGAGTTACAAGAACAGCCCGGGATCATGGTTTTCCGCCGTGGCCTGAGCAGCCAAACCGTTGCGGGCATCCTTAAAGACTGCACCCAAGCCGGTGACGGCGGCGCAATTGATCCGCATTGCCGGAGCCTGGGAGACACCGACCTCTATTCGCCGTACTCGCGGGACCTGGTGATCTTCGTGGTGGCCGAGCAGCCCACCGGCGGCATCAGCGATGTCCAGTTCGAACAGTCGCTGCAGTGGATGCAGCTGATCCAGCCCGATCACACCCAGCAGCCGCTGCTCATCCTGGGCCCAACGTTTTCAGGTACGTTACCTTCGCTGGCGCGCGAACTCACGGCGGATACGCTCAAGCCCTACGTGAAGGGCGCGCGGATTTACAGCGGCACAACGAATTCGGAAACCAGCGTCCACTGGTTCCAGCTCTACCTGGCGAAAGTGCAGGGTCAATTGCAAATGGGCGGCTGGCAGGGAGAACTGCAGTACCGTCCGTTCTTCGAAGGCGATGCCCTGATGACGGACCGCTTCCTGTGCTACTTGCAGCATGAAGGCTATGACCTGAACCGGGTGGCAATTTTGTCCGAGGACGAGACCGCGTTTGGTAAGTCCGGAACCTCGGACAAGACGACCCGCGCCGGGAGTCCGATGCGATGTCAGGATGGAGATGTCGGCCAACCGGAACCGTCACCGATTTACCTGTACTACCCGCGCGACATCGCATCGTTACGATCGGCCTACGAGCAGCAGTCGATCTTCGCCGCCGGCAAGCAACCGGCGAGCGGACCCAGCACTTCCCTGCGTGGCGACCTGAGCGAGTCGGCCAGCAGCGAGCATGACACGGTGCGAACTTATGGTGGCCAACTCACACCGCTGGCGCAGGAGGCGACGCTGTTCGGCATCGCCAACATCCTGGACAGCAAGCACGTCGAATTCATCCTTCTGCGCAGCAGCAACTCGCTCGACCAGTTGTTCCTCAGCGAATTTCTGCGCCGTTCTTATCCCAACGGGCGAGTGGTGATCGATGGCGCCGACCTGCTATTTCGGCGCGGCATACAGGGCGCGTCGTTGCGCGGGGTCATGCTGCTTTCGCCCTACCCGCTGCTGAGTTGGACGCAGGACGCGATCCCGGCCATCCACGGCCAGCACAGCAGCAGCTACCGGGTCTTCGCGCAGGATTCTTCCGAGGGCATCTACATTGCGGCCCGCGAATTACTGGATCCGAATCCGGGTGAAGGCAACCGGGCCGGCATCAGCGATTACGCGCCACCGAGATCGGCGCAGAGCGGTTCGGGCAAATTAGCCGCCGACCGGCGTCCGGCGACCTGGGTCTCGGTGGTGGGTCATCGCCAGTTCTGGCCGATCGCAGTGCTCAACGAGCAAACCGAGGTGGACAGCAACGCTGACCCCGCCCACCAGCAGTTCGGTCCCAGTGGTCCATCGCTGTTACAAGCCGAAGATCCGCAGCCGGAGAATCTTGGCGCCCCTCCTCGCTCGATGGGATTGCCGGGAGAGATGGCCAGCCTGCTGGCATTTTGTGTGGTCCTGAGTGGGTGGCATTGGTATTGCTGCGCGAAGGGTTCGATTTTCCGGCCGCCGCGAGTGCGCGCCTATTTTGCGCCCATCCCGAAATTGCAGCATGCCAGCCTCATCTTTGTGGGTAGCCTGTTGCTGGGACTGCTGGGCGTCACACTCTTGTTCGCCGCCATTTTGGGAAGCGCGATGCTGGCGCCTGTGTGGACTGCGGGAATAGCCTTCGCCGTAGCTGCCATCATCGTCTTTGGCTTCCTGGGATGCTTACAGAATTTCAGACTTCCAGTGGTATCAGGTGAGATCAAGAAGTCCGTCCTTGAACGCATTCAGCGATGGCGACAAATTTACGTCTGGTCATGGATTCCTGCACTGGCAGCGCTGGCGTGGCTGCGTTACCTGTACCTGACGCAACACCTGACCCTCGCCAACAAGTTCCCGACTTTCTGGCGCAGTGTATTCCTGCGCAGCGGTGTTTCTCCGCTTTTGCCGCAGGTGTTGCTGATCGTCGGGCTGTATGCGTGGTTCTGGTTCAACCTGCACGGGCTGGCACTGTTTGGCGAGGACCGGCCAGTACTTCCGAGGGTCGACGATCTCCCCCAGATCGAAGTTGCCGCCAACCACGGTGAGGAAGCGCGCGCCCAGCACACACGCGGAGTCAAGATGTTTCGCATGTTTAGCCAGGAAGGGGCTGGCCAGAACATCGAGGCCAACGGGCTTCCGCTAGGCCCTCGCTACCTGAGGTCGCTGCTGGTCATGCTTCCGCTCGCCGTATTGGTACTGTGGGTCGCCTTACGCGGAGACTCCTTGCGGAGCCTCGGCGATCACAGTTTCGGCACACTAATTTTCTACGGAATCGCGATATGTACCGGCCTGATCCTGGCCGATACTCTGCAACTGCTGAACACATGGAGCCAATTACGCCAGCTCCTGATGTACCTCGACCGCCTGCGGCTGCGCCGGACGTTCGGTTCGCTGAAAGGACTCTTTGGCGGGTCGGTGTGGAAGCTGAGCGGAAACGTGCTGGAGGAACGCTATCGATTGATCTCGCGCCAGTTCGAGAGTGCGCGGCATCTGCAAAACGCCTTGGCAGAGTGGATCACCAAGACTCCTGTGGAAACCCAATGCAAGCAGATAGCCGTTGATCAACTGGCGCAGTGCGAGACGCAAGGGCGGAAGTTCGCAACCTGGTATGTCGATCTGCTGGACGATGAGATCAGGGCCCCGAAGAAGGCGCACAATATCATAGCGCTGGCGGACTTCCAGCGAATGCTGGCCGCCACCGCCGGTTGCGTAATGAAGCAAGTGATCATGCCGGAATGGCAGACGGAAAAAGAATCGTTAATCCGCTGCCTGGACGCGGACGGCAAGAGTAGCCGTGAGACAAGCACCTGCCTTCCGCCCCATGTCAGCGCAGCCGAGGAGTTTTTCGTACTCCCTTACCTGGGGTTCATCCAGAACACATTAGGCCGAGTGCGCACCATCGCGTTCAGCATTGTGTCGCTGTTTGTTGCAGCCACCATGGGAGTGTCGTGTTACCCGTTCGATCCGCTGCCGGTGATTGGCGCGATATTCCTGATTCTGTTCGCGGTGACGGGCGCAACCATGATCTTCGCCTACGCTGAGATGTGCCGCGACACCACGCTGAGCCATATTGCCAACACCAACCCGGGAGAGCTGGGCACGGAATTCTGGGTGAAGCTGGCGACGTTCGGCCTCGGACCGCTGCTGGGACTGCTCACCACGCTCTTCCCATCAATGACGGATTTTGTGGTCTCGTTCCTGCAGCCGGGAGCGCAGGCGTTCAAGTAGGGCGAGGCTTAACTGGTGAGCAGCCGGGCCTTCATGGTGACGGCTCCGACGCACCACAGGAGCGCATCTTCCACGTGATCGCGCAGCGCTTCGTTGGTAAAAACTTTTTTTA
Organism: Terriglobales bacterium; assembly: GCA_036512955.1. Lineage (GTDB taxonomy): Bacteria > Acidobacteriota > Terriglobia > Terriglobales > Acidobacteriaceae > DASRAA01. The sequence goes on from DATBZX010000234.1 coordinate 10,779, forward strand.
ATGATTGTCCTTCGGTAAGACGCGCAGCCAGTTCGGTCAAGATCCCCTGGTAACGTTCGGGCATGCCGATGCCGGAGGCGCGAACCAGGTCATCGAAGATCAAGAGGCAGTCGAGCACCACGCCATCGGGGTCTTCATCCTGCGAGTTGACCAGGTACAGCGTCTCGGCCAGGTCGCAGATGGTCTCGACATCGCGCGGCGGATTGCCCAACACCGCCATGGATGGATCCATGGCGAGCGCCTTATGCACCAGAGTGGTCCGGACAAAAAACACAATGCGTCCATCAGCCACGAGGGGGCGTTCATTGTCGCCTCCAACCGCCAGCAGGGTGTAAAACTGCGGGCCTTCGTGAGAGGGGTCAACACGAAACCCGGCCATCGCCAGTTCTTCGCGGCCGGAGCGCGGCACATTGGAATCAATTATGGGCAGGTCTGACATACCGTAATGGTATCGAAAGCGGGCGGGATTGGCAGTGAGATTGTGGAAAATAGCGATGTAAGCACGGTCGTCGCAGATACGGGTCTCTATCGACAGTGGCGGCGGGGCCCTCCGTTCACAATGGAAAGCAGGTCGCGGCGTTCGCCCATCCGTCACTGATCAGGATTTGGTCGGGCTGTTACAATTCGTTGCGCAATCTAAGGGGCAATCCCCCGTTCGTCAAACGAACTTCTGGCCTCGAATTGGCGTACAAGTCTTTAGCTGTCATAAGGATTTGGGGGCAGGAGTCAGCCCGATGGGAGCTCTGATTGGACGACAACCAGGCGGTGAATGCGCTGGTCCGACGCTGTGTGGCGGGCGACGCCGCGGCGTGGCAGGAAATCGTCCAGCAGTACCATCGGCGCATTTATAACATCTGCTACCGGTTTTCGGGCTCACCCGACGATGCGGCTGATCTGGCCCAGGACGTGTTCATCAAGGTGTATCGCACCCTGGGCACCTTCGACGGCACCCGCGCCGCATTCATGACCTGGGTCACCACGGTGACGCGCAACCTGCTGGTGGACCACTTCCGCAAAGGCAAGTACGACCGGGTAACCGACTCACTCGAAGCGACGCCGGGCGGCCAGGAGGATGGCCTGACGGTGGGCGAGCAATTGCCAGACCAGTCGGCAACCCCGGAGCAGCGAGTACAAACCCTGCAAACCCAGAAAATGGTGCATGAAGCGCTGCAGAAGCTGTCTCCAGAGCTGCGGGAAGCAGTGATTCTACGGGACTTACAGGATATGGACTACAAAGAAATCGCCCTGATATTAAAAGTCCCTGAGGGAACCGTTAAAAGCCGGATTAATCGTGGGCGAACGGAACTTGCACGGCTACTTCAACGTACTTATAGGCAGGTGAGTTGATGGAACGCGAATCAAAATCCGAAATGCAGTGCATAGAGTTCGAGGCTTTGCTGGCTGAGGCCCTCGACGCTACCCTGCATGGCGCGACCCTGGCGGCCTTTGAGGCACACCAGAAATCGTGTCCCGCGTGCGCAGCCATGTACCAGGAAGCCGCGGCCGGCATGCACTGGTTGAAGGGTCTTGAGGACATCGAGCCACCGACGCACTTGGTACATAACATTCTGGCGCAGACTATCGGCACGGTTGCGGAAACCAGCACCAAGACGGCGCCGGTCGGCGAGAACTGGTTGGACCGGCTGAAGGCCAAGATCTCCCCGGTGTTCGCACCGGTGGTGACGCCCCGCTTTGCGATGTCGTTCGGCATGGCATTCTTTTCCATCACCATGCTGGCGAATATCGCAGGCTTCCACGTCAGCGACCTGAAGCACGTCGACATGAGCGCGAAGGGCCTGCAGAAGACGTACTACTCCACCGAAGCGCGGGTGGTGCGCTATTACGAAAACATCCGCCTGGTTTATGAGATCGAGTCTCGCGTGCGCGATTTGCGCCGCAGCGCGACGCCCGAAAAGCAGGAGGAGCCGAACACGCCAACCAATCCGAAGAAGGGTGCAACCCAGGAGCAAGACCGCAAGTACCAGAACTATAGCCGTGAAGCGAACCAGCCAGTGCTGGCGAGTTGTCCGGCGATAGGTGAGCAAGAGACCCAACAGGCCCGGCTGAACTGGAGAATGATATGAACTGCGCCAACCATGTTGAAATTCCCGCAGTTGCATACTGCCGCACATGTGGCAAGCCAATGTGCAGCACGTGTACGCGAGATGTGCGTGGCGTCATTTACTGCGAGGAGTGTGTGGCCTCGCAAGTGAGCGGCACCATGCCGCCACCACCGGGCCCGGGAGTTGTAGCTCCGGGCGGCCCGCCGCAAGTAACCGGAAGCAGCCCTGGGCTGGCCGCCATCCTGGGCTTCATCCCGGGCGTGGGCGCCATGTACAACGGTGAGTACACCAAGGGATTTATTCACGTACTGATTTTCGCCAGCCTGATCTGGGCAACCGACCATGTCAACGACCTGTTCGGCCTGGGCATCGCAGCGTTCGTGCTGTACATGCCAATCGAGGCCTACCAGACAGCCAAGGCGAAATTGATGGGAGTCCGTCCTCCCGATCCGTTCGGATTGAACAACCTAAACCTGTTCGGAAGTGCCAGTCAGCCGACGCCGGCTGCGGGAGCTCCGGTGGAAGGACAGTCGCTGCCGGTCGAAGAAGGCTACGCCGGAGGTTCGCGCGTTCCGGTCGGAGCCTTCGTACTGATCGGTCTGGGCGTGATCTTCCTGCTGGAGCAGTTTGGCTGGTTTCACTTTGATTGGTTGGGGAGATTCTGGCCCGTCATCCTGATCGCCGTCGGCATTCGCATACTGATGAAGCGCACCGGGCGGGGATGGTAGGAGGACGTCATGAAATACCGTTATAACTCGAGTTGCGGTTGTCCTCGTTGCCGGGCCCACGGGTTCATGGGCCCCGCTGTCCTCATCACTTTAGGCGTGCTGTTCCTGCTGGACCAGGTGGTCCACGTGTATTGGATGGAGTTCGGCCGAACCTGGCCGGCGTTGCTGATCGTGATCGGTCTGGTCATGTTCCTGCAACACAATGCTCCGGCAACGGGACACATTCCGCGCGAATACTACATGGGTGCACCTCAGGTGCAGCCGGTAGCACCGTGGCAGCAACAGCAGCAGCAGTGGCAGCCCCCGGTGGTAACGCCGCCGCCTGCTCCGACACCTGGTCCAATCACAGGAAGCGACAATCCGGAGGTGCACAATGGCTAGCCAATATCAACCGACGCCTCCTCTTCTGCCTCCACCGCCCCCGGTCTACCGTTACCGGCGTTCGCTGGCAGGTCCGCTGATCCTCATCGTGATCGGCATGGTGTTCCTGCTGCGGAACTTCGGAGTACACATTCCGGTGTGGCACTTCTTCGGACGTTTCTGGCCGGTGCTGATCATCCTTTGGGGCGTGATTGCTCTGATTGAGCACTTCACCGCGCTGAAGAACGGCTACCGCACGCGTCACCTGGGCGGCGGTGGAATCATGCTGCTGATCCTGATCGTGATCGTGGGCTTGGCAGCGCACCATAGCTCGGACGTCAACTGGGAGGGCATGCGCGACCAGATGCAGATCGACGACGACCTGGGCGGCATGTTCGGCACCGCGTTCACCTTCGATGACACGCTGGAGCAGAAGTTTCCCGGAGACGCGAGCCTGCGCGTGGTGTGCGATCGCGGAGCGATCAACATCACTCCGTCAGACAGCGACACGATTCGCGTTGTCGTGCACAAGAAGCTCTATGCCAAGACCCAGGATGAGGCCAACAAGTTCAACGAAGGCAGCAAGCCGCAGATTACGGTGAACGGAACGCAGATTCTGCTCAACGCCAACACGAACGGTGCGGGTGACCACGCAGTGCAAACCGACATGGACATTTTCGTCCCGCGTCATGCCGCGGTTGATGTGGCCAGCAAGCGTGGCGACGTCAGCATCACCGACCGCAAGGCCGATGTGAGGCTGACGTTGCAGAAGGGCGACATCACCCTGAACGAGATCACCGGCAACGCGAAGATGACCATGGACAAAGGCTCGATCCGCGCCAGCAACGTAAGTGGTGATGTCGAAGTCGATGGTCGTGTTGACAACGCCACACTGGAAGACATCAAGGGCGGTGTACGGCTGAACGGCGACTTCTTCAATGACATCCGGCTCAGCAAGATCAGCAAGACGGTGGAGTTCAAGTCGGCACGCTCCGATATAAGCCTGGCGTCCGTCCCGGGTGACCTGGAGATCTCGGGCGATTCGTTGCGGGCCACCGACATCGGCGGGCCGATGCGCTTTGTCACGCGTTCCAAGGACATTCATCTGGAGGGAGTCACGGGTGATGTGGAAGTCGAAAATGCCAACGGCGCTATTGAGATCCGTCCAGCAGACAAATTGCCAATCGGCAAGATGATACTGACTGGCAAGCATGGCGACATCACCGTGACACTGCCCGCCAATGCTGGGTTCCAAGTCGATGCCACCACGCGTAAGGGCGACATCAGCTCTGAATTTAGTCCCCTCCGGAACGAAGAAACGAATGGTTCGTCCCACATGACCGGAACCATCGGCAACGGCGCGACTAAGTTGCAGATCAACGCCGATACCGGGGACATTCGGATTAACAAAGGATAGAACTTCCCTCCTCCATGACTGCAAGGGCCCAATCCGTTATGCGGATTGGGCTTTTGTATTGCGTTGCGATTGGCACCGTGGGGGGCAAAACAGCTCAACAGCCTTGGGATCTGTCATCGCTGGGCCGCCCGAGTTGCCTCTGCTCCCCGATTCTTCTAACATCGCAAACCGATGAGCTTCCGAACGATTCTCGTTCCCGTCGCCCTCGGTCTCGCGCTGTCTTCCCCGCTGCTCGCCCAATCGAACTGCGGAAACTCGGGTGACATGACGCTAACTCGCGCCGCGCGTGACTGGCAATTCCTCGACGCCGTCAGTCCCCGCGCCGGACTGCTCGGCCGCGAAGACGGCATCTTTGAGGCTTGGATCTACCCACTGAAGCTCTTCCGCGACTTCAACCTCAAGTTCCGCGTGGGCGACGTCGTGCTCGACGGCAGCGTGCTGCCGCGCACCATTAGCGTCCGTCCGGAATCCGTTTCGGTCCACTACGTCTACGGCTCGTTCACCGCGTGCGCCACTTGGTTTGCCCCCGTGAACGAGCGCGGGGCTATCGTCACCATCGAAGTCAATAGTTTCGATCCGGTCGCGGTCGAGGCGTCGTTCGTCCCCGACGTGGCGTGGATGTGGCCTGCCGGCATCGGCGACGCCTACAGTCAATGGGATGCGCAACTTAAGGCGTTCCGCTTCAGCAATGACCGCCGCTCTTTCTTCGCCATCGCCGGGGCGACGAATGCCAGCGCCCCCACCACCACTTACAACAACGACTATTCCGCCGGTCACACCGCCGTGATCTCCTTCGGTCCGGCGGCCAAGGGCAAAACGACCTATCGCTTTGTCATGGTTGCTTCGTTCGAAAATCAGCCGCAGGCCGACGCCCTCTACCGCAAGCTCCTCGCCGCGGACGACTCGCTTGCGAACCAATCTCGCGACTACTATTCGCACTATCTCGACGGCACCGTGAAGCTCTCGCTGCCCGACCGAATGCTGCAACTCGCCTACGATTGGTCGCGCGTCAGCACGGTACAGGGATTGGTGGACGAGCCTTACGCCGGCAAGGGCCTGGTTGCCGGATACAATATTTCCAGCGGCAGCCACCGCCCGGGCTTCAGTTGGTACTTCGGACGCGACTCCATGTGGACTTCGCTGGCCCTCAATGCCATCGGCGACTTCGCCACTACCCGCACAGCGCTGGAATTCCTGATGCAGTACCAGCGCCCCGACGGCAAGATCCCGCACGAAATCGCCCAAACCGTGAAGCTGATCGACTGGTGGAAGGATTATCCCTACGGCACCGCTTCGGCCGATGGGACACCGCTCTTCCTCGTCGGCTTCGACGACTACGTCCGCAGCAGTGGCGACGTTGCCTTCGCGCGCGAGCACTGGGACAGCCTGTGGCATGCGTATGAATATCTGAAGTCCAGCTACGGGATGAACGGCCTCGCCAAGAATTTTCACGTCGGACATGGCTGGATCGAGGGTGGCCCGCTGCGGTTCATTCCGAAGCAGCAGCCGGGGGTCGCAGAGGGCGAACTCAGCGGTGAGTTGTACCAGGCGGGTGTAGGAGTTGCCGGAGTCGAAGCACTCGCCAACCTGGCGCGCGCGATCGGCAAGTCAGATATCGCGCTGACGCTTGACAACGAAGCCACGCAGCAGCGCGCCACGATCGAAAAGGTCTTCTGGTCGCCGCAGAACAAATTTTATGGATACGCTCTCGATTCTGCCGGAAAGCTCATCGACAAGCCTAGCGTGCTCGGAACTGTGCCCATGTGGTTCGGCGAACTCGATCAGCGCAAGAGCGATCTCTTCCTCAACCAGATGGCCGGGCCCGCGCATCAAGCCGACTGGGGCATGCGCATCATCTCTCAGCAGGACCCCGACTACGGGCCCACCGGATACCATTTCGGCAGCGTGTGGCCGCTCTCCACCGGCTGGGCCTCAATCGCCGGCTACCGTTACCACCGCCCGATCTACGGCTATGCCAACCTCATGGCCAACGCACAACTGGCGCACGATGGATCGCCGGGACGCGTGACCGAAGTGCTCTCGGGCGACTATTACACGCAGCTCGCCACCAGCACGCCGCACCAGATCTGGTCGTCGGCCATGGTCGTCACCCCGCTGATGCGTGGACTGCTGGGACTCGAAGTTAACGCCCTGAAATCGAGCGTGGTATTGGCGCCGCATTTGCCTGCCGGATGGAACGACTTTGCCATTCAAAACGTCAAGGTTGGAGCCACGACAATCGACTTCACCTTCCACCGCGCCGGGGACGACATGACTCTCGAGGTCCAGCGGCACGGCAACCAGACCGTGCAACTGGAGTTCTCTCCAGCTGTCAGCCTGCGCGCGAAAATTGTCGAGGCTACGGTTGCCGGTAATAAGGTTACGCCGTCGGTCTCGGCCAACGAGAACGATCAGCACGCCACAGTTTCAGTATCCATCGCCAGCGGCACAACGACGATCCACCTTCGCGTCACCGATGACTTTGGCATCGCCTACCCCTTTGCGGCACCTGCTGAGGGAGCCGTCAGTTCAAACTTAAAGATTGTCTCGGAAGCATGGAACGACGCTCACGACAAGCTGCAACTGCAAGTCACGGGTGTAGGCGGAGCTAAATACGAGATCCCCATTTACCGCGCACCCAGTGGCATCGCAGTCGAGGGTGCGGTCATTACTAAGGCCGAGTCAGGATTAGCCCTGGAAGTATCGTTCCCGCCGGGAACGCCTGGGGCCTATACCACGCGTGCGATCACGATTCAGTTTCCTGCAAAATGAAAGCCCGCTGTGCGCGGTGTTCTAACAAGACGAGTGGCCAATCGGGCATGCCGAGTGGAGGAACCGGGGTTGTCCGGCGTCGGCAGACCTCTCCTCGCTTCATCCAATTCCTACCAGGCCACTATGGGTGTCCGCAGTTACATCTGTTTCGGGAGCAGATACATTCAAAAACCATGATACTTTTATCCCACCGCAATCAAGTCGCATGCCGCATGGCTCAACGGCATGCATTGCCTGGCCAACAGAATGGAGGTGGATCTTGCGCATATTCATCGGAGGCTCGCTGGAGAACGTCCCGAGAGATAAGGAAGATTGCTTCACATTTGTTGCAGCCTTGGCTCGCGCGACTGTGGAACAAGGTCACACTTTGCTGAATGGTTGCCGTAGCTCCTTAGATCTGGGGACCGCAAAGGCAGCGCAGGACTGGCTGGTGAATAATGGAAGACAGCCTGCTGACCAAATCAAGAGCTATTGTCTGAAGGGCGCGAAGCCAGTTCATAACGTCGGAAGAGTTCTCTACTCAGAGCTCTCGGACTGGAACATGAGCCACCCTGACCTAAAGCTTCCGGAACAGATCGACCAAGCTGACGTGACCATCTTTGTTGCTGGTGGTGAGGGCACTTTCTGGGCAAAGAATTGGGCGTATTACGCCCGGAAGCCCATCCTGGGAATTCCGCGATTTGGTGGAGCTGGCGAAACCATTTACGAGCAGGAGTTGACGCGTCTTCGGGCGGCGATCCCTCCCGTGGCTGAAGAATATGAAATGCTCAATCAGCTTGTCACGGACAACTTTCAAAAGTACGCGAATGACACAATTGACCTGGCCAAGCGGCTAGCTATGCCGCGAAGTGTGTTCGCGATTATGACGTTCAAGCCGGAGTTTGCTGATGTAATTGATTCTTATCAATCGGCATTTGGTGAATTTGACTTTAAGGCGGAGAGGACTGACGATCCGGAGTCTCCCGAGTCTCTGGAGCGGATCATACCCCGCATAGAAATGGGCATTCGTCGAAGCGCTATTGTTATTGCTGACGTTAGCGAGTCTAGTCCAAATGTCTTCTATGAATTGGGATTTGCAAAGGCTCTTGGAAAGGATGTGATAGTAACCGCCAAAGAAGGTACTCCGCGGCCTTTTGACATAAGTGATGTACCTATCCTCTATTGGCAATCACAGATAGAACTGAAACAGAAACTTAGAGCATGTCTGGCCGGTTTACGGCACAAGTACGGAATGTGACGCCTCTGGGTCGCTCCGAATTTGTGTCTACTTTTCCAGAGTAATGGTCTGCCGTAGTGGGTTTCACCTGGTTCGGGCGCCTCTGGGTTTTTTTGCGAAGGCGCCATTGCAGCGGCCATGAAACTCATCGCATACTGTTACCCGTGAAGATCGAAGGTCCCGTTCTCTCGGGCAGACACATTCGCCTTGAACCCCTCCACCACCGCCACGTTGACGGCCTCGTTGCCGCAGCGGCAGCGGACCTTTCCCTCTACCAATGGAGTCCCGTCCCACAAGGCGAGGTCGAAGCCGCCAGCTACGTTGACACCGCTCTAGCCTGGCAGGACGGAGGCACCGCTGTACCGTTCGCGACTGTCCGCGCGGAGGACGATGTTGTTATCGGTTCAACCCGGTTCTTTAACCTGGAGCGATGGTCATGGCCGCAGGGCCACCCACGGCACGGCCACGAACTCGATGCCTGTGAAATCGGCTACACCTGGCTCGCCCGCCAGGCCATCCGGACTGCGGCCAACACCGAGGCCAAGTTGCTCATGTTGACGTACGCCTTTGAGACTTGGGAAATGCTCCGTGTATGTCTTCATACGGACGTGCGCAACCAGCGTTCGCGCGCTGCCATCGAGCGCATTGGAGGAAAGTTCGAAGGGATTCTTCGCGCCCATCGCATGGCCGCCGACTTTATAGCTCGCGACTCGGCGCGCTATTCGATCGTGGCGGCAGAATGGCCGGATGTGAAACGCCGGCTCCACCAACTCTTGGATCAAGCATGATCGACGTGGCAGTGTATTGAAGCGATATACTCGTCTTACGCGTTCATGAGAATCAGTGCCACACTCGCTGCATGCAGGGCGTTGATCGCCGTACTCTGCATCCTCACAATTGCCGGCGGCGTTTCGCTGGCGCAAAGCGCGGCGGAAGGTCAGCTTCCCTCTCATCCCCAACCTCAGGCTTCACCCCAAACGCCCCCGCCTTCGCAGACACCGCGGACCGCGCCGTCCACCACGCCGTCGTCGACTCCTGTGCAGCCACCCACAGCCGCCGAGCAGCAGGCCGCAACTGTCATTCCCGCGTCTGCCGAGCGCCACTATCATGCCGGACGTAGCGCGGAAAAAGACAAGGACTCCGCGACTGCGATGGAGGAATATCGCGCCGCCATCAAGGAATTTCCCGATTACGTGGACGCGCGCTACCGTCTCGCCAATCTGCTGATGGACCATCAGGGTTACAACGAAGCTATCGCCGAGTTGCGCCAGGTGGTGATGTTGCGGCCGACCGACGCCAACGCCCGCAACGATCTCGGGTTCGCGCTGAAGAAGAGCGGCGATGCCAAAGGTGCGGCTGCCGAATATCTGCAGGCCATCCGCCTCAATCCCAAGTTGGCGGTCGCCCACAACAATCTCGCCAACCTCTTGTATGCCAGCAAGCAGTACCGGGCTGCCATCGACCACTATCAGGCGGCGTTGCAGATCCAGCCCAACAATGCGGATGCGCGCATGAACCTGGCCACCGCGCTCGATGTGATCGGCAAGACCGACGAAGCCATCGCCCAATACCAGGAAGCAGTGCGCCTTCGTCCCAACGACGCCAACATTCACTTCAATCTCGCTATCGCCTATCAGAACAAGAAGGACCTGACCTCAGCCGTCGCCGAGTTGAAGTCCGCAAGCAAGCTTGCGCCTGATTGGATTTCTCCTCGCCTGATGCTGGTGAAGATGTTGAAGGATTCCGATCCCAAGACCGCGCTCGATGAATGTATGATCGCCGACGGGCTCTCACAGGACGCCAAACTCCACGACCAGTGCCTGGAATTGCAGAAGCGCACGCAATAGGCCGGCGCTCTTCCCTCCCCGCTGAGACCCCTGTCGAATCGCAAAGCCCACTTCCAGCATCCACATCCCCACGAGGATTTATGGGTTCCCTGAATTGGCTCACGCAGGAGGCACTTCCTGGTGCGCTGGAAAGTTCAACTGTCTCATCGCAGAATCCCGATGCCGGCCTGCTTGACTCCTATTCGCGTGCTGTAGTGGGCGCTGTCGCCCGCGTCAGTCCGGCGGTTGTGAACATCCAGGTGCGCCAGAAGGACAACCGTCAAGGCGGCTCCGGCTCGGGCTTTGTTTTCACTCCCGACGGCTTCATGCTCACCAACAGCCATGTGGTCCACGGCGCGGCGGAAATTTCCGTCACCACCGAGGAAGGCGATCGCTTTCCCGCCGAATTGGTGGGCGACGATCCCGATACCGACCTCGCCGTGCTTCGCGGACGCACCTCTGCGCCATCGGTTCCGCTGGGCAGCTCACGTCGTCTCGCTGTCGGGCAACTGGTGATCGCCATCGGCAACCCACTCGGCTTCCAGCATACGGTAACAGCGGGCGTGGTGAGCGCGCTGGGGCGCACCATGCGCTCGCGTTCCGGCCGGCTCATCGATGGCGTGGTCCAGACCGATGCGGCATTGAATCCGGGCAACTCAGGAGGGCCGCTGGTCGATTCACAGGGACGGGTGGTGGGCGTGAACACCGCAACCATCATGGGAGCACAGGGCATCTGCTTCGCCATAGGCGCCGACACGGCGGAGTTCGTCGCTTCCCGCCTGATTCGCGATGGCCGCATTCGACGCAGCTATGTTGGCCTGATGGGACACGGCGTCCCGCTCCATCGCCGCATCGTTCGCTACTACGATCTGCCCTCCGACAGTGGGCTGTTAGTGGAGGGCGTCGTCCCGGGCTCGCCCGCCGAGCAAGCCGGATTGCGCGAGCGCGACGTCATTGTCAGTTTTGACGGCCATACCATCTCCGGCGTGGACGACTTACACCGCCTGCTGACGGCGGAACGCAGCGGCCGCGCCGCGGAAGTTGCCGTTGTACGGGGAACAGAGATGCGCAAGCTATTAGTTGTTCCCCAGGCCCACGGCGACTGACCGGCAGAGACTAATTCTGGGCACTTCGGTAATGTCGCCGGGCCTTCTGTCGATTGCCGCAGACCGACATGTCGCACCAGCGCCGGCTGCGATTGCGGCTCTCATCGAGAAACAGCCAGGCGCAATCGTCTGCCGCGCACTGACGCACCAAAGGCAAACTATCCGAGGTCAGCAATTCCGCTGCCGACAGCGCGATCGGCCATAGCATTTGAGACCGGCTTTCCGCCTCTTCCGCCTTCCACTGCCAGCGATAGCCATCCTGCGATGTCGGCATCAACCGTCGATGCTTCCACGCGTCCAGGGCGAAATCCTCGATCAGCTTCACGTCTTTGGCCGCGATCGGCCTTTCAGCAGCCACCGAAGAGAACACGCGATAGATCGCTTCCCGTAACATCATTGCTGCCGGAAGTACACGATCCACATTGAGACGCTTGACCAAGGGGCGCTTTGCCAGGAAGTCAGCCTTGGCCGGGGAGAGCAGCTTAGCCTGTTTGGCGAACCCTACCAGGCGAGCATAATTCGACAACTCGTCTCGGGCCCTGTCGGGCTGATTGCGTTTAAGAACTGTGTTAGCAAAATCCAGGCACAAAGCGCCTCCGCTGAGGTCGAATTTGCGGTCCCAATCCGCCTTTTCTCTGGTCATTTTTCCTCTTTTCTAACTGCTATTCCCCTCGATAGCGGTTACGTCACGCAACCTCGGGTCCCTCGACTTCCGATTTCAGCTTCGCAGATTGACTGGTCCCGCGGCTGATCAAGAACACGGCAAACAGAGTCAGCAGTCCCGCCTCCAGCACGCGAACGCTGATGATCTCTCCCGCCCACAACCATCCCAGCAACACCGCAATGATCGGATTGGCATAGGTGTGGGTTGAGACCAGCGTGGGCGAAGCATGATCGAGCAACCAGGTGTAGGCGGTGAAGGCAACGATCGATCCGAAGGTGATCAGGTAGAGCAGGGCCCACGCCGACCGCGCCGTCACGGTCGCGATGTGAAAGTTGGAGAACTCGCCGGTCAGGGCCGCAGCCAGCAGCAACACCGTGGCTCCCACGATTTCCGGCATGCCGGCCCGCGCCACAGGGTCAAGCGGCAAAGAAGCGCTCCGCGAATAGAAAACGCCCACCGACCACGACACCGCACCTAACACGATCGCGATCGAGCCAATCAGCAGGGCGTGGTGACCCGGGCCAGATTCGGGCCGCATTAGCAGGGCCACGCCGGCAATGCCCAGCAGCAGACCCATCACGGTCGTCCCTGTCAACCGCTCCCCGTGCGAGACCACAGTTGCCATCAGTGCGATCCAGATGGGCTCGCTGGCTACCAGTAGCGACGCCAGCCCCGAGGGAACGACCGTCTCGGCCCAATGCAGGCTGCCGTGGCCGATGGCGAAATAAAGGGTGCCCAAGACCAGGCTGGCCCGCCATTCCGCAATGGTTGGCCGGTGGCCGCGGGCGTACGCCCACGCTAACAACGCTAATCCGGCGATGCTGTGACGGATCCCTGCCACGGCCAGCGGCGGAATGGTTTCCACCGCGTAACGTATGGCCAGGTAAGTCGATCCCCAGATGACGTAGATGGCGAAAAAGGCCAGGAACAGGGCCATGCGGCTGGGCCTGGTCGAAGGTCGTAGGCGCAGACCATGTGGCAGATCGTTACTAACCACTGTAGGGGACATTACTGGTTATGAACTGTAACACAAAGTTCTACCGCGAACGCTGGCCTGATCTGTGACCTGCTGCAGGCCGGTCAACAACAGATTTTCTCGCGAACCGACGCTGCCTAGTTTCCGCCGGCATTTCGGCCGGATTGGTTCAATTTGTAGTCCTGATAGCGGATCGTAAGCACGGCCTTGCCTCCCAACCGGACGTCGGTCACAGTTTCGTTGAGGGACGGGAGGTAGAACTTGCCGATTTTCTGGTAGCGGTGATGGATTTGCGATTTCTTCGTCCAGAACGAAGGGTTCCGGGCGGGCTCAGCATCGATGCGGGTCACGGCAAAATCCAGTGCGTCGATCCAAATAGTCCCGCGATAGAGGAACTTGGTTTCGCGCAGTGGTTGCACGTCCATCACGTAAAGATCGCGCCCGGCGTCCACCTCGCATCCCCGGAGGGCGAAGCGGTAGTTATCTGCCGTCAGCGCCGCCTCGCTGCGGTTCTTCGCATCTCCCGAAGACTCCTGCTCTGACTCCAGCAGTTTGCGAAACACGCGGGTCAGGATCAGCTTCGAGCCCGACTCGGCGAGCACGGCAAATACCTTGGTGCCGGGAGCGTGGTAGGACACTTTCACATTCATCTCGGCATTGCGCGACGAAGGAAAGCCGGTGTAGTCAAGCGTGTACTGGCGAAGCGACTCAAAGTTGCGCAACTGTTGCGTCCGTTCGGCGTTGTTCACAGCCAGACGCTGGGAAACCTGCAGGCTAGTGAGGTTGTTCGCATCCCCGCATGGGGGCGTCACGGCGTCAGGGCCGGCGCCAATGGCAACGCCCACAGAAATGAATAACACAATTACGAGGGATGCAATCTGACGGGGCCGCTTCATGAACACACCACGCGTAGAGCTTTGAGGTCCGCAAAGAGTTCCGCGATGGAAGGCTCGGAAGCCATGGAACTGTCCTCAGCTTACATCAAAGGGGAAACGCTGGGTGTGCACTTTTGCACTATCACCGCTTCGTTCAATTTCTTCCAGTACAATTCCGTTGGCCGCGCTGCGGTGGTTGGAGTTCAATTTCTTTCGCGGCAGGGGAAAGAACATGGGCCACGTACAAACCGAACTGAAAGCGGACGTGCTGCGCATCATGCTGGACCGTCCGGAGAAGAAGAACGCGCTTTCCAACGCGATGTACACCGCTCTGGCGGATGCAGTGGAACAGGGCGATGCTAATCCCGATGTGCGGGTCATGCTGCTGCACGGCAACGGCGACTCGTTTACCGCCGGCAACGATCTGGAAGATTTCGTAGCCAACCCATGGAAAGGACAGACGGTGCCTCCGGCGTTGCGATTCATCGCGGCGGTGGTGGGCGCGAAGAAGCCCATCATCGCTGCGATACAGGGAATGGCGGTGGGGATCGGAGTCACCATTCTGCTGCATTGCGATCTGGTATACGCCGCGGACAATGCCCGCCTGGTGATGCCATTCGTCAATCTTGGGATCGTGCCCGAGGCAGGTTCGACCGTGCTGTTGCCGGCGCTGGTGGGGCGTCAACGGTCGGCGGAACTGCTGATGTTGGCAGCGCCGATTACCGCCCAGCGCGCGTACGAGTTGGGAATGGTGAACGCGGTGGTTGCGCCCGAGGCTCTGCTACCGACCGCGCTGGAGGCCGCACAGAAACTGGCGGAAAAGCCTGCCGGAGCGTTGCGGGCGACCAAGGCGCTGCTGCGCAAGTCGGGCCAGGCGGAATTGGAGCGCGCCATGCGCGACGAAGTGCAGGTCATCGCCGAGCGGTTGGGCTCTCCGGAGACCCGCGAGGCGCTGACGGCATTTCTTGAAAAGCGCAAACCCAATTTTTCACAGTTTCGATAGCAGTTAACTGATAGCGCGCTTTCCAGGTGCCCCCGATTTGCAGGAAGAGGGGCAGGTACGGGGATTCCCCGCTTGACGTAAGTTGCTGAGAATGTTTACCTATGGGGTACTTAGTCTCACGTGGGGCGGCGCCCGATGCCAGAGAACGAGAATACGCTTGCGTCGCAAGTCTTCGACCAGTTGCGGCAAGCCATGGCTTCCGACGCGGCCGCTTTCACCGAACTCTACCGGGACTACCTGGCTGACGCGTGGCGATTGCTGGGAATGCTGCGCGAAGCAGTGCAGCAGCAGCAACTAGAGGAATTGAGAGCAAAAGCTCATCACCTGAAGGGCAGTAGCATGGTTCTGGGAGCGCGCGCTGTGGCGCAATGCGCAACTTCCCTTGAGGAAATGGGGCGCCAGGCCGATGTTCAAGGTGCAGTCGCCATGCTGGAGCGGACCCATCAGGCGTTGCAGCATGTTCAGTCCGAATTGGCTGACCGTCTGGGCGCCGGTGTAGTTCCGGCAGACAAGTCGGCCGCATAGTAAGAACGCTTCACAGTTCAAGCGCAACCGTGGCCACGACTCCAATTCGCGTACTGATCGCTGACGATCACCCCGTGGTGCGGGTCGGCCTGCGCAACATGTTGCAGGGCGATTCCTTCATCAAGGTGGTGGGCGAAGCGCGCGATGGCGTAGAAGCGCTGGACCTCGCCCGAAGACTGCGCCCGGACATCCTGCTGCTGGACTTGGCCATGCCGATTGTTGCGGGCATGGAGGCGCTGCGCGAGATGACCTCGGCCAACCTGAACACGCGCACCATCGTGCTGACTGGGTTGATCGACAATCGACAGATCCTGGAAGCGCTGCAACTGGGGGCCCACGGAATCGTACTGAAGGACGCGGCGGTCGAGCACCTGTCGCAGTGCATTCGCGCTGTGATGCAGGGGCAATACTGGCTGGAAGGACGGCCGGTGCAGAATCTCGTGCAGGTCCTGCGCGACCTGACCGTACAAACTACCGCGCCACCACGCAAGACTTTCGGTCTGACCGCGCGAGAATTGGAAGTGGTCACGCTCATCACCGAAGGGTGCACGAATAAGGACATTGCCAAGCAATTTGGCATCAGCGAAGAAACGGTCAAGCGCCATCTCACCAACATCTTTAATAAGCTAGGCGTAGGAAACCGCCTGGAACTGGCGCTGTTCGCGCTCAATCACAATTTACTGCCGCCGACGGAAGGCAACTAAGCTGAACGGCGGTTTGAGTTCTTCGTCGCGATCGGGTACTTCGGGTTTGCGCGGTACCGGCTAGTACATTCCGGCCGGGCCGGTTGCCTCGGTGCTCGCGCTGGCTGACGAGCACCAAAGCAGGATCGCCTACTACAACCCTCTAACGGCAGACGCGGGGCGAGAAGTCTGATACTCTCTGCCCACAGGAAACTCCCAAAACTATGGCTTCGAGGAAACGCGCTGCGACACGAGCCGCGAAGAAACCATCGTCATCGACGAAGCAGATTGTGCTGCCGCCGCTGGCCCGAGACCAGCACGAACTGGTGATCATCACCGGCATCAGCGGCGCCGGAAAACTCTCCGCGCTGAAGACCTTCGAAGACCTCGGCTACTACGCGGTCGACAATCTGCCCGTTGGCCTGCTTCTGAACTTCGCCGACCTGGTGCGCGATTCGGCGGAAATCGAACGCGCGGCTCTAGTGGTCGATATTCGCGAGGGCGCGCGGCTCGACAAGCTTCCACAACTGCTGCAATCGCTGCGCAGCTCCCTGAAGACCAAAGTGCTGTTTCTCGAAGCCAACGAAGAGGCGCTGCTGCGGCGCTACAGCGAGACGCGGCGTCCGCACCCGCTGGGGCGCAAAGCCTCGGTCAAATCTTCGCTGCGCTCGGAGCGACGCCGCCTGCAACCGGTGCGCGCGATTGCCGACCTGGTGGTGGATACCAGCAAGTTCAATGTTCACGAATTGCGCAACCTGCTGACCGAACGCTTCCAGAGCGCCAAGCAGGAACAGAACATCCTGATCTCGTGCGTGAGCTTCGGTTTCCGCCAGGGCGTGCCGGAAGATGCCGACCTGATGTTCGATGTGCGCTTCCTGCCGAATCCGCACTTCATTCCCAAGTTCCGCCCGTTCACCGGACGGAACCCGCAAGTGGCGCGGTACATCCTGTCGTTTCCGCAAACCAAGGAATTTATCGCGCGCATTTCGGAACTGCTGATCTACCTGATCCCTCACTACATTCGCGAGGGCAAGAGCTACCTCACCATTGCGTTTGGTTGCACTGGAGGCAAGCACCGTTCGGTGCTGATTACCGAAGAGGTCAAGAAGCGGCTGGCCAAGGCGGGCTATAACGTCAAGGTGGTCCATCGCGACTCGCCGGTGGGGACATAGGTCACCCTCAGGCCTAGTTTGATGGAAATCTTCTCGTATCGTCGCGGCA
>DATBZX010000235.1:0-14328 GCA_036512955.1 Terriglobales bacterium
CGGCTCTTGCCGTCATACTGGTGCCCTTTTTCCAACACCCGTATCCAGGTTTCCTGGAACAGGTCTTCGGCTGTGGCGCGTTCGCCCGTCAGATGCACAAGGTAGCGCAACAGGCGATGCTGATACTGCTCGATCAGGGCGTCGAGCACCTCAGGATCGCGCCGGCGCAGACCACTGGCGATTTGAGCCTCTTCCGTTTCCATCGTCATCAGCGTACTGAAGGCAGCGGCGACCATACTACCGGGATATACGGACCGGAAGCCAAAAAAGACTCAGAGGACGGGTTCAGGTTCCTGTAGGGCGACGATTTGTCGGACGGCGAGGTGGCTCAGGAGGGCACGCGGGCGTAAGGGCGATCTATCGACAGTCTGACGGGAGTTGCTCCTACGAACTAAGCGGCTCCTCTGCGCCGTCGGCCTTTGTTAGCGATAGGTGCGACTGCCCGGCGGAAGAACTGTACCAGTCCATTCGACGGGTGAAATACATAACAGCGGCAATGGCTACGAAGCTGGCCACGGCACCAATCAGCAGCGCTTGGTCCTCCAACTTCAGCAACAGATAAATAAGGGCATACAGCAGAGCAAAAATGGCGAAGGCACGCAGCCCATATTTGCGGCTTTCAAATACCCATCCAGCATAACTTGAGATAAGAGCGACCGTTGCGATGGCAGCGATAGCAAAGGCAGCATCGAAACCAGTGTGCTCGGCAATGGACAGCAGGAGCAGGTAGAAGACAATTTGCGCAATGCCAATGAGCATATATTGTGCTGGATGGACTCTCTTACCTGTCGAGACCTCAAAAACGAAGTAGGAAAGAAATACTAATCCGATAAATAACAAAGCATATTTGAGTGACCGAGTCACCGATTGGTAGGGGTCAGCGAGCTCAACAAAGGAGACGCCCATCGCGGTGCGTCCCAACCGCCTTATCGTGTCGGCACTTCCTTCCGACTGTACGCCGCGCGCGATGAACGGCACAGACCAGTCCGCCTCAAAGCCTTGAGTTGTGATTGCCTTCTGGGCGGGGAGAAAGCCGCCGTTGAAGCTGGGATTTGGCCAATCCCCTTTGACGGCCACGGTCGTAGTCTTGCCGAAGGCGAGAATCGCAAGCCGCTGCGCGCCGGAGAACTTCATCACCGCTGTCGCGTCGAACTTCGAATTGGGCTCGGCAATCCTGGCCGCAGGGGTACCAAACAAGCTCAGTTGCGTCTCGCTGCCGCCTAGTTCGATTGATAGACTATCGAGAGCGGCGGCAGGAACGAACGTTTGGGTTTTGCCGGCTACGGTGATGGATGCATCCGCCCTCGCACCCCGCGCGTCAGAGGCGCCCACCAGAAATTCCGCTCGGTCCCAATCCAGCAACGCACCAGCGGGAGGATGCGTGGGTACGCCGCTAAGATCGAACGATGCATTGAACCTTATGTCGGAGAGATAGACCGGGACCTTGAACAACGACCGATGACGTACCTCGGTTTTCGTCGTTGCAATGGCTTCGGCGCGAGCCGGAAAGATCACGTACACCCCCCGCTCCTCAGCCTTAACAGGACTTGCCGGGATCACATACGGGACGGCAATGACGGGCCCAAGGAAGATTTGTGTGCCGCCCACTGATCCGCTGACCTCCTTGACAACTTCGGCGGCACGTTGAGTCCTGTCCTCGATGAGACTCCAGACAAAGAGCGCCGGAATCGTCATCACCAGAGCCAATGCGCTAACGACGATCAGCTTTAAGCCCAACGAACGGCTTGGGAGCTTGGTCTTAAGAACGGATACATCGCTCATGCTCACTCCAATCACGCTGGTACCGGCGGCATTGGTACGGTCGCCTCCATGGTAAACCCGACTGTTGGCGAAAACAGGCCACATCGTAACCAATCCCGAAAAAGGAAGCGGCCTTGCCGGGTGGCGGACATTTGCCCGCGACAGATGTGCGTTCACAGATCTCGCCCGGACGTCCGGGCGCAAGTGGTTACTTTCGTTTCTTCCCCCTGCTGATTTCTCTGGCGCTTCCTTCTCGCACCCGCTACAAACGATTCAGGGACGAGGCAGCGCCAAGCCTCGCCCGTTCGCGGCCAGTCCGCAGATAGCATTTCGCTCTTTGACAAATTTCCCGGAATGCATCCGAGTAGGTGGCGAGTGGCCGCCTCATCACGAGAGAGAGTTATACTTATATAGTGATATAGTCATGTATATCAGTAAAATATATTTGCCGTGATCTAACTAACAGTATCATTATAAAAGACATACAATCTGTGACCTAGTGTTCTAGTTATGTATAACGCATTTTTTTAAAGTGTGTGGTCGCAAGAATCAAACTTGGAGCAAATCTGGCACCGAACTGGTGGATTGTGCCTTGTGCTTCTCAATGCCTCGGTGTCTCGGTGATCGACTCCGCTTTTTGCCCGGACTTCCTCCGTGCGCCCCCGGGTTCTCCGTGGTGAATCACTCGATAGCGCCCGGCGACTTGGAAGAGGAAACACGCCCTGTCTTCCGCGCAATCCGCGGTTGCTTTAGTTTTTCCACTCTAGACTGATCCGTGAAGATCCGTGCAAATCCGTGGTTGATTTTGCCTTTATGCCTGGTCTTTCTCCGTGTTCTCCGGGCCCTCCGTGGTGAATCTGACCTTGCTCTGCCCTCGCTTCGTTCCTGATTTAGAATCATCTATTCGCCAATAGGCAATCATTATCCTCTGTAGAACGGAGCACCAAATTGGCTGACACAATCTATGACGTAGCCATCATCGGCAGCGGTCCCGCTGGATACACCGCGGCCATCCGCGCCGGACAACTGGGCCTGAAGGCCGCCCTCATCGAGAAAGATTCGGTCCTCGGAGGGACCTGCCTGCATGTCGGCTGCATCCCCGCCAAGGCGCTGCTTTTTAACGCCGAAGTGTACGACCACGTAAAGGATGGCCCTGCACTCGGCCTGGAGAATACCGCCGGAGTAACCCTGAACTGGGGCAGCATCCAGAAGCGCAAGCAGGGGATCGTGGACAAGCACACCAAGGGCCTTCAGTTCCTCATGAAGAAGAACAAGGTCACGGTGATCGAGGGCTACGGCAAGCTCACCGGCCCGGCCAAGGGCGGCATCCACACCGTTGATGTCGAGGGCAAGAATGGCAAGTCCACCGTCAGCGCCAAGGCCGTGATTCTATCGACCGGTTCGGTGGCGCGCATGCTTCCCGGACTCAAGGCCGACGACCGAATCTTGAGCAACATCGAAGTTCTTAGCCTCGACAGCATCCCGAAATCGATGATCGTGATCGGGTCCGGCGCGGTAGGCGTCGAGTTCGCCAGCATCTACAAATCATTCGGCGCGGACGTGACCATCCTCGAGATGCTGCCGCGCTACGTACCGGTTGAGGATGAAGAAGTCTCCAAGGAATTGATGCGCGTTTACCGCAAGCGCGGCATCAATGGCTTCGTGAATGCCAAGGTCGAATCCGTCGAGCGCACCAAAGACGGCGTTGCCGTGACTTTCACCGTGGACGGCAAGCAGCAGAAACTGGAAGCCGATAAAGTCCTGATCGCGGTCGGCCGCGCCCCGCGCACCGAGAATGTCGGCATCGAAAAGACCAAAATCGAAGTCGAGCGTGGCTTCGTCAAAGTTGACCAGTACATGCGCACCGCCGAGCCCGGCATCTACGCCATCGGCGACATCGTGATGGGCTATCCGCAACTGGCGCACTCCGGTGCGATGGAAGGTATCGTTGCCGTCACCCACATTTCCGGCAAGCCGGCCAAGCCGATCAACCCGCTGCGTATCCCGAACGCGACCTACTGCCATCCCGAAATCGGCAGCGTGGGCCTGACGGAAGCCAAGGCGAAAGAAAAGGGCTTCGACGTCAAGGTTGGCAAGTTCCCCTTCACCGCAAACTCGCGCGCCAGCATCGTTGGACAGCATGACGGCTTCGTGAAGATCGTGACCGACGCCAAGCACGGCGAAATCCTCGGCGTGCACATCATTGGCCCAACCGCGACGGAGCTGATCGCCGAGTCGGTCGTCGCCCTTGAGATGGAGTGCACGGCGGAAGATCTCGCCAACATAATTCACGCCCATCCCACATTGTCAGAGGCTATGCTGGATGGCGCCAACGCTGTCTTCGGCATGGCGATCAACGCATAGTAGTATTCGAGCACGACAGCACGAGGCGCGAAGGCACAGTCTTCGCGCCTTTTGTTTTGCTGCACGATGATATACATTCCGTCCTTCGATTCTTCGAGGAGGGCAGATGTCCATCCGCAAGTCTGCAATTCAAAGCTCGGTGCTGCTTATCGCCGTGTTATGCACCTTATTGCCTGGCGCTTTTGCCCAGGAACCTGCTACTAAGTGCACCCCGCCACAGACCGATACCAGCTACGTCGACGACCACGGTACAGTGCATGTCACCCGTGTAGTGCCGGTACCCGATACCGTGAGTCCCGACGCCCAGAAGTCCCTTTCTCAACCGCGACCCGACAACGAAGACCCCTACGACCCGGCGAAAGATCGCGCCCAAGCCGACGCCTGGCAGGTCAACGGCGGCGAGATGATGCGTAAGGTGTACCCGGTCAGCCTCGCGAAAGAAACCATCGCTGGCGTGCCCACGCGAATCGTCACACCGCTCACCATTCCCGCCGAGAAGCAAAATCGTGTGCTGATCAACATCCATGGCGGAGGCTTCACTGCCGACTGGGGATCTGAGATCGAGACCATTCCCGTCGCCAACCTGACGCAAACCAAGGTGGTCGCCGTGCTCTATCGCCTCGCTCCCGAGCATCCCTTTCCCGCCGCGGTGGACGACGCAGTCGCCGTGTACAAGGAGTTGTTGAAGACCTAC
This sequence comes from Terriglobales bacterium, assembly GCA_036512955.1. Taxonomy (GTDB): domain Bacteria; phylum Acidobacteriota; class Terriglobia; order Terriglobales; family Acidobacteriaceae; genus DASRAA01. Next base: position 4,820 of record DATBZX010000235.1, read on the forward strand.
AAGCCGCAGAACATAGGGCTCTACGGGACGTCGGCCGGCGCTATCCTGACTGCCGAAGTTTCCGCCAGGCTTCGCCAACTTGGCCTTCCCCTGCCTGCTGCATTGGGAATTTTTTCGGGTAGCGGAGACCTCGGCAAGTCGGGCGACTCGATCTATATGTTCGGCCTGTGGGGTCTGTCCGGGCCAATCAGCCGTTGGACCGGCAAGCATGACACCGGATACAGTGGCGCTACAGACCTGAAGGACCCGGTCCTCTCACCGATCTATTCCAACCTGAAGGGTTTTCCGCCAACTTTGTTACTCACCAGTGGACGCGACTTGCTGCTGAGCAACACCGTGAACCTGCATCGAGCATTTCTGCACGCCGGAGTCAACGCGCAATTGGTGGTCTTCGACGGCCTTCCCCACGCCTTCTGGAACGACTGGAACTTGCCCGAGTCGCAGGAAACCTATCGGATGATCGCCGACTTCTTCAATCAGCATTTGGGAAAGTAGTTCTTTCGCGCAAAACAGAACCGCGGACTATTCGTCCGCGGTTGCTAAAAATCCCTTAAATCAACTTGAGGGTTAGGCTGCCTTCTGCGCTGGGTTCTTCAACACATCGATGGCCTTCTTTAACTGATCGTCGGGCGCGGCCTTCTTTTCCTTTTCCTGCTGCTTCTCATCAGGCTGCGCATTTTCGTCCTCGTCGGGAACCTGGAAATCGTCGGCACTGTCAGCCACCAGAACGTTTGGCGTGATCGCGGTATCCTGCAGCGCCTTGCCCGAAGGCGAGTAGTACTTGGCTACCGACAGCATCAGCGCTGAACCGTCCTGCAGTTCGATGACTTTCTGAATTGAGCCCGAGCCAAATGTCTTGTCACCGACAACGTCGCCGCGCGCGTTCTCCATGATCGCCGCCGCCACCAGTTCCGCCGGTCCTGCGGTACCGCGATTCACCAGCACAACCAACGGGATGGTCGCCGCAACTGCCTTCTGCGGATCAGCATTAAACGTCTGCTTGGGATATGTCTGGCCTTGCAGGTACGAAATCGTTCCGTGATTCAGGAACAGGTTCGCCGTAGCGATGCCCTCATTTTCGTCGCCGCTGCCGGAATTGCGCAGATCGAGAACCAGCTTGGTGGCCCCCGTCTTCTCCAACGCCTTGAGTTTGGCCGCAACTTCCTGCGAGCGTCCCTTGGGCAAATCGTCAATCTTGATGTAGCCGATGCCGTCTTCCAGCATCTTGTCGCTCACCGCCGGATCGATCACCACGTCGCGGGTAATCGCGGTCTTCACCGGCGCGGCCTTGCGCGGGCGCACCACTGACACGTTGACCACCGACCCGACCTGTCCGGTCAGGATGCCATCGATCTCCGCCAGTGACATGTCGCGCGTGCTCTTGCCCTCGATGGCCTCGATGATGTCGCCGCTGTCCACGCCGGCTTTATCGGCGGGCCCGCCGGGGATTACCGCCACCACGGCCGCGTACCCGAAGCGCTTCGACAGCGTCGCCCCAATCGTCGCTTTGCCGTCGTTCTTGCGCTGCTTGTAATCCTTGTACTCAGCCGGGTCGAGGTAGCTGGAGTTGGCGTCCAGAGATTCCAGCAGCCCGTGCAGTGCGCCGTTGGTTACAGAAGGAACGTTGGGTTCCTCGACGTACTCCGTCCGAATGCGCGACAGCACCTCGCTGTACACGCCAAGTTGGCGGTACGAATCGTCATTGTTGGTGCTGGCCTTTACGCCCAATCCACCGGCCACGACCAGCGTCGCCAATAGAAACGAAAGACCTAAAACGATGAGCTTGGTAGTTTTCGACATGTGTGAAATACGCTAATTCGCTGGAAGGTCAGACAGTTACAGGGAACTGCCCGGAGCTGCGTTATCTGATTATACATCCCGTTTGATGCCCAGATTGTTGCGCGGATGCGGTAATTCCATGCCACAAAAGTGCGGGAACTTCCCGTGTCTTGTCAGCAACTTGGACGGCTCGGTACGGGAATAGTCATAGCTCCGGTTGTCATTCTGAGCGCAGCGACAGCAGGGAGTGGAGTCGAAGCGCCTCTATACCCTGTACTATCGCCGCTTTGCCTCGGTTCACTGGCGCAGAAGGGATCCTGTGATTCAACTCACAGGGAGGGTCCCATCCAGCCTGATATATTCCAATGTCTGGCCTGAGGCTCCGGGCTTATCGAGTACCTTCCCCTAAAAAGGAATTCATTATCATGGCACTTAATTTCGACCAGTCCCGCGCGCTCCAAAAGCGAGCCGAGCAGTTTATCCCCGGAGGTGTGAACTCCCCTGTCCGCGCTTTTCGCTCGGTGGGCGGTGATCCGCCATTCCTGGTTCGCGGCGAAGGCCCTCACGTGTGGGATGCCGACGGCAACCAGTACATCGACTATGTCGGCTCCTGGGGACCGCTCATCCTCGGCCATTCTGTCCCTGACGTCATCGACGCCATCGTTCATGCCGCGCGCAAGGGCACCAGCTTCGGCGCTTCGACGCCGACCGAAGCCGACCTGGCGGAACTCGTCACTGATGCCTTTCCAGCGGTCGAGAAAGTGCGCTTCGTGAGTTCGGGAACCGAAGCCACCATGTCGGCCATCCGGCTGGCCCGCGCCTACACGAATCGCAAGTACATCGTGAAGTTCGAAGGCTGTTATCACGGACACAGCGACGCGTTGCTGGTGAAGGCGGGCTCGGGCGTGGCGACACTGGGCATCCCCGGCTCGGCGGGGGTTCCGGAAGAGTTCGTCGAATTCACCCTGGCGCTGCCCTACAACGACCTCGACGCCGTCGAGCAGGCCTTCGCCAAGTTCAAGGACAAGATTGCCTGCATCATCGTCGAGCCGGTGGTGGGCAACATGGGTTGCGTTCCGCCCAATTCCGGCTACCTCGAAGGCCTGCGGGCGATCACCCAGCGTGAAGGCGCACTGCTCATCCTGGACGAGGTGATGACCGGCTTCCGTCTGGCGTTTGGTGGAGCATCAGAGCTGTACAACATCAAGGCCGACTTAGTGACCATGGGGAAGATCATTGGAGGCGGGCTGCCTGTCGGAGCCTACGGTGGCCCGGCGAAGATCATGGACTTGATCGCTCCCTTGGGACCGGTCTACCAGGCGGGAACGCTCAGTGGAAATCCACTGGCCATGGCCGCCGGAATCACCACGCTGGGCATGTTGAAGGACAATCGCCAGCAGTATTACCGCCAACTCGACGAATACGCCGGTACGCTGGTCTCGGGCGTTCTCGACTCCGCTAGAGCCGCAGGAGTGGCGATGACCGCCAACCGTGTCGGTTCCATGTTCACGTTCTTCTTCACCGAAAAGCAGGTCACCGACTGGGAAAGCGCCGCGACTTGCGATACCGCCAAGTTCGGCCGCTTCCATAACGCCATGTTGAATGCTGGGATATGGCTGCCACCATCCCAGTTCGAAGCCGCGTTCCTCAGCGTGGCCCACACGCCGCAGCACATCGAGCAGACCATCACCGCAGCCCGAGAAGCGCTGAAGCAGGTTTAGGGCAACTGGGTGTGTCGGAACTTGTGGTGTTGTGGTGTTGTAGTGTTATAGTCATGTATAACAAAATCCAACTTTATTTTTATGCGGTTGTTTAGAATCAGTCGGTTAGGAAGAAATTGTTCGCATGTTCTTGATAAATATATAAGTTATACGTATCCATGTCTGCCCGTGGGAGTTAGGTGGTATAGTTTTCGCAAATTGTTCGCCTCTTCGCCTTCTCCGCCTCTCCGCCTTAATGACCGGGCGTGCCGCCAAGCCGGAATTTGCCCGACTGGAGCGGCGATCTAGCCATGAGACGTCCCAAGTCCAGCTCTGGCCAAGGGTGCGGTTAGGGTTCTCAAAGATCGGTTTTTATCCGCCGCCTGGGCGCGGAAGTGAGCACGGACACCTCTCCTCTGACCCACACATACCTTGTAAAGTGCGAGAAGCCGAAGCGCCAGAGAAATCAGCCGGCGGAAGAAACTAAAGTAACCACTTGCGCCCAGACACCCGGGCGAAATCTGTGAACGCACATTTGTCACGGGCAAATGTCGGCCACTCGTCAAGGCCGCTTTCATTTTTGCATTCGTTTATGACCGGAGTGGACGGAGTCTGCCTGTTGCCATCCTGCTCCATGGATCCAACTCAATAGCGCAGAATGCGGTTTTCGCACTGTATCGTATGGGAACATTCAGCTCATTCCGATGTCCGCGCTCTTTTCTGTGTGCCTGGCTGCTGCTCTCGCGAGACGATTGCGCGGGCACGACGCCCACGATGTGCCTCAAACCGAATATGGCGGAAGTAATCGCGGCTGAGCGCCGCCGTTCCGGTTAACCTACGACATGGCCTGATCTCAACAACTATCCGACTGACCTCTGGTTTCCGAGTGACGCGTCGATCATCGGTTTCAATGCTTGAGGCTTTGTGGGGTCGAACGCCGGAATTACTGCAACTTCGCGTATTCAGCCTTGGCTTGTTTGTAGATGGGAATGTCGGGGTCGGCGTCTTTCCAGAGGGTGAGGAAGTCCTGATACGCGGCTTTCGCTTTGGCGGTGTCGCCCTGCATGGCGTAAGCGCGACCGAGTTGAAGATGGGCAAGAGCGCCGATGGGCGAGTTCGACACAATGCTGCGCAAGATCACGGTTTACGTTGACTATCCCTTCAATCGCTGGGCAGATACCTATATTTCCGAGGGTTCCCACAATCGAGATCAGCAGATCGTTCCGACGAACTCTGCTGGTCATTTTACTTGACTTTGCCCGATCATGAGCTAGAGTAGTCATGCCACTCCTCTAACGTGCCCTTCGTTTTATTCTGGCACGGACCCCAACGACGCCACTCTCGAACAGAAATACCGTAGCACGCGAGAACAGGTTGAGATGACGAACCTGAATTGAGGAGGCAACCTATGCAAATCCGATCACTCACAGCCTTGGCAACGAAACTCCTTGTGCTGGCGCTGGTTCTAGCCGGAGCGGCTTGGGCAGCCGACAGCAATGTTGGAACCTGGAAGCTGAACACCGCCAAATCAACGTACAGTCCTGGGCCGGCGCCGAAAAGCAACTCCGTAACCATCGTCGCCGTTGACAATGGTATCCACCTCACGGCCGACGGAGTCGATGCGGCGGGGAACCCGACCCACGTGGAATACACCGCCAAGTACGATGGTCAGGACAGCCCAGTCACGGGTGTAGCTTACGCTGACACCGTCGCCCTGAAGCGCATCGACGCAAACACGGTTGAGAGCACGATGAAGAAGGCTGGCACGCCGGTGATGACCGTGAGGGCAACAGTCTCACCTGACGGAAAGACGCGCACGGCGGTATTTACAGGCAAGAACGAAAAGGGTGAGGACGTAAATAACACCGCGGTTTACGACAAGAAGTGAAGACGTTCCGGGCCCTACTAGAGCAATGGCCGAGTGTCCCAAACCCCCTTGGCTATGCTCGGGCAGACACCAGACGTGTGTGACTCGCCGAGCGAGTTGGGTGTAGGATTCTAGGCTTTAAGACATCAGAGGGAGATCCCCCTCAGCGTCATGTGGAAGTCATCGCGAAGGGCAGACGAAGTCTCGACGCCAGGTAGAGATACGAGCGCGCCCGGCCTTAGATCGACCCCCGCTGCGAGTGCGCTATCGGCCGCGGGTGAAGCTCCGCGCAGTGACAGCGTGCTTAGCCAGGGGACAGCCATCGTTGGAAAGTTGCTGATAGTGAAAGGCGAAATTTCGGGCAATGAAGCCTTGGTTGTAGACGGCGAAGTGGAGGGCTCGATCAAGCTACACGGTCAGCGCCTGACGATCCGTTCCAATGGCCGAATACACGGCGATATCGAAGCCCGCCATGTGGTTCTGCACGGGCGCGTGGAAGGTGACATCCAGGCCAGCGAGCGGGTCGAATTATTTAGAAATGCATCTTTTACGGGCGATCTCTCGACCGCGCGGATTTCGATCGAAGACGGCGCTTTCTTTAAGGGCAAACTTGAAATCAAGCAGCCGGAAACTGCTCTAGTGATTGAGACCAAACCGCGGCCAGCCGTGGCCAGCACCTCGCAACAGGGACCGCTTCTGGAAGGGGCTGCGAAGAAATCGGGAACTGGTTGGTATAAATAGCTGTAATTCAGTTGTACCAAATGATCCCGCACGCTGCTGTTGCGTCGAGCGGGTCATCCTGTATTTTCATTTCGGTTCCAACGCAGTCCGGCAAACAGAACCTATTCAAGGTCGTACTTGTCCGCGACATGTGGCTGACGGGGTTCGACGTGCCGCCGCTCCACACCCATGTACGTGGACAAGCCCATGCGGAGCCACGGACTCATGCAGGCGATTGCCCGAGTGAACCGGGTCTTCAAAGACAAACCCGGCGGGCTGGTGGTGGATTATCTCGGTATCGCGCACGAATTGAAGCAGGCGTTGGCGACGTACACGGAAAACGGCGGTAAGGGCACTACGGCGATTCCGCAAGAAGAGGCCGTGGCGACGATGTTGGAGAAGTATGAGATTTGTCGAGGGCTTTTCCATGGCTTCGATTGGTCGGCCTGGACGACTGGCGCTGCTGCCGAAAGGCTCGGGTTGCTGCCGAACGCCCAAGAGCACATCCTCAAGCAGGAAGACGGCAAGAATCGCCTATTGAAGGCCGTAACCGACCTCTCTGCGGCTTTCGCGCTGGCTGTGCCGCATGACGAGGCGATGCGAATAAGGGACGACGTGGGCTTCTTCCAATCCGTCCGCGCCGTACTCGCAAAGTCGGCGGTACAGCAACATCGTCCCGAGCAAGACCTGGACTACGCGATTCGGCAGATCGTCTCGCGGGCGGTGGTATCCGACGAGGTCGTGGACATCTTCGCTGCGGCCGGCCTGAAGAAGCCGGACATCTCAATCTTGTCAGAGGAGTTTCTGACAGAAGTGAGCTACATGCCGCAGAAGAACTTGGCGGTCGAACTCCTTCGCAAGTTCTTGAATAACGAGAGGATGCCTGCCGCGCTATTCGTCGGAATCCTTTGGGCAAGTGGCTCCGGGAAATCTCGTTCGACTTTTGAGGCATGGCCTCTTGCCGAAGTTCCGGCGGCAGACCGTCCTGCCGCCGGGCTTTACTGGCTAAGGAGCGTTTGCCTAAGCCTTAGGCAACTTCGCCAACAGGGTTTTTCTCGACCTTTTCGGCACTCGCTTCGCCGGTCGAGGAAATGTCCTGGGCGCCTGTCCGCTCCAGGATCTCCTTGGCTTTCTTTGTCCACGCGGAATCGTCAGAATGAACGGACAGTAGAATTCCACCATCCTTAACGCGGCCTTCATAGCGCTTGGCCTCGTACTCCGGGATTCCCATGCCGATTAGAGCTCCTGTGAGGCCACCGACTGCGCCTCCAACACCGGCTCCTGCTAGGGCCGCCATGATCGGTCCAGCAGCAATGAAGGGCCCTAGTCCGGGTATTGCGAGGGCGCCGATGCCAACCAACCAGCCCAACCCGCCGCCCAGTACAGCACCGGTACCGGCACCGGTTGCCGTGCCTTCAGGTGCTTTCGTGTTCTTTTCGTGAGCGAAGTCCTTCGTGCCGGAACCCTCCGGGAAAAGTACGGAAATATCTGTATTCCGAAACTCCGCTACCTTCAATGCATCCACTGCATTGTCTACGCTTCCACGGTTCGGATAGATGCCAAATACTGCTGTATTTTTACCTGCCATTGTGTTTCTCCTTTTGCTGCCAAGTCTTAATTGCTACTGTTTGATGTTTAAGTCGTTGGTCACTTTGTTTGCACCCGCGACTTCAGTGGCCTTGGTCTCAATGGCTTGTTTCTCGCCTTCGGACCGCACAGGCCCCTTCAGTGTGACCTGACCATTTTGTGTGATGATCTTGACGTTGTGCGCATACGTCGACAGAGATTTGTCGTACATGATGGATTGTCGTATCCGCTGTGTTATGTCGCGGTCAGTACGATTGTCCTTCTGTTGATCCGCCGTGAGTTCATTCTTGTTCTGATCCCGCTGGTTCATCTTGGTATTGTCGACGGCGGGGGAAGCCGGCTGACTAGCCGGTTCTTGCGTGTGTCCGAACGCCACGGTACCGAGTAACAAGCCGGTACACAGAGAAATACGGGCGATACTTCCAGAGATGACTTTCATGATTCTTTCCTCCTTGTGAGAAAAACCGAACAGAATGGAATGGTTTCCTCTCGGTTCTGCGGTGACGGCCGAGTTAGGTTCGAAGGCAGTGGGAGCGCGACGCCACGACCCATTGAAAGACGTTGTGCTCAAACTGGAGATGAGACGATGACTACTCCGGTAAGGTCTCTACAATGAGGAGACACGACCGAGGGGGCGCAAGTTCACTTTTCTTTCTTCGTGACCTGGTCGCGTTAAGCGCGGCCGCGACCCCAGTACCACCCGCCTCCACCAAGCAGGAACACAATCAAGACGATAACCAAAATCGTTTCGATACTCATTGAAATTCTCTTTAAAGTCCTCGAAGGGCTGACTAATCAGATTGGCGGCAGTCTGCATGTAACGCTCGCCAGGTGCCCAATATGCTCCACTGTCTTGCCGTAACACCGGACCTGCTTAACACCAAGTCTCCGAAAAGTGTGACAGGTCGAGACGTGCTCAATCTGTCCAAAACAGAACACACGCTGGTTATTCTTTCCGCGTCTGCGTTTACTTTTTCCGGTTCGGGATGAAGCCGAGGCCCACGCCAGAGATGGTCAATTCTGCTCAGACCTCAAAGCCGGGTCTCACCGATCTTTCAGTTTCACCTTCAGCCCGTAGGGCGGCACAATATTCTTCGTAGGCGATGAGGCTCACACTCACAACCTACCCCAAGGGGCGCCCTTTCATAATGCGTTTGCAACAGCTATTGAAGGGCGTCGCGTGCTGATGTAGCGTGAGGTGCATGGAAGCAGCCGCAGACCGCGTCGGAACCAACAAGCACGTCAGTTATGCCATTCGTTGGTTGATTGCACTTGCTCTCGCCGTTGCTGCCGCATCTTCGTACATCTTCTACATCGCCCAAGGGATCGTTGTCGGCGACCTGGTAGGACTCACCGGACGCGAGGGGGATGTTTTGCTCGCTCAACATCATGCCGCGTATTGGCTTGCTGCGTTTGCGGTGTTCCAAGTCGGTCTCATAATCTCTATCTTCTCGACTCTTCAATTTGGCGCGGATGCAACGCCGTTGGCCCGCTTTATCGGTCGAGGTACCGCCGCCGCATTTTTATCTATTCCAGCAACATTCATCGCCGAGATGGTCGTCTTGTACATATTTCAGCTACAAATCCACTTTCGACCCCACTTGCGATAGCTTTTGTGAAATCGCCATCTCACAAGTAATCGACCCAAGGTAGCGTAGATTCGCGCCCGATTCTAGCGCTAATCTGGGAATGCTGCATGTGAGCGCGACTGTTGGAGTGGGGACAATGATGGGATCTCCGACTCATTTGAAAGCCGCGAAGGAGTCGGGCGTACGGAGTAACCATCTATCGTCCCTGCTGGGACTTCAAAGATTCTTTAGCGGCGGACCCAGCTAGCTAGATTCGACGCCATGGCA
>DATBZX010000236.1:0-4447 GCA_036512955.1 Terriglobales bacterium
TTAGGTGAACGACAAGCGGTGACCGCGCATATCGGCATGGGCACGAGCTGCCCGGTCGCCAGGTTGCAGAACCCGCCTTGATAAGACAAAGACCCGTGGCGTAGGAGTTGTGTGAGCATGCCCAGGGCCTGATAAGCCAAATTCTGATTGATGAATGGTTCTTGCCGGGTCAAAGCTTCAGCCGCGCTGCAAGACGGCTGATCGTTTTCCTTCGTCCTTGGTGCGGCGATTTCTGGAAATAGCTCGACCACCGTCGCCAAGCGGTACTTCCCTCTTCGTTTGTTTGCGGAATTATCCGGCTGTCCAAGGATGAACTGGCCGCTGGAAGCGTTGTTGCCAAGGTCGAGCCAGTACAGAACTGGTGAATGCCGTGTCCATTTGTCGATGGCACGCCGCGCTTTGCGGGTGTCGACACAGCCAATCACGAGATCGACGTCTGCGTTCTTGGCGATCTGCTGTATTTGAGCCTGCATGCCCTGCCAGTTCAGGCCCCAGAAGAGGTTGATCCGGTGTGCCAGCACGATGGCCTTCGGAAAGCCGATTTCCGTTCGGCAAAACGGCTGGCGCACGCAGTTGGTTTCGCTGACCGTGTCGGGATCAATCAACGTCACCTGCAGACCTCCGGGATGGCCAAATGCCAGCATCGCCTGGTGGAGGTAGGGGAGACCAGAAACGATCGCGCTGCCGTTCCCGCCGCAGCCGACCACGAGGATGCGTATCGGCCGTTCCAACAGTTGAGGATCGAGAGTGTGTGTCATCGTTGCTCCGTCTCCAGTCTTTTCAGGTATTGATACAGTGGCTCCAGCTCGATAAGCGTAGATAGCGAGAACCGGTCTTTCCCTGCCAGGCTTTTCCAAAGCGCCGCCGTTCCGCCGCGGCCCTTTGTCAGGCGCCCCCCGCCGCCCGGATGGGTGAATTCGCTCTGGAAGAAGGCTTGCTGCCATGCGGCGATGGAAGTCACGGTCAACGACTTCGGCGCGCGCATCGTCCCCGCGCATACGGCGCCGTTACGGCTGTCGATGTTCCAGTAGGGCGCCGCCGCCAGATTGCTGTCTGGACCCGGCCTCCGGCTGGCAGACAGCGCGCGGACGTACAAGATGCTGTTGCGCACCACGAACAGCAAGGCCGGGTGCGGAAGCCGTTTACCGGAGATGCCTTCAAGTTCCGATCCTGCGCGGAAAAACATTGGCCGCACGGCCGCCGGTGTCCACCACGCCAATAAGTCAGGGGTTCGCGCGACGACATGATCCGGCAGGAACTCCACCGGACAACCGGTCCCAAGCTGTCGGGCCAACTCCCGCAGGCTGGCTGTGCTGAGCAGTTGTCCGGCGCCAAGAACGGGACTTCCATCGCCGTTTTGCTGCACCACGCCGTGGACGGTCGCCATGTAACGGTTGCCGTGATCGTTCTTGTAAAGGAGCACGGCCTGATACAGCTTCAAATCGAGTTCGCTTCCGACATCAATACTGAATCGCATGTGGGTTTCTCCCGGCTCTCGATGATGGTTTTGATCCGCACCGTCAGCACCAGCACCTGCATGATCGTCTCGATGACGGCAAACGCCTGGCGCACACTGGCTGGCTCGTCTGGCCGCAGCGGAATGATCAGATTGGGTTCCGGCGTTTCCTGTCCCCAGTATTCGCATTCGTCACCGAAACAGGCCATGACTGCGTCTCCGGGACGGAAGTACAGCAGGATGGCGGGAAGAGGAAGATCCAGAGAGTGGTAGCTGCGCTGGGATTCGAGCCATTCTTCGTCCAGGGCTGGTCGATCAATCGAGTGGGAGATGCGGTGCAGTTCTAGGGTCGTTTCGACCAGCTCCTTCAGCAAAGGTTCAGTCGGTGCCGGGAAGGAATCCAAGGATTGTGGGGACTTAGCCAATTCGTGGCTTCTGAGGCACTCCGGCAGGTCCTTGTCGAGTTTCGGGATCTCATGGGAGTCAGGGTCTTCCTCCCCTTCCGCCCATTCGACCATCTGCTCGATCCGGTTGCGGGCGTCCCAATCGTCGTAGACTCGGACCCAGCTATACAGGGCTTGCCGGAGAGTGTCGCAGAAAGCCACTCCTGAACCCTGCTGACACCGTTCCAGTTCCTCAATCACTCTGCCAATGCCTAGCGGAAACGATGACTCGGTATTGAGGACCAGAAATAACTGACCAGCAGAATCGGAGCCGGAATCCGAATAACTCGTGTCGACAATGGATTCTCCGAGCGTCAGGAACAGCTCAAAGTGCTCCGCAATGAACTCCTGGCCGTGGTCGCGGAGAAAGCGGCGAAATACGGAATCAACCAGTGCGGCAGGAGTTTTTCCTGCCCCTATCCAGTCGGATTCCGTGGCGAGACCGATTTCGACCAGGGTTTCAGCCAAAGCGGTTAGATCAGAGCAACCACAGGCGATTCGAAAAGAATAACGCCGCTTTGTGCGACTATGCGGATAAGCCCTTCGAGTTTGTGCGCAAAATAATTCGCAATGTCGAGCACTACTTAGCTTTCATAGAGGGACGCGGAAACGACGGCAAACCGAATCTCGAGATGGATACACTGAAACGGCTGTGCGGTGGTTCCTTCAGTTTGCATCATGTGTTGTTACTGGCTACGGCAAATTTCCCGAAGCCGCTGTTCGACTATTTTGTTGGCCAGTTGGAGGGTTTCCTCTTCTACTACATCTTCACCAAAACGCCGACCAAGGAACTGGAGCGCAATTTCTCATTGTGGGCGGATGAGTTGCGCCTTATCGGCGAAACAGCCGATCCGGCAGAACAGCGGGACAAACTTAGCGCTTTTGTTGCCGAGCACTTCGAGAATAATATGACCGCAAAAGAGCCTGAGTTGATCGATGACCTCAAGCGGTATTCGCTGAATTCGATGCAGCAATACAGGACGCGCTACCTCCTCGCGAAGCTAACGCAATTCGTGGACATGGCTTACAAGGGACTAAAGACGCCGGGTTCGCTTAGCGAATACACCGTGGCCGAAATCGAGCACATCCTGCCAGATACCCCGAGTGACGCGCTCCAGTCCGCGTTTGCAGCGGCTAATCCGACGGCCCTGTACGACGAATACAAGAACAAGCTTGGCAACCTAACGTTGCTGGAAAAACCGATCAACATCGTCGCCGGCAATGACTTTTTCACTGCAAAGAAAGGCGAGTACCGCAAGTGCAAGTACTATCTCACTAGCAGTCTCACGGAGATCGCCACAGTCGGGCAGAATACATCAATAAACCGAATCAACCAGAAACTGCAATCGTTCGACGATTGGACTGCAACCAGTATCGACAAACGCCAAGAACTTCTGATCGGTTTGGCCCGAGAGATTTGGAAAGCTTCACCCCTGACTCTAGAAAGCACTGCCAGTGCCTAGTGTTCGAACTCATCGACCATTTTCAGCACGCGGTCGCGGGTATCAGTGATCTGGAGTCACCAGCCGCGTGGGGGGCCGTCAGGTTACGAATTACTTTTGAAATCCTAACTCCCGGTCCTACCGTTAGAAGCAACAGCACATTAACGTTCACCGCCAAAACCTGGCCGGAATTTCTCCAGTAGCCCGGTTGAAGCTCTGGCCTGGACGAGATGTGTTGCAAATGCTGTAAGGATGGTCTCACTGGCGAGCGAGTCCTCATCAAACGGTTTTGTTGGGAATTAGTCTTTTTGACCCCTTCTTCAGGTTGCACCGCCGGTGGACTGCCTGAATGTTATTGGGGTGATCGTCTCGCCACGCCCCTCCCATGCCTTTGGGTTCGATGTGGTCGGGCACAATCTCGCTGTAATCCGTGAAGGCTGTCATGCAGATTGCGCACTTCCCATCTTGCTCGACGACTTTTCGGTTTAGCAGTTTCCGCATCTCTGCCGACGACCGGAGTTCGCGATATCCCCTCGGGTGGTGTGCATCTTCGATGCGGCGAACACCAAGCTGGAACCTGCGTTCTTTTCGCGCCTGCTCGCGACCGCAGCAAAAGAGTGATCTATGGATTGGGCAATATTCATTCCGACGGAGTTTCATGGGACCGCTCCAGTGTGATTTGCATTGATCTCGGCTCGTCGGCCTGCAGCGGGCACCGTTACGGGCGGCGCGGTTCAGAACCGCCATTGAGTCCTTGGTTGCAGAGCCTGAATTACAGCCTGAGGTGGCTAGCGGGCCGCAGCGGCTAAACCAGTACAATGTCGTGAACATCCGGAGACGCCATGAATCGTTGCCGCTCGCTTGTGCCGTTGGTTCTGATGGTTTTGGCTGCCGTTGCGCTGAATGCGCAGCCTCCCGTCACGCTGTCACCGCTCACACAGAAATACGTTCGGGTGAACTCGCCGCGAGTGCTACTGGCTCATGTCCGCGTGATCGATGGCACGGGCAAGCCGGCAGTTGACGACCAGAACGTGGTGATCGAAGGCGGCAAGATCGTCGCTGTCCAGCCCGGCGCAGACGTCGCCTCAAGCAATGGCGTAACCGTG
>DATBZX010000237.1:0-2800 GCA_036512955.1 Terriglobales bacterium
CGGTGGGGACGTACACCATCACGCTGCGCCTGGAAGGCTTCAAGCCCATCACCCGGACGATCCAGGTGACGAAGGGGCAGACGACGGGGATGGAAGAGACGCTGGAGAAGCAGTAGGAGCGGGCGCAAGGCGTAAGGCTCATGGTGGAGCAAATCTGCCCGCGCCTGGCGAATAAACGGCGCACACTTACGATAGGCGCTGTTCACGCTCGTTACACGGGCTGTGTGCTTCCTCGTTGCGTTAGAGCCAGTCGAAAAGAACCGACAATGGCGAACATTGCGCCATTCACAAACACGAGGAGGACCGGGAATAGCAGCACGAATCTCCAATTGTGGACGTTCAAGACCTCCCAACCGAACGAAAAAAGCAAGAGCAAATCCGCCGCAATCAGGGCCACTCCGATGAGTAGCGCAGCCTTGGGTCTCACGTTCACCAGCAATCCTATAAAACCAACGACCGACGACACTATTCCTGCGGCTTGAATCCACCAGAACCAGCCTGAAAGGACCAGCGAGGTCTCGTAACCTAGATACCAGTGGTGGTCAGCAAGGAAAGCTATGAGGGCGCTAACAGCGATAAGCGTGAACCCGACAGCGGCGGTTGCGGCCCACGGTTTTGGGCGACTCATGTCGTTAATCTTACAACGAGCGTGAAATCCACTAATGAGATGATCCTCCGTGTTTGAGTTGCCGCATCATGCCACTTCGCATGACCAGCGGCGGACCATCTCAGTAGCGCTGTTATCAACAGTTGTGCCCCGACCATAGTTTCTAAGTTTCCCGCGAGCCCGGAAATGCCAAACGGACACGCCGGTAAGTAGGCGCCATGTGGCTCGGTCGTCGACAGAGCGCACCATTTCGATCTGGCCCACGACGCAATAAGCTGGGAAGGCTACATCCAATCGTACTTGTTCCGCTTTTTGTCCTTATTCGGGAATCGAGCGTACCCAAAAGAAACATCGCAACAAGAACATCACAGCTCCTGCTCGCTGCTCCCGGTTACAATTTGCTCGGATTGGAGCTCCGGCCGTCCGCACTGCGCAACTACGAGGCAATCTCCTGGCGGCTGCCGGCAATTCATACCTAGCGCGATCCAGCTTCTGTCCCGATTTCTAGAGGTTTCGTTGAGGGGCCTTATGAACCGACTCTACGTGATCATTCTCGGATTCATCCTTGTTATAGGCGCGGTGGCACAGCAAGATTCTTCTCGTTTGCGCGGTCGTGTACTGGACTCGCAAGGGCAACCTGTCCAGGGGGCAACCGTCACTGTGCACGAGAGTGGAGTGGTGGCACTCACCAACCAGCAGGGCGAGTTCACCATAGCATTGCCGTCGCGGAGTACGGTGCATGTGGGCTACAGCGCGCAAGGATACTTTCCGCAGACCCGAACTTTTGACACGACACACCAAGCCGAGCAGGACGTAACGCTGACGCGGACCGTGCTGGTGCAGCAAGAGATCTCGGTCGAAGCGTCGCGGCTGCAGATTCCGTTGGCCGCGAACCCCGCCGCCACCAGCATCGTGGGGCCGGAGATCTTGAGCTTGCTGCCGCGTTCGATCGGCGCCGAAGAGGCCCTGGCGCCGGTCCCTGGAGTCAAGGTCGATAACCAGGCCAACCAGGAGCGCGTCCACGTCTCGATACGGGGACAGGGGATTCTGAGCGAGCGTGGTGTGCGCGGGATCGAAGTATTACTCGACGGTCTGCCGCTGAATGATCCCAGCGGCTTTGTGCCCGATCTGTTCGATGTGAACTGGGCGAGCGTGCAGGAGGTCGATGTAGTGCGTGGCCCAGTAGCGTTTCTCTATGGCGGCGGATCGTCAGGCGGCGTCATCGACATCACAACACGTACGGCGACCGATGAGCCGCACGCGGCGGTTGCGTTTTCGGGTGGAGCGAACGGCTTCTATAAAGCTCATTCGGAGTACTCGCAGCGGTTCGGCGGTACCAACTTCTTTCTGTCGGCAGCGCGCGGCGCCGGCGACGGCTACCGCACCCACACCCGTTTTTATGGCGACAACCTCTATGGGAAGGTCAACTTCAAGCTGGGACGTAGTGTTCAACTGACTCTGATCGGCTCGGGGACCGGATATTTCAATCAGAACCCGGAAGGACTGAATCTCGCACAAGTGCGTCAGGACCCACACCAGCCGAATCCTGATGCACTGACCTTCAACGAGTATCAGAAGACGAAGCGTGCAATGGGAGGCGTCACGGGGCAGTGGACGATTGCGGAGAACCAACGACTGTCGTTTACCACCTACGGGCGGTATACCCATTATGACGAGTCGGTGCCCTCGTCATTGGATCATCAGAACATCGGCTCGCCGGGCGGATCGGCGCAATACGATGCAGAGGTGAAGACCGGAGCAGTGAAACACCACCTCAGCCTGGGCATGGATCTGGATGGGCAGGTCACTGACGATCATCGTCACCCCAATCTGGGCTATGGGCTGGAGGGCACGGACTTGCATGCCAACCAACGCATCACCGAGAAACGACTGGCTGGCTTCCTCACCGAGCGCATGGAAATGGGAAGGAAGTGGTCGCTGTTGGGTAGTATCCGGTGGGACCAGATCAGCAATCAACTGCAGGACTACCTGAAGGCGAACCGTCTCGACCTGTCGGGCGAGCGCACTTTCCGCCGCGCCACTGGGAGGGTGGGACTGACGTTCAATCCCAGGACTGACCTCGGCTTCTATACATCGTGGGGACAAGGATTCCTGCCGCCGGCAACGGAAGAGCTGTACGCGAATCCGGACGCACTCGGTGGGTTCAATCGGCATCTGGTCCCGGCAACGTCG
>DATBZX010000238.1:0-4678 GCA_036512955.1 Terriglobales bacterium
CATCTGCTTGTAGTACTCGAACGTGTCCAGCGGCGAGAACCACGGATCGCTATTGCCGTGGTAGAAGATCAGCTTCCCGCCGTGTCCCGAGAAAGTTGTCAGGTTGGTCGACATCGAGTCCACCAGCGGTTGAATATTCGCCAGTGTTTCCTTTTCCACGTCGACTTCCATCGCGGTGGTTGCTGGTCCAAAAATCCCCGGCCCCGGCGACAGGATCCCTCGGATGGGACCGCTGGCTGAAATACCGGTGTCGTACAAGAAGCCGGGGTAAACCTGCAGCCCTCCCGAGGTCTTTGGACCGCCCAGGGCTTTCTTGAGCGCTGCGACCTTCTCCCGGCTCAGGCACGACTCGCTCTTCCCTTCCTTGCACGCTAACACCGCGGGATCGAAATCGCAGCCCAGCACATCGGAGATCATTCCGTCGGCCACTCCGTCCAGCGCATCGCACTTCTTGAGGAGTGCATCCATGATGACTTTGCGGTCAGCGTCGCTGATGGCCTGCGTAATAATTGGTTTGCCATCGGCGTCTTTGGGAGCAATCTGGTTGAACGCCACCGGGATCCACTGGCCGATCGCCAGGTTCGAAAGACCGGTGCGCATCGCTGGGTCGCCCGAAATAATTCCGTTAAAAACCGTCGGGTAGCGCTGCGACAAAATCATGCCTTCGCGGCCCCCGGTGGAACATCCGGAAAAGTAGGAATAGGCTGCTGGTTTTCCGTAGTACTGCGCGATGAGTTGCTTGGCCAGCGCAGCCACCTCAGCGTTGGCGAGATACGCAAAATCCAGGTACGCCTGCTGGTCTTTCATGAAGTCGAAGTCGAAGGGTCCGCGATGGCTCTTATGGCCGGTGTCGGTACTGACCACCGCGAATCCGCGCATTAGTGCGGGAGTGTCGCCCGCGGCATTCAGGCCGAGTGGTGGCTGCACCGTTCCGTTTCCGCCGCCGCCGCCTTGCATGAGGAAGTCGCCATTCCATTTCTCGGGCATGGCGAGAGCGAAGTTGATGCCGAACTCCTCGCCGCCAACTCCAGTGCGGCGATTGATCACACCCTCGACCCGGCAATAGGCGGGAAGCGGTGCGCTGCGACCCGGCCCCCACGGATTCGGCTCCGTGGTTCCGGCAGCAATCGGTGTGGCCTTCAAAATCTCGACGCGTGGAACTTGGAAGTGCATCAGGTCGCCGCATGAGCCTGCCTGGTGGGCCCACGCACTAGAACCCGAAGCGAGCACGAACCACACCAAGGTCCGCCACAATCGTGAGTGCATCTTGTCCTCACTTTCTTTGGCAGCGCGACTGGCTCCAGCGCTGTCGCTGCAGATTTGCAAACCGCCTTATTCCGTGTGTGTTACTGCTCAACTGCGACCACAGTGACAGACTTAGGCTCTAGCTTCAGCGTCAGCTTACCACCCTGTACCTTTGGTGAAATGGCCTTCGGAACGACCGTGTTGGGCGTCCCGAAGCTGTTAATGCTGTCAACCTTGGGTGCGGTGAGGGTTTCTCCGGACGCCGATTTGGCGGTGATGCCGGCCAGGATCACCTCGACGTCAACAGGCCGATTGGGGTCGAGGTTTGTTATGGCTAACCTCAGGTTGCCACTTGCGTCCTTGGCGGCGATGGCATCGACACGTGGCAAGGTGGTATTGCCGTGGACATAAGTACCGGGGTCGACAGCGATGGGCACAAACGTTGAGTCCTGGAAGGGCGCATACAGTTTGAAGACGTAGTAGGTCGGGGTCAGCAGCATCTTTTCTTTATCGGTGAGAATCATCGCTTGCAGAACGTTGATCATCTGCGCGATGTTGGCCATGCGCACTCGGTCCGCGTGGCGGGCAAAGATGTTCAGGTTCAGCGCGGCCAGAATTGCGTCTCGTAGACTGTTCTGCTGTATCAGGAACCCGGGATTGCTATCGGGCAAAGGCGCATACCAAGCGCCCCATTCATCGACAACCAGGGCGACCTTCTTTTCCGGGTCGTACTTGTCCATGATGGCGGAGTGTTTGCTAATCAAATCGTCCATCGCGAGCGTTAATTTAAGGAACTGGCTGTACTCGGTCTCGCCGAAGTTCGTGGATGAGCATGCGGGCGGCCACGGGCCCGTCGTGTAGGAGTGCATCGAAAGCCCATCGATGTCCCAACTCCACGAGCGATGCTGGTAGGCTTTCATGATGACTTCGGTCCATTCGGTCCACCTGGGCTCGCCGCCTCCCGGTCCCACTGCGATCTTCAGCATCCGCTGTTTATCCTGCTGTGCCGGATTGAAATTGCGGACAAACCGGCTGTAGATCTTAAGCTGACTCAGATAGTAGTCGGGTGTCATGTTGCCGCCGCAATCCCAGCTTTCGTTCCCGATGCCCAGAAAGCCGATTTTGTAGGAATCAGATTGACCATTGGCAGCGCGCTCTTTGGCTAACGTCGTCGGCTGAGCGGTGGTCAGATATTCCAGCCATTCCGCGGCTTCCCTCGGAGTGCCGGTGCCAACGTTCACCGAAAGATAGGCTTGTGCTCCAATCTGATCGAGGAAGTCCATGAATTCATGGGTTCCGAAAGAGTTCGGTTCAATCACCCCGCCCCAGTTGGGATTGAGTGTCACCGCTCGCGGACTGCCGATTCCGTTGCGCCAGTGGTATTCGTCTGCGAAGCACCCGCCGGGCCAGCGAACGTTCGGCACGTGGATCGCCTTGAGCGCGGTAACTACATCGTTTCGAATGCCGCGGGTATTGGGAATTGTCGAGTCGGGCCCGACCCATATCCCTTCGTAGACGCCGTGGCCGAGATGCTCGGCGAACTGGCCGAAAATATTGCTGTCGATCTTCGCGCCAGTCTTGGACATATCGACCGACAACTTAATCGTCTGTGCGGCAGCGAACGGCGCGACCATGCCTGCCAAAATCAGAATGAAAACAAAAACAAGCGTGCGAAAGACGGCCGCAGCGGCGTGAGTCAGAACCATGAAAGGCAGGACAAACTGGCGACCGAGACTTGGTCTAACTGGATACGCTAAAAACATGCTGGTTCTCCCTGATTGGCCGAAACCTGGGTTGCGCGACAGAGCCAGGCTGCTGGGCCGCGTGGTCGAATTACCGTAAACGGTTCGTCCCGTGAATGGTGCCATACTCGTTGCGGGTTGTAGACATAATCAGCCCGGTTTCTCTCGGATGTGTCGGTCCCGGGGTCAGACTGCATTGCAGGGGCACGGGTCCATTAACAGCACGTAGCTCCGCCGGCAATGCTCTGCGACCATACGGAAAATCAGCTCGCGCACTTCCCTGCTAATTGGTTGCCGGCCAACCGCATGTCCTGCGCCCGAGATCCAACTCCAATACAGCCGACACCCAGCCAATGCCGATGGACGCCAAAACGATCAGAGCAATAATCGACCTCATTTTGCTGACAGTTTGGATTCGTTATTCATTTGTGGGGATCATAGCCGCCTCTGCGCTTTGGACCTGCACAGCTCAAACGTGGAACGCCGTTGCGGGCAGGCCCGAGACTCGCAATTGGGAGAGACATTCTGCTCCAGCAGGGCCAGTTGGCGATCGAATCCCTCGCAAGACGAAAGAAATCTACTTCATGGAGTTGCCAACGTCAAAGACGCGGTAGCTATGCGGAGGCAATGTCATCGTGAATGCTGTCGTTGCTGGCTCGGCGGGGTGACGTGGCTTGCGAGCTGCACCGATGAGCTTCTGTCCGGACACCAAATCGGTCAATGAACCCGAGCTGGTTGCGAGGACCGTCACCTCGGCGGGATCGTCGCGGAACGACTCCACAACGAGTGTGCCGTTGTCGTACGCGAAAACGCTGACCTTTGCTGGTCCTTCGATCCGTACGGGAAAGTTTCCCAGCACGTAGCTGCGCAGTGCGTTCAGGGTTTCAGCGGGCATGAGGTAGAGGTCAGTAAAGTTCTCTGGAATGGTGAGCGCGTACAACCTTCCCTTTGCGTACTGGGTCATCAGTAACATGGGGAAGCCGTTGTTGTCGGCGATGCCGCGCACCACCGGCCATACGTCATTAGTCAGAAAGCGCAGATGCGGAATAACGATGGGCGCCGCGCTCTTGCCGATGTCGGTTCCAGCACCGGAGCCAAACGCTCCAATGAAGTTCGTGACCGCGATCTGGTGATCGGTGTAACGAATCTCGGCCAGTTCTTCGGCACCCTTGCCTTGCAGTGCGTGCCATAGGCCTGAGGTCACCACTACAGTCTTGCCAGCCGCGAGTTGCTGTTGGATCTCGCTCACAAGGTTGGGATCGAACGCCGCCCCTTCGGTCAGCAAAATGACGTCAGAGCTGGATGGAAAGGTTGGATAGAGTTCGATGGGAATGCCGATCATGCCAAGAAAGTTGTGCAGGAAATCTTCGCCCACGGCGTGCGGCGGCCGGTAGCTGGCAACGCCAATCGGCTTGCCAAGTTTGCTCACAAAAGGCTTGATTTGATCGAGAGCGTCTCCGGCAACGGTCGCGAAGATAGGATTACCTTTGGCGCGGGAGACAATCTTGCCCCAGTTGACGTTGGTTTGCTCCTTCTGCCACGGTCGATCGCCGGCGACCGCGGGATGCAGAAGGTCTCCGTAGTTGAAGAGCGTCATCTCGCGGGCCTTGCCAAATACGGTGAGCCATAACTGCTCCGAGTAGCGGTCAATGTATTTGATGTCGTAGGTATCGACCCAGCCGCCGCCGTTA
>DATBZX010000239.1:0-17207 GCA_036512955.1 Terriglobales bacterium
TTCTGCTTGATGTTGCGCGTGTCGGCGTAATCCGTGGTGAGGGCGTGCCAGTCGGCGATAAAGAAGAAGCAGTCGTAGTCGTCCTGCAGGCGCACCCAGTTGCGCAGGGCGCCAACGTAGTTGCCGAGGTGGAGCTTTCCAGTGGGACGCATGCCGCTCAGGATGCGGCCTTTTTTCACTTGCTTGGGATCTGACATCAGACTCTCAAAAGGGCGTTCAGTAGTGAGTCAAAGAACTGCAGAAACGGGCTGATCAAAATGCTGATGATCGGGAACCCGATCAGGGGCAGAACGAACATCACGATGACCAGTCCAGTGTATCCGATCCTGTCATAGGTTCGCAGCGCGTTATACGGCAGAAAGTGGCGAATCACGTGGCTTCCATCCAGCGGGGGAAGCGGGATCAGGTTGAAAACTGCCAAGATGACGTTGATCCGCATTGCCTCGTAAAACAGTTGGGTCAGCGGCGAAGTTACGTCCGCTCCGCGAAACAGGCGGTCAATACCACCTGTCGACCCGTGCAGGATAAACGCCAAGGCGATGACAGAAACTAGTGCCGTCAGGAAATTGCTGGCTGGCCCAGCCACGGCAGTGAGAATGTCATCGCGCACCGGGTTGCGAAAATTTCGGTTATCCACCGGAGTAGGCTTGGCCCAGCCGAAGGGCGGAAAGCCCATGAGGATCAGCATGGCCGGCATCAGGATGGTGCCGAATGGATCAATGTGAACGATTGGATTGAGCGACACGCGGCCCAGCATTTTGGCTGTGGGGTCGCCTAGACGGTTGGCCATCCAGGCGTGCGCCGACTCGTGCACGCTGATGGCAAACAGCAGCACCACAATTTGAAAGAAGGCGTCAACGACGTTAAAGTGCCCAAACATGATGACTTTCTCTCGATACTACCATGCGGCAGTGAGGTCACTTGGGGGATATCCGCGCGGTGCGGCAGGGGATATTTGCACGCTCTCGATTCACTTGAATGTTTATTGGCAAAGCTATGTGAGAAATACAGTTATCTATTGACGAAGTGCGCTCGGAGGATGGCGGCGAGTTGGTCTGGGACGCTCAGCGCGCCTTTGCCTCAGAGTGCGGGGACGGCACGGACTCGACGTGCGGCTGGTCGAGCGGGCCGGAGATGGTATAGGAGATGCTCTGCCCGGAGCTTTCGAGACGGACATCAAGGGTGCGTCCAAAACTCGCACTGCCAGTCACGTCAAATGTCTCGCCAGTGGATTGCAGTTTGCATGCCTCACAGCCGAGGCTGCCGTTTCGCAATGCGACCTGTCCACCGAAGCTGGAGAAGGAGAGCGGAGCGCTTTTTGCTTCCAGCACGACATGACGCAGAAAACCACCAATCCACTTAAAGCTGGCAGAGCCGGTTGCGGAGGCACGAAGCGCGGCTGCGTCCATGCCCGCCAGGCCCAGAGTGTACTGACCGTCCAATGTACCGGTAGCCCAGGGATCGTGCATCAAGGCCGAGACTTGGGCCATGACCAGTTTTGTGACCGTACCCGAGCCGAAATACTTCGGCGCCGCTGTGGTGAAGTCAGCATCCCAGTTACCAGAATGATGTCCCCCGAGTAGGTCAGCCCGCATATCTTTGAGGCTGAGTTTGCCGGAACTCATATCGACCGCGCTGTTGAAATTGGTGGCGACGAGATCTCCAATAACAAGCTGGCCAGCCGATACGCGTCCCTGAGCATGTAATTTCATCAGGGCATTCTCGTCGCGCTGCCCGATCGCAAGGAGGTGGTACCAGGGCTGGCTTTGATAAGTCGGATTCAACAGCTGGTTGAGACGAGCCAGCGAAATTTCGGGCGTGTGCAGGTCAAAATGTAACAGGCAAGAACCGGGAGATCCACAGTGCAGAGGGAAGCTCGCGGACCCGCTTACCGCAGTACCGTCTTTGAATCCGGCTGAGAATGGGCTGATTGTCACAGCCTGTTCGGCGAGGGTCGCGGTCGCGGATGCAATTTCGAGCGGTTCGCCCACACCTTGCAGCTCCGCGGTGGCATTGCGTAGCTGGACTTTGCCGGACGGAGCCGGAGAAGCGAAGCCTGTCCAAGCGCCGGCGATCTCCAGGTTGAGTTGCGATGGTCCGGCCAAACCTATAGCCGGGGCGACGATGCCCATCGCCTTGGCGATGCTCATAAGCCGGGCCATTTCGGCATCGCCGTCGAGGGTGATGCGGTAGTGTTGCAGGTCGAAATATCCACCGGCGGTCGCCGGAGAGGTTGCTCCGAGTGGCACGGGGAAGGGCTTGACCACCACGCGCAGAGAGTCGCCGGTGCTGGCTCCTGGAAGCGGTTTAGCAAACTTTCGAGAGCGCTTTCCGCCCGTCGTTGCGGGAGCTTCGGGTATGCTGAACTCCACCTCGCCAAGTTCAAGGTCTGGCTTCAGCACCTTCGACTGTAAAGCGAACTGCGTGGTGCGGCCGCCACCGGCCCACACGGGAGCGCTATCGGCGTTCTTGTGCACCGTGAAGACCCCGTCGGTAGTGCCAGTAGCCGTGAGATCGTCAGGCAGATCTTTCTTGGTGTGACGCGCCAATGCGACGATGCGGTCCAGGGGAATTTGTTCTGCCGAAATTCCGAGGTCATACTCCTGGCCAGCCCAACCTATGACACTGCCTCGCACCATCAGAATGCCAGGACGAACTGGAGCTTGACACTGAATGTCGCGGATCGAATCGTTCGGGGACGAATAGGTGCCGGTGCAATGCACGCTGAGACGCAGCGCCTCACCCAGAGCGATGTCGTAACGGCGGAAGTCACTCACCGTCGCATCGATCGTCACCGCAAGCGACGCTGGAGTTCCCGTCAAGGTGGCGGTGGAAGTGACCCCACCCCGCCAGCCCCGATCGCGTCCATAAATAAGCGCGGTGATCTGGCCAAGTTGGCCCTTGGTGAAGTTGATGTTGAGATTAAGCGGCGTGCTCCGCAGGCTGGAAGCGCTTTGAAACCGGCCTTCCATTCTGAGCGTGCCGGTGTCGCTTACGGGGACGTCGGAGCGCATAGGACGGGCCTCCAGACGGATTCCCCATTCATTTTCGGACTCAAGCCAAAGGGCAAAGTCGGCGTCGGAAAATGCGAATGCTTTTTTCACCTGGCCGAGTTTGAAGTTGATGCGTCCAGCCTTGGCTTCGACGTAAGGGAAGCGAGGTCTCGATTCTGGTCTGGCTTTCGCAGTGGGGGCCGAGGAAGCCTGGGATGTGCGCTGCACCAGCTCTTCGAGGTTCCAGTGGCCATCGGCGCGACGCACCAAGTTCAGGCTGGGGTTTTCCAGGGCCAGCGTGCCGATTTCCAAACGTCCTCGCCAAAGCGAGCTCAATCGCAGATACGCGGTCACGGTTTCGGCGCGCAGCATTGGCTCGGGGCCGTAGCTGGGATCATCCGCCACGACAAACGTCGAAAGCACCATTCCCGGGCGCGGCAGCAGTTCGAGTTCGATATTCGAGACGGTGACCTGACGCCCAAGCGCGTTGCTGATCGATGACGCTACCCGGTTGCGGTAGCGATTGACATTCACGAACGGGGGCAGGAACAATGCGAGCAAGACAACGCCCAGCGCAAACCAAATCCAAAGTGCCCGGCGTGACACTCGGCCCGGCATTAGCGCACCACGTGAAACATCCGGGACCAGCGAGTCTGGTCGAAGAAATGAAGCACGATGGTGAACAGGAATTGCACTCGCTCCACCAAGCTGGTACGGGTGTATTCGTCGCGCGGCTGCTGGAACGACCAGTAGATGAACATGGGCCGCCCAATAACGTTTTCGTAGGGGACAAAGCCCCAGTAGCGGCTGTCGAGGCTGACGTCGCGGTTGTCGCCCATGGCGAAGATGCTGTTGGGCGGCACCACGAGTTCGCCGTTTTGAATGTGGGAGGGTAGCGCATCGCGCCATTCTGGCGTCGCGCCGTCATAGTCGGTGGCAGGAACGGTCGGGAAGTTGTCGCGATAGCCGTTATAGGTTCCGTTGCGGACGACGAACGGGGGATCGAGTTTCTCACCGTTGCGGTACACCACGCCATCCTGCAGTTTGATGCGATCGCCCGGCACTCCCACCACCCGCTTGACCACGTAAAGTCCAGGTTCTGCCGGTGAGATGAACACGAAAATGTCGTCATGCTTGGGGTGGCGATAGGGAATCAGCGGGCCAACCCAGTTGGCCTTGGGAGCCAAATTGATGCGATCCACGAAAACGTGATCGCCGATCAGCAGGGTGTTCTCCATGGAACTGGAGGGGATAACGAAGGCTTGCAACGCGAAGGTAATAATGAACAGCCCGGTAACTAGTACGACAGCGATGGAAGCAATAAACTCCGACGTCGTTTCTTTGGGTTTCTTCGGCTTGTCGGAGCCTTCGACTGGTTCTGGTTCCGGCTTATTGAGTTTTTTCGTGACAGCCAATTGACTTACCCTCTTCCGATCACCGAGTCCCGAAGCCTACTGCGGTATGCGCAACATGCGCTTCCATCGCAGACCTTTAACCGATTGGATGGCGCTGTATGCCAAAGTCGAAAGTTTACCAGACGCCACCTCTTCGCCCGCATGGGACGGCACCTGGTCCATCGACCAGTAGATCAGCAAGGGACGGCCAACGATATTCTCTGCAGGAACCAATCCCCAATAGCGCGAATCGTAGCTGTCATCGCGGTTGTCACCCAGGACGAAGTACGAACCCTCAGGGATGATCAACTGGCCGTCTTCCACCAATTTTTGGGCTTGGATGAACCACTTCGATGCGATCTTGTCGGCGAAGAATCCGCCATTGGGAAAGTTATCGCGGAACTTGTCACGCTGTCCCCAATTAAATGAAGCGTACTCGTCTTCCTGCCTCAAACCATTCACGTAAACGTGTTTGTTGATCAACCGCACGTGGTCTCCGGGGACACCGACGACGCGCTTCACGAAGTGCTGCTGAGGATTGACTGGGTAGCGAAATACAATGATGTCCTGGCGTTTGATCTTGCGATAGGGAAGCAGCCATCCCCAGAAGCCGGTGTCTGCGTAATGGGCCTTATCGACCAAAAGGTAGTCGCCTACAAGCAGCGTCTTCTCCATCGACTCGGAGGGGATCTGGAAAGCCTGCACCACAAACGTGATCACGAAAACGGCAATCACGATGGTCGTTGCGAGTGATTGCAGCGAATTCATGCCGCTAGAGTCCGGATGCGTCTTCCCGGTGGGGATCACCACGAGGACAGGCGGTAGAGCTTCGACTGCGGGTTCGATGTTCACTTCGCTCATGACTACTTAGACGGTGCTGCGTCCGAACCGAGCTCTTCTGGCGCAGAACTCGCTTGTAATGATTGTAGATACTCCCATGCCTGTCGTGCAGCCCCCTGCTCGGCGCGCTTTTTGGTTCCGCCTTCAGCGCGACTGACGAATGCCTCTCCGCCGCCCGACGGAGCAGGGATGTGCACTTCCATAGTGAAAACTTTGCGATGCTCTGGGCCCTGTTCGTTCACCAGCGAGTAACGGGGTTGAGCGCGCCCTGAGGCATGGACAATTTCCTGCAATGCAGATTTGTAGTCGGTCACCGGCAGGGTGCTATTGCCTTGCTTCTGCAGGTCCTCAAGCGCGGGTTGAAGGATGACATTCACGATAAACTGGTGCGCCCTTTCGAGGCCTGCATCGAGAAAGATCGCGGCGATCAAGGCCTCAAGCGCGTCCACCAGGAGAGCACTCTTGCTGCGGCCACCGCTTTTTTCCTCGCCCCGGCCGAAGCGCAGAAACTTGCCGACTTCCAACCTTCGCGCGGGATGAACCAGGGCGCGCGCACTGACGATGTGCGCCCGCAGCTTCGACAGGTCACCTTCGGCGTACTCAGGAAACCGCTGAAACAGCTCCTGGCTGATAACGAACGACAGGACCGCGTCGCCGAGAAATTCCAGTTGCTCGTTATCGCCCGGGATGTCTTCTTCGGTCCCGGCAGGCGCCTGCGACTCAGCCTCACGCGCGAACGAGGAATGCGTCAGTGCCTGGTCGAGAATGGCGCGACGCTGGAAGCGATGCCCGAGAGCATCTTCCAGCGGCGATCGATCGATTTCTTCCGACTTCATTGTGTCGATTGCGCGACCTCGTGACCTTAGTGAGGAGTGGTGGCAGGTGGCGGAGTCGTGGGGGCTGGCGTAGCCGCAGGTGCGCTCGCGTTGCTCTTGTCAGCCAGGAGCTTTTGCAAGCGGTCCTGCTGCTGTTTTGCCAGGTTCTTTTCGGCGCTGCCTTCCGAAGCATATTGCGCGGCCTTGTTGGCGGAATCCAAAGCGGCCTGGTACTTCTTTTCGTTATCCTGTGCCACCGACAAGCGGAGGTAAACCACGGAGTCAGGCTGATCTTTCATCAGGTCGGCAGCCTTCTGGAAGTTCTGCTCGGCAGCCGCGTAGTCCTTCTTGTTCATCGCGATAACGCCCAACGTGTCATACGCGATGGAACGCAGATTGGCCTTGGCCAGTGCGACGCGATCCGCAGGAGCATTTGGTGGTACCTGCAGTCCGGTGTCAACGTTGTCGAGGGCCGCCTGGGCATCCTTGCTGGCCTCTGCGTAGCGTGCATCGCGATCCATGTCAGTCTCGCGAGTGTCCATTACCAAAGCGGATGCGACGGCGACCAGAGGAACCGGATCAGTAGGATTCAGTTCGATTGCCTTTCGGCCAACGGCAACGACCTTACCCGAATTATTTTGCTGCTGGTATAAGTTCATGGTACGAACATAAAGTAGTTCTTTAAGTTCGCTGGCGGGAAACTTCTGGGCGAATTCGTCGGCTGCAGTTTCCGCCTGCGCTGGGTCGGTCTTTGACGCCGCCAGATTGTAGGCGTCGAACTCTTCCTTGGATTTTGCCTGGGGTTGATGTTGCCCGACAGGCACAGGCGCAGCGGTGGCTCCCTGAGCGGGTGCAGGCGTCTTGGCGGCATTGGCTTGGGCCATCGCCATGCTCACGCCCAGCAACATCAAAATCATTGCCAAATTCAATCTCATGACTTGTCCTTTCGAAGGAAGTGGGCTGGAGGCCTTTCCCGTCTTGTACCTATATCTTATTGCGACTTCGGTTGTTGGGAAGCCTCAGGTGGCTCGTAGGGCGATTGCAGTCCACGTTGGGCGGCAGTTTGAACAGCCGGCGAACTGTCACCCGCGCTAAGCGCGGCTTTGTATTGTTCAATGGCAGCTTCACGCTCATCCTGCAAGTCGAGAATGCGTCCCAGGTAGATGTGCGACCACGCTACGATACGCGGATCTTTGGCCGTGCTCGCCGCCTTCATGAAATCGTCCTTGGCATCCTGCATGTTCCCACTCAACGATGCCGCTCTTGCCAGCACAAAGTAGCAACGCGCCGGGTCTTCATTTGCCGACAGCGCTTCCTCTGCTAACTGGGCTGCACCCGAGGGGTTCCCACTTGCCAGTGCGCGTTCGGCTTGGTCGATCTTTGGCACTGCTTTTTGATTGCTTGAAAGCATTACGTCCGGCGTTGCCTGCGACGCGAACTTGATCTCGCTGGCCTGCCTTTTGATCTTGGCGACGTCGAGGTTGTGCAGCCAGTCAGGGAACGAGTCTTTCAGCCCAGTGTTTTCTTTTTCGTACTGTTTGAGCTGGTCATAGAAATAGTCAGTCAATACGAACCCCTCCGCCTCATCCTGATTGACCAGGGCGATGCGGTCTTTCTCCGGAAGTTTCGGGTCGCTGGGAGTGCGGGCTTCAATCGCGCGGATCAAGCATTCGATCACCAGCAGCCCCATGTCCTGTTTGTACTCGTCGGCCATGGGCGCCTTCTGGACGGTGGCCAATATCGGCTTCATGCGCGCCAGCGCCGTGGCTTTTCTGGCGATGAGCGGATCGAGCACATAGTGCAGGTACGTATGCCGCAGATCGGTCATATGAACGTTGTTGTTCGTGGGAGACACCACGACGTAGAAAATGTCCTGCTGGTAATTCCGCGAGTTGACTTCTCCGGGAGCAGCCATCGGTTCCAGGTAAATGGTGTAAGAGCGTCCCAAGTAGCCCGATGATGGCATGCGCAGGTAAACATCTGTCGAGCTGATCATTTGGGCGACGGGCTCGCGATACTGGTCGATCAGGGCCAGGTACTGCGGCTGGTGTTTGAGCCATATCGAGTGCAACTTGCCGACCTTTGCGTACTGCTTCAGCACCGGGACGAAACCTAGCAAGTAGCTTGCATCAGGAGGCAAGTCCGCTTCCTTCGCTTTAGGAATGAAATCGGGGGGATCACCCAGATTCAGCGCCAAGGATAGGTAGCGAGACAACTGATGTGCGGCACCATCCTGGAGGTGGTCCGCATAAAAATGGCACATCTCCTTGGCCGCCGCCGCAGCTTCCGGCGATTTACTGGCGGCCACCAGGTCCGTCCGGACTTCCGCGCGAATAGGCGACGAAGACGCAAGTTCCGAATCGTAGCCGCAGACATTCATGCCTGCTAACACGCTGAAAAGTGTTTCGCTCACGTCGATCGTGGCCTTCGATTGCGCCGCGGCAGCACAACCGAACAACGTCACCGCAAGGGCAACCAGAACAATGCGAACAGTACTGCTCAGAGAATCCTCCTGGAGCGATTTGGGCAGGAAGTCAGATAATTCAGTTTACGAGGGTAGAATCCCACACGCAAATGAACCCCTTCGCCTTGACCGAGGCGCTGAGGGGTACAGCCCACGAAAAACGCTACGTTATCCCTTGACCTGTATCTTCGAGAACGCCAGGATGGCACGGCCAGCGGTCGGACGTCCGAAGCTGGTGGCAGGGCGGAAGGTGGCGAAGATCAGCATGTTCTTCAATTCCGACAGCACTTCATTGCCGTTCTCGCTACCTGAAAGGACCCGATAGTCCTGGACCCGGCCGTCGGCGCCGACATAGGCTTCCACGATCAAGGGCTCTGAATGTCCCGGATCCATCGCCAACTGGAAGGGCGAGGCCTGCAGTTGCGGCGGAGTGTAGAGAGTCGTGGGGACGTCATTGGGGTAGACAAACTGGCCCGGCATCAGGAAGCTGATCAGCAGGCCAAACATAATGATGGTCGTTACGAATCCGCCAGTAGCAGGAACCATCACGGCATTGAACACATTTTCCCAACGGACACGCATCATTTCCCAGCGCGACCGTTGCCTGGTTGCAATTGCCTGCGAGGCAACCACGCGCAACCGCAGCGCCAAGTCAGCAGGAACGGGCTTGCGTCCCAATTCGCCGACCAGCTTTTGGGTTCGCTGCAGGGCGAGGTAGTAGTTCGAGCAAGCGGCGCAACCGCCGATATGGTCTTGTACTGCAGTCAGCTCGCTGCGCGTAACTGCAGCGTCCAGGTATGACGACATGAGCAGCTTCGCATCCGAGCATTTCATGGCATGACCTCGATTTCTTGACCGCCGAGTGCAGGTTCGTTTCGGTGTCGTCTCGGGTGTGCGCCCGCCACGCTAACGCCATAGGCCGGCATATGGCGCTCCAGTCTCTTTCGCAGTGCATCGCGCCCACGCACCAGGCGCGACTTCACTGTGCCCAACGAGACCTCCATCACTTCGGCGATCTGCTCATACGACAAGTCCTCAATGTCGCGCAGGATCACGGCCGTTCGATATGGTTCGGCCACCGACTTCAATTCCAACTCGACACGCGCGCGCAATTCCTCGTCGTAAACGTTTTGCAACGGTGATTTGGAGTCGTCCGCCAGTCTGTCCTTCAGGGCTAGCGAGTTGCGCTCATCGCGATCGTCCTGGCCGGGCTCGATTGAAGTCTCGCGGCTCTTGTGACGGAACCACCAGCGCCGCTGGTTGGAGGCCTCATGCAGCGCAATACGGTAAATCCACGTCTTGAGACTGGAGTCGGCGTTGAACCGACGGATCCCGCGAAAAACCTTGATGAATACTTCCTGGGTGGTGTCGGCGGCGTCGGAGGGATCGTCGAGTATGCGGTAGACCAGGCTGTAAACCGGCTGGCTGTATTGCGCGATGAGCTACGCAAAAGCCTCTTCCGATCCGGCCTTTAATTCGGCCACAATCGAGGCTTCTTCCGTGCGGAATCCTATCGCACTCGCCAGATCACTCAACGTTGGTACTCCCGCCATGGCACTCATGGCGCTACCGTGATCATAATCAACTTTAGAGCCCCCAACAACCTTCCCAACCGACCCAGGTGATTTTCACCTGTTCGCCCATCGCCTGCCGTGCCTTTGCGGCAAAATCCGACCCTGCCGCTGGCTTCGTTTGGGAGGCTTACTCAAATAGACCCCAACAGGCGCGGAATTGTTCCAGAAATAAGGGAAAGAAACGCTAGTTCGCGGTAGGGAGCGATTGACCCGGAGAACTGAGTGTTAATTACTGTCAGTGGTGGAATTGAGAATGATGTTGAGCGGCGGAATCTGTGTCGGCTTCTGATACCGGTTGATGAGAAAACGCTTGCCGTCGGGACTCACGTCATACGTATAGAAATCAGTGGACGAAACATACGAGCGTCCGTGGGTTAAGAACAGGGCAACCGGATTGCCGGTGGATAGACTGCCTTCGACCGTGACCGATGTCACAAACAGAGTTCCCTTTGGATCCAGGTAGAAAATTTCTTTTCCGTCGGCGCGCCACCGTGGCTCTTTGCCGCCTCCCCTCGAGACCTGCACTTTGCCACCCGTAGCAGGAAAAGGGGATATGTAAACCTCCCAAATGCCCGATTCGTCGGATTCATACGCAACCCACTTGCCATCAGGCGAGATCTGACCGTTGCGTTTGCTTCCGTTTCCTGGGAGGAGTTCTGTAACTTTCTTGTCTTTGACCGAAACCAACACCAGCTTGGACCCGCCAGCGACAAGATCCGATGTGCAGAGAACCTCCGAG
The DNA here is from genome assembly GCA_036512955.1 of Terriglobales bacterium. Lineage (GTDB taxonomy): Bacteria > Acidobacteriota > Terriglobia > Terriglobales > Acidobacteriaceae > DASRAA01. Next base: position 10,820 of record DATBZX010000239.1, read on the forward strand.
TTATCCAGCGTCCAGGAATTTGGCAGAAGATCGAAACTGTCAGGCAGGTTCGTTATCAGGCCGCGATCCTGCTCCAGGCCGTTGGCATTTTTCAGATGTAATACATCTCCCGTAACGGCAGACCGATACGCGATCGTTTTGCCGTCTCTCGACCACACGCCTGTAGTCTCCTCGGCCGGATCGAAGGTGAAACGCGCGGACAGCCCACGCTGAACATCAAACGTCCAAACGTCGATGTTTTTCCCTCTCGGGTCCGCAATATCAACCGTTATCCGACCGCCGTCCGGAGACAAGGTCGGGTTGGAAAGATTGCCGCTCTCACCGATGGTGCCTAGCACCGCTCCCGACCGGTCAACCCAGGTGAGACGTGAAAGTGGTGATCCGTTGCCGAGGTGGAACACCGCAGTGCCATTTTCCGCAACGGTGAATGCGCCCCAATAGGTGGATGGATTACGTCCCACCTGATCGGCGACGCGATGGGGACGCCCAACCATCTTTGCACTAGCTACATCTACCGAAACCGCTTCCAGCGCGAACTTGTCATCCACATAAAAGAGTTGACCTTGGGAGTAGCCGGGACTTGACCGCGCGACCGTCAAGAGTCTCTTCTCCTTCGCTGCCAATGAGCTCAGATAGATCCCAGTAGTGAGGTCATCGGGACGTTCGTTAAAGTCTCCCAGCCAGAAAACAAAATGGTCGCCATCGGGCAGGAACTCCGGCCAACGATGGGAAGCTTCGGGCTTCTGGAAAATCTTGTCGGTCAGTGGAGCGGCGCCAGTTCCGTCAGCGTCCACACGCCAGAGAGGACCCCCTGCGCCGGGCTGGTAGATGATCACGTTTTTCTTTCCCCAGCTGCCTCCACGGGGAGCCAGTACGCTCGCCAGTATCTGCGGCGTTCCGCCGGAGACCGGGATCTTCTTCATTTTGGTGCCTGAGAAAAACGCGATGTTTGCGTTATCTGGCGACCAGAACGGATACATTGCACCTTCGGTCCCCTGCAAACGAACCGCGACCGGAGACGCAACGCGCTGCACAAACAAGACGCCTTCTCCCGATTCCTCGTCGGGTAACACATAAGCCAGCATGCTGCCGTCGGGAGACAGCGCTAGATGGCTGACCTCGCCGGGCACAGGAATACTGAATTCCATTCGTTCGGCCGCGACCTTTGGACGAGACGCAAAGAAGCCAGCCGCTGCTATTGCCAGAGCAGCTACGCCGGAAAGCAGCCAAAGCAGCCTGCGGTCACGGTTCTGCGGACGCATGGCTGTCAGCGCAGTGGTTGACTCGGATCCCGAAAGTGCACCCAACGCAAAGGTGAGGTCGCGCGCCGATTGGAAACGGTCGTCCGGATTTTTCTCCAGGCAGTGACGAACGATGCGATCTAGGCCGGGTGGAATCTTGGCCTCGGGGCTAATCTCGGGCGGCTCCGACTTGAGGATGGCCGTCATCGTCTCCACCGAGGAATCTCCGGCGAAGGCGCGCTTGCCGCCCAGCATTTCGTAGAGCACGGCACCGAAGCTGAAAATGTCGGAACGATGGTCGGCTACATCGCCGCGCACCTGCTCAGGCGACATGTATCCAACCGTTCCCATGACCACGCCGGGCTGGGTTGCTGCTGACAATTTAGTGGCAGAGTCGGGTCCTGCTGTGAACCCCGCTGCTTCCATCTTGGCGAGCCCAAAGTCGAGCAGCTTGGTCTGGCCATCGCGGGTAAGAAAGATGTTCTCGGGCTTCAGATCGCGGTGAACGATGCCACGCTCATGGGCTGCGGCAAGGGCGTGAGCGATTTGCGAACCGATATGCACGGTCTTGCGCACCGGTATCGGCCCCTTCGCCAACCGCTCTCGCAGGGTTTCACCTTCCAGCAACTCCGTTACAAGATACGGAGTGTTGTCGTGGGTGCCCACATCGAAGATGGCGAGTATGTTGGGATGGCTCAAGGCCGCGATGCTGCGAGCCTCTTGTTCGAAACGGCGGAGGCGATCACTATCGGAGGTCGAAAGGCTGATAACCTTGACGGCTACTGAACGGTTTAGGCGGGTGTCGCGCGCACGGTAGACCTCGCCCATTCCGCCCTCGCCGAGTTGCGATAGGATCTCGTACGGACCGAGTTTTTCGCCAGCGGCCAGTCCCATGGGAAACTTAACGTCAATATGTTTCGCGGCATTATAGCCCGAGTCGATTCACCGTTGTCAGACGACTGCTTGGTTTGACTAAGCTGCTTGGCTGCGAGAGAATGAAGCTGGTGCCGGAGTTCTTGGCACCGTCCCTTCGTAAAGTGGGCCTGTGGCGCAGCTGGGAGCGCGCTTCCATGGCATGGAAGAGGTCGCCGGTTCGATCCCGGCCAGGTCCACCAAATTCCTCAATAACTTAGACCGGGCGAGTGCTCGCAGCCGTGGCATTTGTGTCATGGTTTGTGTCATAACCCGCCGTTTTGGTGCTTGTAGCAAGGGCTTCCATCGCGTTGCGCTTGGCTTCCATGCGAACGTGACTGTACCTCTCCAGCATCCGTCTGCTGACGTGACCCGCAATCGCCATGATCGTTGAATCTGATGTGCCACCCTCGGCAAGCTGAGTGATAGCGCAGTGCCGGAGATCGTGGAACCGGAAACCCGGCAGCCCTGCTTTCTTCGTCAGAGTCCGCCAAGCTGACCTCCAGCTTTTGACGTGGGTCGTCGGGTCAAACGCAGTGACGTTGTAGCCTATGATCTTCTTGCCGCTGAAGGTGAACTTGGGGACGAAAGCCGCGAAGATGTAATGCGATGGCAGAACGGGGCCGAAGGACTCGGCTCTGCGGCGCAGCCTTGCCAGAGCCGAAGTCGCAACGTCGGTCAGAGGAACCACTCTCTCTCCGGCAGCCGTCTTGGACGTGCGAATTGTGAGAGTCCGGGCGAACAGGTCAACGTCTAGCCACTGGAGCGCTTTCAATTCGCAGCCTCTCGCGGTTGTATTGAGGCAGAGAATAGCCGCGAGGTAAGCCGTTTCCCACTCAGGGCGCATCACAGCCGTTTTAAGAAGCCGCTGCTTATCTTGCTCGGTGAGTGCCCGCCCGATGGTGCTCGGCTCTTTGAGTGGGCGTATATCGTCAGCAACGCGTGCCCAGAGCCTTGCTCGCTTCATCACACGGCGCAGAATGCCCAGCTCTGCGTTGAGAGTGGCTGGGCCGACGCCCTGTTCCGCTCTCCACGCCCTGTAATCGGTGATTCGCTTCGCCGTGATGGCCTTGAGCGGTTCCTGTTTGAAGTAGGCTCGCAACTGCACGAAGAGCTGCTTTTCTTTCGCTTGGCTGGTAGTTGCTAGCTCCAGTTTGCGAGCACTCACGTAATCGTCGGCTGCCTGTCCAAACGGCTGACGGGCGAGCGTTGTGGAGTTTTGCGTTAGCTTCCCCTCGGATGCCTCGGATATGAGTTGCTTCTCTTTGGCTTGGGCCTCTCGCCAGTCCTTTGTGCCAAGTGACTGCCGGAACCGCTGCCCGTTCACAACGAAATGTGTGTGCCACGTTTTACCGCGCTTTACGAGTGACATTGCCCTTGCTCCCTTTCTTTGCCGTTTTGCTGACAGCTTCCATGTGAGGTTTCTTCGCTCGGTTTTCGCGCCACCAGTTCAAAGCGTGCTGACGCTGCTTTTCGGCTTTGCAAATCTCGGCATCGCAGACGGTCTGGTCTTTTCGCTTCGCGATGAAGTACGGAGTAACGCAATCGGTATTGGCGCAACATCTGAAATGACCCCAGTGCTCAAATACACCTTGGATCAGAATCGAGCGAAGGTTTCTCTGCTCTGGAACGAGGCTACGCGACCAGAGGGAACACCGAAACGCTACGGCGACATTCTCGAAGAATCCCTCTGTGCTAGATGGCTTTCTTAAGGAGTTAAATGGCTTGGGGAGTCTCTCCTGAGCCTCCTTAAGTAGTTCGGACTTCCGCACCTCTACCTGCTCTCTCGAAGGTCGCCAACGCAACCATCTATTGAGGATATCTTCAGGTTTTTGAATAAGATACTTTCTCAGTAAATCTACGGATATTTCTGCATCGCATTTCCAAATCGCCCGCAGTTCGTCTGCAACCGCAAGTAGCTCGTCCGAATCTTCCGGCCAAAGCGTTCCCGACCATTTCCGCCAAAACCAAGTGATCCCGCTTCGTTCTTTCATGTTCGCCAGACTGAGAAGCAAATCTTTCCTCTCGTTGTGACCGACCTCCAACGACTCGTGAGAGAAGAGATTCCTTAGTTCCGCCTCGCCTCCAGGCTGCGAAACCTTTGAGAGAATTCGCTGCACAGCAGTCTCTCGAATTTCGGTCAGCTTCTCCAAGGCGGCGGTGGGCAGTCCCCCCTCCTTCGCCCCGTCCATAAACCCGTCCAGATAAATGTGGATTCGCACAAGATTCGCTAAGCCTTCGAGATTGTCATCAGGCTGATGGTGAGAGTCGCTCTCCTTTCTGATCTTTGTGTCAGTACCCCCGCTCGGGCGACTAGAGCTTTTCAGTTCGTCTGATTGCGCCATCATCGAATCGCTCGCTTTATTACTTGCCATGTACGAATACTAAAGCGCTATAGTGAATTATGCAAGACGAAAGTGAGATTTCAATGCAAACAGGTCTTCTGGTTGGCCGTAATTGCACGTGGGGCGGCCCGTAACTTCGAGTCTCGGCGGAGATGCTTGAGGCATCCGCAGCAATTTGGTGAGCCTGAAGAGGATTGGAGATGCGAATCTCCCTGGACTCCGCAGCAAGTTAGACCGTGAAGGGATTCATGGCCAGCCGCAATTTCAGGCGGCGACCATGTAGCGGTGATGGAGTCCGCCGAGTCGCGGCAACGAGATGATCTTGCTCGCGCATGGCGGCACCGACGCTGCAAGTCGACCGTCCGGCGTGTCCTTCCCGAGTCCGAGATGAGTCCGGTCTTCGTGGTAATAGCGGACGTATTCTTTCAGAAACCTTCTCAAATGTCGCTGGTTCAGAACGATCACGTGGTCCGGCAAGTCTCTGCGCACACTTCCAACCCAGCGCTCGGCGATGCCATTCTGCAAGGGACTGCGAAAGGCGGTTCGGACAGGTTTTGCGCCATGCTGTTCGACGGCCGAGACGACGTCGGCAGAGAACTTCGCATCCCGGTCGAAGATCAAGAACCGATGTGGCTGCTCGTACCCCAGGCTTCGCGCAGCTACAGCACGATCCACAAAGCGTTTGGATTGCGTGTGAGGTTGTAGTGCACGATTTTCCGCCGGTCGTGACTGATTACAAAGAAGCAGTACAGAACACCAAACGTCAGCGTCGGCACCGTGAAGAAATCCATCGCAGCAATTGCTTCGCGATGGTTCTGGAGAAAGGACAGCCAGCGACGGGCTGGATCGGGATTATGATTCGCACGCTTAACCCAGCGAGATACGGTTCGTTCTGAGATGTCGAATCCCAGCTTGAGCATCTCCCCGTGGATTCGGGGCGCTCCCCAGGTTGGGTTCTCCGCGACCATGCGAAATATCAGCTCGCGTACTTCCCTGCTGATTGGTTTCCTTCCGACCGCCTTTTGAGCCCGCGAGATCCAACTCCAGTACAGTCGAAAACCGGTCCGATGCCAGCGAACCACGGTCTCTGGGGTGACGAGGATCAACGATCTTTTCCAGCCAGGCCAAACTCTTCGCAGAACGACCCAGAACAGCCTGTCAACGGAACTCAGTCGAGGGCGAGGTCGCTTTGCGTGCAGAGCGAGCAGTTGTTGCCGAAGGGCGAGGTTCTCCAGGAGGAGCTCTTCGCGAGAGCGAAAGACCGAGATGAACCAGCCGAACAGATGGTGAAGGCGCACAAACATCAGGGAATCATAGCGAAAAGCGCGCCTGGCAGGTACGCTTTCAAGTCATTGATTCTGCGAACACGCAGAGTTTTGGCGAGGCACAACTGAAAACCGCAGAGTGCTGGCAGCTCGAAGTGTTTATGAATGCCCGTGGAAATATATTTCTTCTGCTTCCGCGTCTTTGCGGGATCGCTGAAGAAGCGATAGCAGTGTGGGGCGTGAGTCTTCGCCTGGAATCGTCGGTCTAGCGGGTCTTGTTCTTGGCATCTTCTGCCGCAGCCTTCCTGTGTTCGTTTCTTTCGCGAAGCTCTGTGTCTTTTCTCCTGACTTTGCGGGCGCGATCCTTAGCGGCTTGAGCTTTTTTGTGTACGTCTTCGAACGGATTTACATGCGTCGTGTCTTCCATGAAGTAAACTTCAGAGAGAGAGGCCGCCCGGAAACTTAGCCAGGACGGCCCCTTACGAGGCTGAATCGTGGTCGCTGCACTGGACGTTGCCGATAGTTTCAGCTCAATGGCATCGAAGCTGGCAGACAATTCAGGGTTTAAGTAGCGATGATTGACATTTCGCACTGCGATGCCGAATGAACCGCTACCGTCGGGAAC
>DATBZX010000240.1:0-26069 GCA_036512955.1 Terriglobales bacterium
GGTTTGTCATCACGAGGTCGCCGCGGCGACCGAGGGATCTGTTCTTTTTTCGCGCCGTCATCCTGAGCGGAGTGAGGTCGCCTTGGCGACCGAACGAAGTCGAAGGACCTGCTCTCTTCGCAACCCGCGAAAATCGCGATCGACGCGCAGGTCTCAGCCGCCACACGAGAAACGCCCGCCGAAGCGGGCGTCCCAACGAAAACGAATCGAAATTTATCCCAAATTCAACGCGCGCTTGAATGACCCTTTGTCGTTCTTGATCTTCTCTTGCAGCATCATGATCGCGTAAATCAATTGCTCGGGCCGCGGCGGACATCCCGGAACATACACGTCCACGGGAATCCACTGGTTGACGCCCTGCACCAGCGCGTAGTTATTGAACACGCCACCCGACGTCGCGCACGCGCCCATCGAAATGACCCACTTGGGCTCGGGCATTTGCTCATAAAGCTCGCGGATTACCGGAGCCATCTTCTGTGACACCCGCCCAGCAATGATCATCAGGTCCGACTGGCGCGGCGAAGGACGAAACACTTCAGCGCCAAATCGCGCGATATCGAACCGCGACGCGCCCATCGACATCATCTCGATGGCGCAGCAGGCCAAGCCGAACGTCATCGGCCAGATGGAATTCTTCCGTACCCAGTTCACGACATTGTCGAGCGAAGCCAGAATGACGCCCTCATGCTTCTGTTCGCCGAAAGTCGCGCGCAACACCTGCGCCCGTTCTTCGTCCGATCCTGCCAGGTTGCCGAACCGCTCGGCTCCCGTCTCCGGGTTCTCGAATTTGGGAATACGCGTTCCGGAATTCATAGTGGCATTATACCCATTCTGTTGAATGCGCCGCCGGGCGCGTTGGACCCGGCACTCAGGCGTTTTGAAGCCGCAGAAGTTCGCATTGCTAAAAAGCCCTCGCAACAATGTGGCTTGTCATTCTTCGCGGGCCTTAGCCAGCGGGGAATCTGCGCTACGGCACCACAACCACTTTCCCAAACTGCTCTCCGCCTGCCAGATACTCATGCGCCGCGCGCGTCTCGCTGAGCGGAAACGTGCGGTCCACCACCGGCTTCAACTTCCCGGCGAACACGTGTTTCAGTACCTCGTCCAGTTCCCCCATCCCGCCCATGTACGAGCCATGGAACGACAACTGCCGCGCAAACAGCACTCGCAGATCGAGCGCGGCGTCGTAACCCGTAGTCGCGCCGCAGGTCACCAGCGTCCCGCCATACTTGAGCGACTTGATACTTTCCGCCCACGTGGCCACGCCCACGTGCTCAAACACAATATCGACTCCCCGCTTGCTGGTAATCCGTTTCACTTCCTCGGAGATCTTCTGCTTGTAATGATCGATGGTGTGGTCGGCCCCCAACTCGCGGGCCTTCGCCAATTTATGCTCGTCGCCGGCGGTCGCGATCACCATCGCTCCCAGCCTTTTGCAGATCTGTATGGCTGCGCTCCCCACGCCTGATCCCGCACCTAGCACCAGCACAGTCTGTCCCGCCCGCAACTTTGCGTTGCCCGCCAGCATGTGCCACGCCGTCAGGAAAACCAGCGGCACCGAGGCTGCCTCGACAAAACCCAGCGAATCAGGGATCGGGATAACGCTCGCCCTCGGCACCGCGATCAGCTCGCAGTTCCCTCCCTCGGCGTTGTTACCCAGCACGGCGAACTTGGGACAAAAGTTCTGCCGCCCGTTATTGCACTGCTCGCAGTGCCCGCAATACAGCATGGGCGACAGCAGCACTCGCGTGCCGGGGCTCAAATCGTTGATGTACTCACCGCACTCCACCACCTCGCCCGCGATATCGCTCCCCAAGATGTGCGGCAATTTCACGCCGGGAAGCCCCTTCCGCACCCACAGGTCGAGATGGTTCAGCGCGCAGGCACGAATGCGCACCAGCACGTAATCCCTGCGCAACTCTGGATCGGGAATATCTTCGTACTTGAGAACTTCCGGACCGCCGAACTCATGAATGCGGACTGCCTTCATGGATTGCTCCTGAGAAACTCATTGCGGTGAAATTCTATCAGTGCCTAAACTGCACCGAGCCACTTGACCGGCAAATGGGATGCCAGGGCGTTTGCCAGCTTTTCATCGGCGGTTACCAGTTGCCCGCCGGTTTCAAGCGCTAATGCCACATAAACGCTGTCATAAGCAGATCTGTTGTAGGTAACCGCGATAGCGAAGGCTTGTTCAACGAGACTCTCTGTAGAGACCGTTGGTAGTTGTCGCTGCTTAAGCAGGGACAGGCTTGACTCGGCAAACTGCCGGGTACACCTTCCCACCCTGACTGCCTTCCAAAGAACGTTCCCCATCTCCGCCCAGAAAAGGTCAGGCACTAGAAATCGGACACGGCCCGCGACCTGCCTACCGAGTAGCTCGTTGGCCTCAGCGAGCAACGGCTCCTGCACTGCCGGAAGACACCACTTCGCAGCCACGCTGGCATCGATGACGTAGTCCATCAGCGCAATCGGTCCTCTCGCTGCATCTCTTCTGTCGAAGGAAACGGTCCCGCACCCGGCGCCGATGCGGACTGCAGGAGCCGCACGCGACGCAAAAACTCGCGGCGAGACTTCAGTTCACGTGCCGTGGGGAAGTTCTGTTCCAATAGCGTCAGAATCTCCGCCGCAATCGACTTGCGTTTCTCTTTCGCTTTGGCGCGAATGGCCTCATAAAGCTCGTCAGGCACATTTTCTACGTATAGGGTAGCCATAGGTAAATTATAGGGTAGTCCTAGACATTAATCAACCACCATCGCCTGCCCAAAGTCATCCCTCCTCACGCAGTTGCATCTATAATCTGCTCATCTAGCCATGGACATCTACGAACAAATCGTCCAGCTACGCCGCGAAGGACGCCGCGGGGCCATCGCCACCATCACCAACGTGCGCGGCTCGATTCCCTCGTTCCAGACGGCGAAAATGCTGGTGCGCGATGATGGATCCATCGTCGGCACCATCGGCGGCGGTTGTGTCGAGGCCGAAGTCTGGCAGGCTGCCCGCGAAGTCATGGAAGAAGAAAAGCCCCGCTCGCTCACCTTCAACCTGAACAACAATCCCAAGTACGACACCGGCCTGGTTTGTGGAGGCACACTCGAGGTATTCATCGAGCCGGTGCTCCCGCCCGCGCTGCTCTACATCTTCGGAGCCGGCCACGTGGCCTTCAACTTGTACAAGGTGGCGCAGATCGCCGGCTTCGACGTGATCGTGGTCGATGATCGTGAAAGCTATGCGAACCGCGAGCGCTTCCCTGACGCCCGCGAGGTTTTTGCTGACGACTTCGAAAAAGTAATAGCGGAAATCCACGTGCCCGAGTCCGCCTACATCGTGATCGTTACTCGCGGACACCGTGACGACATGCGAGTGTTGCGCTGGGCGGTGAATGCCAACACTCGTTATCTTGGGATGATCGGTTCGCAGCGTAAGACCATTTCGATCTACAAAGAACTCGAGAAGGAAGGCATTCCGGCCCAAAAGTTCGCCAACGTGCATGCTCCTGTGGGACTCGAGATCGGCGCTGTAACTCCGGAAGAAATCGCCGTCGCCATCGTCGCCGAGATGATCGCCGTTCGCCGCCACACCTCGCCGAACGTGGCCAGCAAAGCCTACAACTACGTCGCTAAACACGCCTCTCCCGAAGACTCCCAGGACGCAGTGGCAGAAACCACCGGCAACGAATAGTCATCCCTCACTGACACGCATCCCCTCCCTTCGGTATCATTGACTCATGCCCCAAACCGCTGGTATCTGCGGAGTCATCCTCGCCGCTGGCGAATCGACCCGTATGGGCCGCGACAAGGCGCTGCTACCCTGGCCGCCTGTTGCTGAGGGCACTCCCGCTGTCAACACTTTCCTCGGCGCCATGATTGACTTGCTCCAACAGGACGCGGACATGGTGATCGTGGTCGCAGGCAAGAATGTTTCCGAGCTCGAGCCCATCGCGGATGCTCACGGTGCGTTCACCATCGTTAATCTTGCTCCTGAGCGTGGGCAGTTCAGCTCGATCCAGGTCGGATTGCGCGATGTACTCAATCGCGGGCGCGATGCCGCCTTCCTGGTCCCGGTAGATCGCCCGCCGGTGCTGCCCTCGACCGTCAGCGACCTTCGCACAGCGTTTCTTGCGGCGAACAACGACGTCTGGGCCGTGGTGCCGGAAGTCTTGCAGGGACAGGCTCCTGTTCACGGGCATCCCATCTTGGTTGGCCGCGATTTGATGGAGCAGTTCCTGCGTGCCCCCGCGACCGCAGTCGCCCGCGACATTGAGCACCAGCACCACAATCACATCCGGTATCTGCGATTAGAAGATGCGCGAATCGCCGCCAACATCGACACCCCGGAAGACTACGCGCGACTCTTGCGCGCCGAAGCAGTTCCTGCAAACACCACGCTGTGACCTCCTCTCCTATGTCTGATCCCGCCTCGGCATTCATCGAATCAGTGCTGGCCCTCCGGCCTGAAATCGCGGTCTTCGATTGTGACGGCACACTCTGGAGCGGCGACTCGGGTCGCGATTTCTTCTATTGGGAGATCGAACGCGGCTTGGTCACGCGTGAAGTTGCCGATGCCATGCTGGCGCGTTACCGGCTTTACGAAGCGGGTGAGGTCGGCGAAGAGCCGATGTGCGCTGAAATGGTCACCATGCACCACGGACTGGCGATCGATGATCTGCACCGGGCGGCGGAAGAGTTTTTCATCGAGGTCGTCAACCCACGCATTTTCCCAGAGATGCTGGAGCTCACCCATCGGCTGGCTGAGCAAGGTTGCGATCTTTGGGCCGTGTCATCGACGAACAACTGGGTGGTAGAGGCGGGAGCGTCGCGGTTCCGCATCGCGCGTAACCATGTGCTGGCGGCTGCAGTCCACATCGAGAATGGCCGTGCCACCGATCGCCTTCACCGCGTGCCCACCGGCGCACACAAGGCGGCTGCGATTCGCGAAGTGATCGGCAAGCCGGTGCACGGGGTCTTCGGCAATTCGGTACACGATCACGCCATGCTGGAAATTGCGAAGCACCCCTTCTGCATCAATCCCAATCCCGACCTTGAGCATGCCGCGAAACAAAAACGCTGGCCCATATACTGGCCCAAAGGTACTCGCAAATAGAAGGGGCGCACCTTCAGAGCCTTGAGCGGAGTCGAAGGGCGCGTCATTCAAGTCCTCAAATGTTTGTCATTCCTCGTGGGCTTGGCCCACGGGGAATCTGCTTTTGGGATTTGTCTGCAGTCTCTTCAGCCGGTTGCACACTGGATCGATTTCGACTTAAACGATGTTTAGACGTCTCTACATTGGCGCCTTCGTTATTGGTACGTACGTGTGCAAACTGCTTTCCAACTCTTCTTCCGACAAAGCGTGAAGGTCGATCCAGCCCTCCACCGGCAGCGAGTCTGCCGGCAACTGGTCGCGCCAGATAGCAAACCGTAGCCGGATGCGGCTGCCCTCTTGCGCTCCGATCAGCTCAAACGGCACCCGCACTTCAAAGATCTCTCCGATGGCGACCTCAACTCCCTTGGTACCGGTGTTCCCGTTGTTGGACGCATAGCTGGCGAGCTTGTTCCGCTCATCGCCGTTGCTCAGGACCCACTGCAGCAGGTTCTGTCCTTGGGCATCGACCACCAGGCGATAAGAATCGACTTTCGAATTGCTGTCCTTACTGTCGCGAGTTACCTCGAGGTTCACAATCAACTGATACGGCCCGCCTGGCACGCTCTTGCTAAAATCGAGCCGTCCCGACACCGAGTCCGCGTCGAGCCCGGCGTAAACCGCATCCAGCAGGAACTGTTTGCCGTGCATCGCACTGGTGCGTTGGTCCGAGGTGTAACTCGCCGCCCCCATCCATTCGAAGTAGCCGCTGACCGCGCCATCCACCTTGGCCCGCACATACGCGGTCTGCGGATGGTGGCTCGGCCGCACGATTCCGCTGGCAATGGGAATCGTCAACTCCTCCGGTGGCACGCCTTCCAGTGCGATGTACACATTCGACAAATGCTTGCGGTACAACTCGTCGAAGTCGCGATCGTTGGCCGAATGGTGTTCCGGACCGTACCACCAGTTCCAGTCGCTGCCTTCGGCGATCAGCAGTTCCTCCCACGCCAGCCTGCGCTGCGTGGCTGACACGCGGTTGGAATGGCGGTCGTAATAGTCGCGCGCGTCGGCGAGCAGGTCCCACGCCTTGTTGTCTTCCGGAGCACCGATCCACACGTTGAAGTTGGCATTGATCCACGAGCCCGGCACCAGCCGGTTCAGGCGGTTGAAGTTCCCTTCCTTGTGACGGGCAATGGCCTCACTCACAGTCACTGCTTCAATCTCGGGATCGCACTGCAACCCGTCGTAGAACCGCCGCAGAAACTCGCGGCCCGATTCCGGGTAGTATTCCCAGGCATTCTCGCCATCGAGGATAATGGACACGACCGCATCCCGGCCCCGCTCCAGCACTGGCCTCGCCGATTCTCGGATGCTGTGGATGAGATGGTTGGCGGCATCCTGCGCCGGCATTCCCGAGTACACGAAACCGATCAGGTCCGACAGCGTGTGATCGCGAAATACCATGTGCATCCGCGTGTCGCCCTTTTCGTAGAGATGGATGTTATACAACTGCTCGGCGCTGTCTCCGTGCAGACGCCCACCGCCGTCGCGGTGAAAGCTGTAACCGATCGTGCGCTCCAGCACTCCCTCGTCGGTTGCCATCCACTGGATGCCCTGCCTGTGCGCCAGTGCCAGCGCATCTTCTGAGACGCTCCCCTCCGAAGGCCACAATCCCACCGGACGCGATGCAAAAGTCTTCTGGTGCGATTCGATCGCCCGCTGGATCTGAAGGCTCGCATCCTCGGGCCGCCGGAAATGCCGGCTGGGAAGCGGCAACCCTGGCGTGGACTCCGCCCCAGCATTGGTGTCGCAAATCAATGGCAGGATCGGGTGGTAATAGGGCGTCGTCGAAAGCTCAACCGAACCATGTTTTTCCGCTTCCGCGTAGGCCGGTATCACCTTCGCGAGGATCTCTTGCTGCTTCGCCAGCATCACCAACTGATCGCCGCGGCTGAAGTCCTTGCCCTTCTGGATTAAGGCGGCAACTTCCGGGTCGCCAAGGAAATACTCGTCGAACCATGCCAGTTGCGACAGAACCTGCAGGTCGCCGTAATCCCGGGTCCCGAAATACGATTCCGGTCCTTCCGGACGGTCGCTGGTCGCACGGTAACACTCCAACAGTTCTCGGTAGCGCGGGTAGCGTCCGATCATGTTGACGGGGTTGGCCTGGAAGAGGTACTGCAGCGCGAAGCGTCGCTCACTGGCGGTAAGTTCCGCCGCTGGTTTTGCCACCAGGTCGAGGAAAGGGTCGTGTGCATTCCCTGACGCATAGTCCTGTATCTGGTTAACCAGAGATGGAACTAAGTTGAAGTTCTGATGGACGTCGGGAAACTCCTCCGCGAGCCTCACCATCCCGTAGTAGTCCTTCAACGCATGAAGTCGTACCCAGGGAAGGCGGTACTCGCCGGTGACCATGTCCTTGTAGAAAGGCTGGTGCATGTGCCACATCAGCACCAACCGGATTTTGGGCCCGTTCTCGCTCATCGCTTCCTGAATTTGCGAATCAAGTGTAACAGGGGACTCATGCAGATTGAATGCGCGAACGTGGTACGGCATCACACATTGGTGGAACGACTTACGTGCTACCGTGTACCTACACGCAAAGGGGCTAGCGCAATCAGCCACTTAGGAGGGATTCCCACAATGACTTCGCAGGAGAGTCCACGCTAGAACTCAACGATCGGTGTTGCGACGTAGGAACCCCACGCCGTTTCTGTGGGAATACCCGGTGTCCGGGTGATTGCCCACTAGAAAACTCCCGGTATCACAGGGATTTGCGACTTGCAGAAGACCAGCCGCGCAGCGGCGGCTCGGAAGTAAGGCCGGGTCGCAAGCACCGGAGTAAGCGCGAAATCGAGCCGCGACGCGGCGACATTGTCATCGCCTACCATCACGCAGCAGTTCAACTTCCATTACACTAGCAGTTTGTGCGCATTCTCACCCGCTACATCCTGAAGGAAGTAAGCTCCCACGCTCTCCTCGGCGTGTTGCTCTTCACGTTCGTCATCTTCATGCGGGACCTCGGACGGCTGCTGGAATTGGTTGTCCGCAATAGCGCTCCTCTGCCGAGCGTGGCAGAAATTTTCCTTTACACGCTACCCACTGCCTTCACCATCACGCTGCCCATGGGCGTGTTGGTCGGCATCCTGATTGGATTGAGTCGCCTCTCCGCCGATAGCGAAGTGACCGCCATTCGCGCCAGCGGCATGGGCGCCGGAATGTTCGTTCGCGTTATCTCGATTTTCGCCATTGCCGCCTGGGCATTGGGCATGATCAACAGCGTCTATCTCGCTCCCAAATCGGCCGTCTCGCTCAGCGGTTTGCAGGACCGCCTCAAGGCCTCGCAAGCCTCGTTCGAGATCCAGCCCCGCGTCTTTTATGAAGAATTCAAGAACAGCGTTTTGTACGTGCAGGATGCCGTTCCTTCCAAGGGTCAGTCGTTGTGGCGCGGCGTCTTCCTGGCGGACGTAAGTGATCCGGCCTCGCCCAAGATCACGCTGGCTGAGCGTGGCGCACTGCTCAGCGAATCCCCCGAAAAAGTCCGCTTCCATCTCGAAGATGGGACCCAGCAGGAGCTGATTCCCAAATCAAAAGACCAGTACTCGATCACGACATTCGAGAGCACTGACATTCCCATCGAGGTGCCCACGGCTTCGGAACATGGCCCGCGCGACTTGCTTCCGGTGACCGAATTGAGCCTTCGCGACCTGCTGCGCAATGCCGAGCGCGAACGTGCCGCCGGCGCCGCAACCGTGAAAATCGACCGGGGATCGTCGTCTTACGATTACCTTAAGGCACGCTACTACGAGATTGAGTTCAACCGCCGCCTCGCACTGCCTGCAGCCTGCCTCGTCCTGGCACTGGTCGGAATTCCGCTTGGGCTCTCTGCCCGCAAAGGCGGACGAAGCGCGGGTTTTGTCCTGACCATCGTGCTGGTGTTCGTCTACTACTTCTTTTCGCTGGTCGGCGTATCGCTCGCCCGTCAGGGCAAGGTACCGCCCTGGATAGGAGTGTGGGCCGGCAACTTCTTCTTCTTGATCTGCGGACTGCTCCTCTTATGGCGTGTCGATCGCATGCCGCTCGACTTCAGCTTTTTCAATTGCGCGTGGAACTCGCTGGTCGAGTGGATCAGTGCGTTCAGCACACGCCTACCCGGCTCCCGCGAAAGCCGTTGGACGCGCAACAGCCTTCGCCCGCCCAAAAAGCGCTACGGTGCCCGCTTCCCGCTCATTCTCGACAACATGATCCTGCGTGATTTCGCCATGTACCTGGCGATGATCCTCGCCTCGTTTCTGCTGCTCGCGCTGGTCTTCACTTTCTTCGAGTTGCTGACGGATATCGTTCGCAACCGGGTTTCCTTCATCCTGCTCGCCGAGTACCTGCTCAACCTCAGTCCCTCGCTGATTTATCTGATGGCTCCCATGTCGGTGCTGCTGGCGGTGCTGATCACCTTCAGCCTGCTGCAGAAGTCCAGCGAACTCATTGCCATGAAGGCCACCGGCTTCAGCATTTACCGCGCCACCCTTCCCGTCATTGTGTTGTCCGGAATTTTCGCTGCCGGCCTGTTCCTTTTTGACCAGTCCTACATACCGCACACCAACAAGCGCCAGGAAATCCTGCGCAACCAGATTAAGGGCAAGCCTCCGCAAACTTACTTGCAGGCCGACCGCAAATGGATCTTTGGCGAGAGCAACCAGATTTACTACTACCAGGTCTTCGATCCCGATGTTGACCGCTTCGGCGGCATCACCGTTTTCGAGTTCGACCCTGCCACCTTTCAATTGACCCGGCGCATCCATGCCGACGGCGCCCACTGGGAGCCGACCCTCAAAAAGTGGATATTTGAAAATGGTTGGGTGCGCTCGATTAATGCGGCTTCCATTCAGGAATACCGTACCTTCGACGTTTCAACGTTCAAGGAACTTGGCGAGGACCCCAGCTATTTTAAGAAAGAAGTGCGGCAATCGTCCGAGATGGATTACGAGGAACTCCGCAATTACATTCAGGACTTGCAGCAGAGCGGCTTCGATACCGTTCGCCTGAAAGTGCAGTTACAGAAGAAGTTCGCCTTCCCGCTCATTACCCTGGTGATGGCGATATTAGCGGTCCCCTTCTCCGCCCAGGGACGCCGCGGTGGGGCCTTGGCTGGAATAGCCATCGCCCTTGGCATCGCCGTCGTTTATTGGGTGACCGCCGGACTCTTCGAGGCCATGGGCAACGCGAATCAACTGCCCGCTATGCTGGCAGCTTGGGCTCCCGACGTCATCTTTGCTTTAGCGGGTGGATACCTGCTGTTGCGCGTGCCGACGTAACGGGATTTGTTGGCGAATCTGTTTAACGGGCTCGTCATCTAACCTTCTTCAACGTTATTTGTTATGTTCAAAACCCTGCGCCCGCTGTTCCCGTATCTTCGCAAATACCAATCCACTTTCTGGATCGGCGCGCTTTGCGTGATGTGCAACAACGGCGTCTGGATCTTGTTCCCTCTGGTCATCCGCCGCGCCATCGACGACCTGAACCAGGGAGTCACGCGTCACAAGCTCTTCACCTATGCAGCGCTGCTGCTCGCTGTCGCCGGCGTCAAGGCCATTTTCCAGTATCTGACTCGCTGGATCCTCATCGGCGTTTCGCGCGAGATCGAATTCGACCTGCGCAATGATCTCTTCACCCACCTGGAACGTCTGTCGTACAGCTATTATCAGCGCACCCGCACCGGCGACATCATGGCCCGCATGACCAACGACTTGAACGCCGTTCGCATGCTTGTCGGCCCCGGAATCATGTACACCGCCAACACTGTGGTGTTCACCGTCGGAGCGCTGGTGTTCATGTTCAGCATCAGCCCCAAGCTGACCATCTTCGCTTTTGCCCCGCTTCCAATCGTGAGCATCGTGGTGCAATATTTCGGACGCAAGATTCACGAGCGCTTCGAACGCATCCAGGCCATGTTTTCCGACATCTCCGCCCGCGCCCAGGAGAATTTTTCCGGCGCGCGCATTATCCGCGCCTATGTCCAGGAAGAGGCGGAGATCGCGTTGTTCGAGCGCGAGAACCAGGAATACATCGCGCGCAGCCTCAAGCTCGTTCGCCTCATGGGAATGTTGTGGCCGACGCTCACCACGCTGCTCGGAGTCGCCATCGTCATCGTGCTCTGGGTCGGCGGCATCGAGGTCATCCAGCATCGCATCACCGTCGGCAGCTTCGTGGCCTTCAACACCTACATGGTGCAACTCACCTGGCCCGTCATCGCTCTGGGGTGGGTGATTAACATCTTCCAGCGCGGCACGGCTTCAACCCTTCGCATCGAGTCGATCCTCGCCGAACCAGTCGAGATTACCGATGCCGGCGTGCCCGCGTTCGGTGCGCCTATGGATGTCGCGGGCGAGATTGAGTTTCGCAACTTAAGCTTTCACTATGGCCAGACCTTGCAGGCCGCGGAGCGAGGATCGGGTCGCCACCATGGCGACGAAGACGTCCTGCGGAATGTGATCTTGAAGGTTCCTGCCGGCACCAGCCTCGCCATCGTCGGTCCTACCGGCTCAGGAAAATCCACGCTGGTTTCGCTTATCGCGCGCATCTACGACGCCGCCCCGGGCTCGGTGCTCATTGACGGCCGCCCGATTCGCGAATTCCCCCTCGAGGTTCTTCGCAAGAATATTGGCTTCGTGCCGCAGGAAACTTTTCTGTTCAGCGACAGTATCCGCGAAAACATTGCCTTCGGAGCGCTGGACGCAACCGACGACGAGGTGCGCCGCGTCGCCGAAGCCGCCAGCATCGCAACTGACATCGAAGGTTTTCCCGAGGGTTATAACACACTGGTTGGCGAACGCGGCCTGACCCTCTCCGGCGGACAGAAGCAGCGCACCGCCATCGCCCGAGCGCTGATTCGCAATCCGCGCATCCTGGTACTCGATGATGCCCTCTCCAGCGTCGATACCCAGACCGAAGACCGCATCCTCAATCACCTGCGCGAAATCATGCAGGGCCGCACCACCATCTTCATCTCGCATCGCGTGTCCACCGTCCGCAACGCCGATCGCATCGCCGTGCTCCACGACGGCCACATCGTCGAATACGGCACCCACGACGAACTCATCGACCGCAACGGCTATTACACCGAGCTCTACAACAAGCAGTTGCTGGAAGAGGAGTTGGAGACCGTGTAACAGTCGGCAGAATTTGGCGAAGTTCCAGTTGTTTTGAACGGGAGCAGTTTTAGCTTTTTAGTGCGGATTCTTTGTTCTTGTCATCACGAAGGGGCTTTAGCCCCTGAGGGATCTGCTTTTCGACAGTTCCTGCAGACTCTTAGCCCGGGAAATGCCTTCTTTCTTGCTCTTCCCGCAATCTGGTTCCGTCCTCAACCCAACTTCTTCAGTACCCCCCTCACCGCGTCCACCGCCAACTGCGCTGCATGTCCCGACGCTTGAGGTAGCCCGCCAATTTCCTTCATTACTTCTTCTTTGCGGATTGCGCCGGCCTCTGCAATCGTTTTGCCGGCGATCAATTCGGTGATCAGCGACCCGCACGCCATCGCTGGCACACACCCTTTGGCCAGAAATCGCACTTCCTCGATTCGCCCTTCAACCACTTTGATCGACAATTCCAAAATATCGCCGCACGCCGGGTTCTCCACCCGCACCCGCGCATCCGCCTCAGCGAGTTCCCCCCCGTTACGAGGATGTTCGAAATGATCGAGCAATTGCGGCGAATACATTCAACACTCTCAATTCAAATATGTTACATAGACAATTGTTTGAACGGCCACAGCCTCCGACTGTGCTGAAAAAGCCGTGCCCGCAGTGTCTTGAAGGGGCATGGCTTTAGCCGTGCCGTACAAGCTATCTATTTTGTCATTCCGAGCGGGCTTTAGCCCGCGAGGAATCTGCTTTCGTTCCTTCGTATAATCGACCTACCCATGGTTTCGATCTACACACCGCAACGTGTCGTCTGCCTGCAACCCAGCGCCACCCTGACTCTGCGCGACCTGGGCCTGTTGAATCGCGTCGTCGCCTGTACGAAATACTGCGCAGACGTGTGTCCGGAAGCCGCGGATGGTTCGCGCTTGATCGTCTCAGACTCATGGACTGCGCAAGCCGAGCAGATACGAGCAGCTAATCCCGATCTCGTCCTTGCCTCCGTTCCGTATCAACTCGATGCAGTCGCAGAAATCCTGAAAGCAGGGGTACGTTTCCTCGCGCTCGCTCCCCGGACCTTAGCCGACATCTATGCCGACCTCGTGGCCGTCGCTGGCATCATGGGCGTCCCCGATCGGGGAGAGCAAGTCGTCTCTGGCATGCAATCGGCAATCGAGGAGGTCCGCACTCGCTGCGTCACCGGCAAACCGAAGCCCCGGGTTTTCTGCGAAGAGTGGGGCAAGCCGGTCATCGCCTCGCAACCCTGGGTTGCCGAATTGATAGAGGTCGCGGGCGGCACCTTTATTGGCGCGGCCGGAACGACCACACCTATCGATGAAATCGAACGCGCCCAACCGGATGTTCTCTTGGCGGCCTGGTGCGGCGCCGGCGATCGCGTTCCGCTGGAGAAGATCGTGGAACAACGAGGCTGGAGCGGCCTGCCAGCCGTATGCAAACAAAATGTATTTTGCATCAGTGACGAGTTACTCAACACTCCCGCAACCAGCTTACTCGGCGGACTGCGCGCCATCGCCTGGGCGCTTCATCCCGATCGCTTCCCCAGGCCATCCGGAATCAGGCAACTCGGCGAGCTGTGATTAAATGAACCTCATGCCCGCGAATTACCAGACTCTGGCTGACGAGCTTACCAACCTGGCGAACTCCGCCGACAACGCCGAGCATCTCATGACCATGATTGTCGAGCGTCTGCAGGAACTCGTGCTCCACTACAACTGGGTCGGCTTCTACATGCTCGACGAAGCCGGCAATGGCGCCGAACCTATGCTCGCTCTCGGCCCTTACGTCGGAGCCGATACGCCCCACAAACGCATTCCCCTGCAACAGGGAATCTGTGGCGCGGCTGTTTCCTCCGCTCAAACCGTGGTCGTCGACGATGTGAATAGCGATCCCCGCTATCTCGCCTGCTCGCTCGAAACCAAATCAGAAATCGTCGCCCCGGTGTTTGTAAAAGGCAAAGTTATCGGAGAACTCGATATCGACAGTCATCAACTCGCGGCCTTCACCGCCGACGACCGCCAACTCGTCGAGCATTGCGCCAGCCTGGTAGGGCGATACCTGGAGACGGCCGCATGATCACTGCCGATCCGAACGCAACCGCGAGTACGAGGCTCTCCTCTTGACCAAGCAAGTAGTAGCCGCTTTGATCGTGCGCGGTGATGAGATCCTGTGCTGTCAGCGCACCGAGCACCAGGCCCTCGCACTCAAGTGGGAATTTCCCGGCGGCAAAATCGAGGCCGGCGAAACTCCTCCCCAGGCCTTACGCCGCGAGCTCGAGGAAGAGCTCGGCATCCTTGCAGATATCGGCGCCGAAATCACGCGCATCCTGCACACCTACCAGAATGGCAACTCTGTCAACCTGCACTTCTTCGTCGTCGAGCGCTACCAGAACGAACTGCAGAACCGGATCTTTCGCGATGTTCGCTGGGTAAAACGCGCCGACCTGCCAACCTTGGACTTCCTCGACGCCGACAAAGAACTGGTCCGCCAACTTGCTGCCGGAGACCTGCTCTAGCGTGGTCCTGCGATTTGTATATCCCTGGAACTGTTCCTCTATGCAGCGTTTTGAAGGGGCATGGCTTTAGCCGTGCCGTCAAGGCAACTTATTTGTTTGTCATTCCGAGCGGACTTTAGTCCGCGAGAAATCTGCTTTTCCACGACCTCTGCTCTAGCTTCCCCCGCCCGTCACAAACCACGCAATCGTCAGCCCGATCATGATGATCGTGGTCGCCCACGCAATCGCGTTGAACCACGTGCCGTTGATGTGCTTACCCATCAGCTCGCTCTTGTTCACCAGCAGCAGCATGAAGATCAACACGAACGGCAGCACGATGCCGTTCACCACCTGCGACAGAATACTGATTTTCACTAGCGGAATATTCGGGATCAGGATCACCGCTCCGCCCGCAATCAGCAACAGGGTATACAGCCAATAGAAAACTTTCGCTTCAGCGAATTTCTTTCCCACTCCAGACTCAAAACCCAATCCTTCGCAAACTGTGTAGGCCGTCGAGATCGGCAGTATCGAAGCCGCAAACAGCGACGCATTGAACAATCCAGCGGCAAACAAAATGTAGGCAAATTCGTTCGACAGCGGCCGCAATGCCTGGGCCGCGTCGGCGGCATCGCGAATCTGGCCTACCCCATGCGCATATAAAGTCGCTGCGCACGCCACCACAATGAACCACGCCACGATGTCCGTAAACAGGCACCCCAGGATCACATCCCAGCGCGAAGCCCTGTATTCCCGCGCTGTGATTCCCTTCTCCACGATCGACGATTGCAGATAGAACTGCATCCACGGCGCAATCGTCGTTCCCACCACCGCAATGATCATGTAGATGTAAGCAGAATTGTGGAACGCCGAGGTGTGTGGAGGCTTAAACGTCGCCACAAACGCCTCCCTCCAACTCGGCCCTGCCAGCACACCCGCGATGATGTAAGAAAAATAGAAGAACGATGCCGCCAGAAAAACCTTTTCGACGCTCTTGTACGTTCCCTTCACCACCATCAGCCAAACCACCAGTCCCGCCGCCGGAACGCTGATGTACCTCGATATGTGAAAGAGTTCCAGACTGCTGGCAATGCCCGCGAATTCCGCAACAATGTTGCCGAAGTTGGTGATGATCAGACCCAGCATCATGAAAAACGTGATGCGGAAGCCGTACTCCTCGCGGATGAGATCGCTCAGTCCCTTGCCGGTCACCGCGCCCATGCGCGCCGACATTTCCTGCACCACCACCAGCGCGATGGTCATCGGAATCATCACCCACAGCAGCAGGTAGCCGAACTGCGCTCCCGCGGCCGAATAGGTATAGATCCCCCCGGCGTCGTTATCGACGTTCGCCGTGATGAATCCCGGCCCGATCACGGCCAGGAACATCAGCAGGCGTATTCTCCAGACTTTCAGACGTCGCGCTTCGGACATGACACCGGGGCTTGAGATGAGATGGTGAAGACGTTCCAGAATAACTGTCTGGGATGAATTGCGCCAACTCCGCGATGAATATTGTGCGAATCCGCGCGAGGGTTGATCTCACAAATGCCATTTGAAAGGGCACGCCTTCAGCCGTGCCGCTCACGGCCTCGTAAGCATCGGGCTTTAGCCACTGAGGGAAATCGAATTCCCTCACTCAGACTATCTATCAGGCGGCTTGTAGTGCGGTGCTTTCGGGTTTGTGTAAGGACCAAGTTTGTGTTGCGACAACGGTGCGAACCACGAGAAAACCAGCCCCGAAGGGGTGAAAGATCTTAGCCCAGGACTTCAGTCCTGGGTACGTTACGCCGGAAAGGTTCCGAGTCCCGAAGGGACGGCAGATATTCTCACATATGACCGCGCTACAGCTTCGCCCTCAGCATGTTGATCACGTCGTCTGCCGTGATCACGCCGGTCAGCACGCCTTCGTCGTCGATGACCGGCAGCGTCAGCAGGTTGTACTTGTCAAACAGTTCAGCAACTGCTTTTTCATCGGCTCCAGGATGGATAGTCGGCATGTGGCTCGAGCTCAGCATCATCAACCGAGTGTCATGGGTCGCAAGTGCAATCTTCGCCAGCGGAACCTGCCCCAGCAACTTCTCCCGCTCCCCAATGATGTAGATGGTGCTCATGCTTTCCAAGCCACCTTCAAAGTTGCGCAACATCTCAATTGCGTCCGAAACCTTCGCGCCCGACTTCAGTGCCATGTACTCGGTGGTCATGCGCCCCGCCGCCGTGTCCTCCTCGAAGGTCATCAGCTCGGTGACCTCGGCGCGCTCCTCCGGCTGCATCTCGGTCAGAATTTCCTGGGTCGCCTCCGGAGGCATATCACCCAATAGATCGGCAGCCGCGTCCGGATCCATCTCCTCGACGATGTCCGCCGCGCGGTCCGAATCCAGGGAACTGAGAATCGACACCTGCATTTTGGGATCGATTTCCTCCAGCGTCAGCGCGGCAACTTCCTCGTCCAGCGTCTCGAACACCGCCTCGCGCTCTGTCGGAGCCAGCTCCTCCACGATGTCGGCAATGTCCGCCGGATGCAGTTTCGCCAGCCGGTCGAGCGAGATCTTCAGCTTCACCCGCCGAGCCGGATCGGTCTCAATCAGGTCCACAAATTCCCACGGAATCATCCGCGGCGGAATCCGCTCCATCATCGACCGCAGCGCCGCCGACGGAACCACTCCCCGCAGCAGCCGCCGCATCGCCCCGCGCGCCCCCACATCCACCGCAGCCAGCTTGAGCACGATGTGGTCATGCCCCAGCTCCTCATGGATGTCGACGTCATTCACCCGCACCACCTTGCGGCCGTACACGTCGATGATCTGCTGGTCGAGCAGGTCGCGTTCCAGCAGCAGCATGCCTTCGCCGCTAGAGTAGGGTGACCAATCAGCGGCCATGCGGTCGGAGCGCACGCCGCCATTCACCGACTCGACTGACTTGATCGCCAGCAGCCGCTCGCCCTGGCGCGTCTTCACCACGAATCCCGATATGCGGTTGGGATCTTCCTGCGGCGATATCGCGACCTCGCGCACCTTTCCCACGGGCGACGTGCCCGACGGATCATACACAGGCGCACCAATCAATTCCGAAAGTGCAAGCGACGGCATCACTGCCAATATAGCGGAACCGCAGCCAGGATATTCAGTTGTTTTGCAGTATCACAATCCGCTTGCGAAATATATTTGGTCTGCCGTTGATAGGAAGCGCAACGCATTCACCGATTGCAGAGGGACACTGAGGATGGAAGCTCTGGCCTTCAGCCCAGCGTCACGCCCGCGCTAAAGATAACTTGCTCTTCATACTCTCCATAGCAACGACGTCCGGGCTGCGACGGTGCCACAAACCACCAGAATCCCAGCCACCAGGGGGCGGGGACATGACAGCCCAGCACGCAGCTCGCGCCAGCCAGCGGAGTGCTGGGTACGGCCGCAAAACGCATCGAGT
Organism: Terriglobales bacterium; assembly: GCA_036512955.1. Taxonomy (GTDB): domain Bacteria; phylum Acidobacteriota; class Terriglobia; order Terriglobales; family Acidobacteriaceae; genus DASRAA01. Next base: position 18,154 of record DATBZX010000240.1, read on the forward strand.
CCCCCGGGGACGCCACATACCCCGAGGGGCTTCAGCCCCCGAGGTCGCTGGGTGCCCCACCCTTGTCGCGCAGCGACAGGGTGGGACCTAACGCCCTCTTCCCCACGCCCTCCCGCCTCTGCGAAACTACCCACGTGCCCACCTTCCACGTCAACGCCATCCTCTTCGATCTTGACGGAGTCATCGTCGACTCCACTCCCTGCGGCTCCCGCATCTGGACGGCCTGGGCCAACCAGCACCACCTCGACGCCGCCTACGTCGTCCACATCGGACACGGCCGCCCCACCGTCGAGACCGTCCGCCTGGTCGCGCCCCACCTCGACGCCCCTCACCACGCCGAACTCATCGAGCAAGCCGAAATCGCCGACGTCGCCGGCCTCGCGCTCCTCCCCGGAGCCCGCGCCCTGCTCGCCGCTCTCCCGCCCGACCGCTACACCATCGTCACTTCCGGCGGACGCCGCCTCGCCACCACCCGCCTCCACGCTGTCGGACTCCCCATCCCTCCCACCATGATTACCGCCAGCGACATCACTCGCGGCAAGCCCGATCCCCAGCCTTATCTCGCCGGAGCCGCCGCCCTCGGCTTCGATCCCCGCACCTGTCTGGTCTTCGAGGACGCCCCTTCCGGCATCCGCGCCGCCCAAGCCGCCGGAGCCACCGTCATCGCCCTCCCCACCACCTACCCGCAGGACGAACTCTCCACCGCCGACGCCATCATCCCCTCCCTGGCCGCCGTCTCAGCGACTATGTATCCAGCCCATAACCCGCCGCTGAGGATTGAGATAACCACCTCGTGAGGGATGCTTGGTCTAGGGCAGGGCGCCGCGTCCACTGATCCTCTTGTTTGTCATCCCTGTCGGCTTCAGCCTGCGACTTCTTCCGCCACCCCAATCTGATTTGTGCTACGCAGAATGGATCACAGTTAGAGCTTACTTCGGCGCGGTACGGAGGGGCCCAAAGCCCGAGCCGCAAACTCAGCGGACTGCCTTACTCGTGGGTCAGTATCAGTGACGAGAGCCCGTACGAGCTCGTGAGCTTTGGTACGCTGGAATTCAGCAAGAGTTAACCGAATTACTAGGCCGCAAGCACTGGCGCGCACCCGCGGGTCTTCGTCCTCCAGCAGCTTAAGGCAGGGCTCTACAGCACGCTCATCCGGAACCCGTTGCAGCACAAAGCAAGCACTGGCGCGCACCCGCGGGTCTTCGTCCTCCAGCAGCTTAAGACAGGGCTCTACAGCACGCTCATCTGGGAGCTCTTGCAGCACGACGCAAGCACTGGCGCGCACCCCCGGGTCTTCGTTTTTCAGGAACTCTACAGCACGGTCCTGCGTGGCCCCTTTCAGAGCATCGTTCCCATATTGAGCGAGACCGGAAATGAGCCTCATCCCCGCTCGTTCGTCCACTGAGTTAAGCGCCTGGAGCAACGCCGCGATGACTTGCTCCTGATCAGGAATACTGTGCAGCGCCCAAACTGCTGCGTTCCGTACTCGCGAGTCCAGATCCGTAAGCAATTGCACCAACGCATCTCTGCTTTCTACATGCCCGAGCCGTCCCAATCCAGACGCGGCGCTCGCTCGTACGCGGGCATCGGAGTTATCAATCATGGATACCAGTACCGGAACATCCCCTCTATTCGCGAGCAGTGAGATTGCGTAGGCCGCGCTGCCGCGTACTCCAGTGTCCGCATGATCAAGCAACGCCTGTAACTTTAACCAGCACGCCCGCAAGTCGCATTCGACGGCCACACCGGTTTTCTTGAGACCCGCGACTCCCGCACAACCAGACCCCACGAGATCTGGGTCAGAAGACGCCTCAATCAATCGAAGAAAAAAAGTCGCCAGCTTTTCTCGGTTACCCAAGGCGCTCGAGCTGGATTGTGCTAGCCTCGCCAGGCTCCACGCAGCCGAGCGCCTGACTTCCAGCCGGTCGACCTCTGCGATCCGAAGAAGTTCCTCACATGCGCCGGCATCCTTCAGTTGGCCCAGAGAAGATGCGGCGGTCCTCCGCACCATCCATTCCGTGTCCGACAACAGTCCCCTCAAGGCGCCGGTGGACCTGTGGTAATCAAGAAAACCTAGCAGCCACGCAGCCATGCCGCGAATAGCAGGACTAGGGTCGAAAACCAGCGGAACAACCGTCGGCGCCGTCCGCCGATCTCCGCCTATTGCGAGCACCCACAGCGCAGTCCACCGCGTGAGTGCAAAGTCACTTCCAAGGGCTGCCAGGCCCTTCTGTGTTCCGTGGCGCAATGGTCCGGCGGTGGATCGCGGACCTCTCGGAGGACTGATCCGCCGCTGGCGCGTTTCATCAAGTAGCTGGAGCATGTCGCTGCTTGGGGCATCATCTGCCGCGCGCCGTTCGAGCCCACTGCTGACGGTCTGGGGAGCAGCCAATCGAGTCCAGGGCAGAGGGATAATCGATTGCGCAGCCCATGCGAATTCCAAGAAGAGATCCGTTGGAACCCGATCACGGCACTCACTGACGCACGCGTCGAGCAATTGGCTTTGAGCTAACCCATCGACCGGCGTGCCTTCGGTGACTCTCCTGATCAAGGGCAGGGGATCGGAACTCATTCCGACAAACATGACAAACGCACCGTGCCATCTGACGTCTGAAATACTCGAAACCAGGCTTTGTCCCGCAGCCGCCTGCTGCGCCGCCTCGAGCGCTGCCAAGTACTCGCCGACGCTCGGGTGGAACAGGCGGTATTCCGACGCGAGGAACGATTGCTGAATTCGCAATATGCCATCGACGTCCGTCAACTCTGTTAGCAAGTCGTCGATATCTCTGTAGCTCCAGCCGTACTCTTCCCCGAATGCTTGCTGTAAATCTGCGGTCAGCTCACTCCCTGCGAGCAACTCCGGATGTGCAAGTTGCGTCCACCCGATATGGCGAAGAACGCGCAGTTTCACATCGGAGAATCTTCTCCGAAAACCCTGGCGGTTTGGCCAAGTTATTAATAGTCCAGTCAAGAGGTTCTGGTAGAAACCGACCCGGTTGACAGGCGCCTCAGCGTCTCCGTGCTCCGCAGTGAGGCACAGAAAAGCAAGGAGAAGCGGAGTCCTGCAAACATCGGCTAGGTTGCGGTTCCCGGTGATAGTTTTTGTCAACTCATTCTGTATTCGCGCCCCACCTGGCACGGCCAAAAACCAATTGCGAATGAATCGCGGTATGTCGCGAGTCGGATTAAACGGAGCTAGATAAAGAGTACGCGCGCCGACGAGCAGGGGATTTCCGTGGCGCATCGGGCGTGACACCAACACAAATGAGCAACCGCTACTTGCCAGATGCGCGTGCAGCCCTTCCAGGACCGCACGACGGAGGTCATCTGATGTCAACTCGTCCAGTGCGTCAATAAGCACGCGAAATCCATGCTGCTCCCATGTTCTTGCGATGCAACCGTTAAGAATTTCTAGCGCTTGTGATTCGAGGAATACTCCAGCGAGCCGTAGGCTAGACACGATTTTCTTTTGGACGCATTCTTTCAGGCTCGCCCCCTGAACGACCATTGTGGCCAATTCGCCCGCTCTCAGAATCACCGGAATCAGGCTTCTTGCATCACCCCATCTAGCACCGGCCTTCGCGAGTGCTTCTGCACGGAAGAACGCATCGTGTCGCAAAAGAGTCGTTTTACCCGTTCCTGCGGCACCCACTACGACGAAGCTTGCCCCTGAATCTCTCAGTTGGAGCCAGCTCACAAGGGCGCCAGTATCGAGGAGCTGATCCGCCTCAAGGTCTGCGCCGTCTGTTAGAGACTTCGGCATTACCTCGTTCGTCTCGCCGAGTAGCGTAATCGGGTCAGTGCTAACGCGGGGTTGCACTAGAATCTGTGAGAGACGCAACTCGCGGTCGATGCCGGGAAAAACTACGAATTCATTGTCAGCTTGAACATGCTGTAGGTACCTGCGAAGAAGTGTATGTTCATATTCGTATAACTTCGGGTCGTATTCCTGGGGCACGACGGTACCTAAGGTGACCAATTTTGTGCGCGCTCCTCGCTTCCTCCAGACCCTTAGCCACAATTCGTAAAGCGCTGGAACCGCGGCTATACCGCCAAGAATCGTTGCGATTGCCAACAGTAAGACCAAAAATGCAGGCACAGCGCTCACCAGCAGTTAGAGATTTAAAGTTGTTTCTCGGAAGACGACTAATTGTACTTCGGAAACTACCGATGCCCCACGGTTGCCTACGGTGTTTTCGGCACTGAAATCACTTCATCGTCTCCAAGTTACCCACCCCCCCCCACCTTAGTAACGTCAACCCGCTCCAGATCACAGACTTTCCCCTTGACATCTCCCTACCCTGAAGACTGGAGAACTACGCCCGGACGCTCGCCGGCTGGAGGTTTTCCGGCAGTCGGCGGACCCCGGAACATGGTTCCAGAACTTTTATCGCGCGAGCCGGCACAACGGTTTGGTCTCTGGTTTTGGCCTTTGGTTTTAGCTAATTACTAATCACCAATTACCAGCTACCAGTCACCAGTTGCCGCTCCAAGGCAGACCTAATGACCGACTACAAAACCTGCCCGATAACCCAAGGTGCTAACAGCGCGGCGTTCCTTCTTGTCACACTCAACCGTGACCTACATCCTTGCTGCTTAACGCCGCTACACCTACACTCCTACATGGAAGGATGAGGGAGAGTTGTCGCCCACGTAGGCGGCGGCCCGACTTTAACCCTGATCCCCAGTAGGTGCTGCGACCTGTGATCGCTTCCGTCCGTTCTCGATTTTCTGGTGGTTCCCCCGCTAGCCTCCCCGCCCATCTCCATGAAATACCTTCTAAGTCCTTTTTTAATAGGACTTTGTCTATAACTCAAATGTTTGCAGTAACTTACAGCCGATCGTGCTGCAAGCCCTTTGTTTTCAAGAACAGGGGGGAGGGGAGGGGGTGCTAGTTATCGGACGTTATCCCATTTTGGAACATCACACGCCGATTTCACGCATCCAACCCGGTTAAGGAGGTTCGTATGAAGCAGATATTGTTCGGGCTGGTGTTGCTTTTGGCAACTTCGGCTTTTGCACAATACCCGGGACAGCAGCCGCCGCAAAGTACCCCGCCGACCTTTCCCCAGGGACAGCAGGCTCGGCCGGAACAGATGCCGCCAGACCAGATGGCGCCCGACCAGGATGCTCAGGCTCAAAGGATGTCAACCGAGGAAGTGCAGCAGCAAATTCAAAAGGGCTTGAGTTCTCAACCCTCGCTTCGCAACACCCAAGTCGAGGTTCGTGTCACCGAGGCATCCGTCTTTCTTTCGGGGACCGTTGACAGTGAGGTTCAGCACGAACTTGCCCTGCGTGTCGCGGGATCCTATGCGGGCGACCGACAACTGATCGACCAGATCAAAGTAAGGGGGTAAACGCAGGGGGCAACCAGGCCCTCAGTTCCGAATGTTCTCGAGCAACTGCTCGACCTCGGTCTTTTTATCGGCGGTTAAGGGGAGCAAAGGCAGGCGTGGAGTGCCTCCATAGAGCCCATTGAAGTCCATGGCGTACTTCACGGCCGGGATGCTGAGTTCTCCCACGATGCGAACTGCGGCCTTGGCGATCCGCTCCTGCTTTTCGCGGGCGAGGGCCATATCTCCCTCTTTCCAGGCGGCGTAGATCTCGTAACAGGCGGTAGGAGCGCAGTCGGCAAAGGCCAGGATGGCTCCTACCGCTCCCACGTCGAGGGAGGGCGCGAGCTTCTGGGCCGCTCCTACCAGCACCTGGAATCCCACCTCTTTCTGGCGGGTCTTGAGAGAGCCGACAACTTTGACCGCGCTGGACGAGGGCTTGGGAGCAGGGGCTTTGTCAGAAGGAGCGCTGGCGGCGGGGGCTCCGATGGAAACCAGGGCACCACCCTCAGTGCTGGCGGCAGCGGCGGGGCTGGGAGGAGTGGCGGCCGCTTGCAGCATGCGTCCGGTGACCGCGGCGAAAGTCTCGGTGACGGTTGCCTTGCGCAAAATGTGGCGCGTGCCCTCGACCATCTTCTGCACCTTCTCGATAGAGCCGGACGACTCCTTGATGCCGATGAGGTTGGGGTGCCCGGCGAGCTCGATGACCAGCTCAGCGGGGATGTCGTATCCGGTAGCCTGCGGGAAGTTGTAGATGATGACCGGCAGGGGCGAGCGGTCGCACACGAAACGGTAGAAGGCCAGCATGTTTTGCGGGTTGGCCATCTGTCCTTTGTAGTAGTGCGGGGTGCGAACCATGGCGACGTCGTATCCGATGTCGTAGGCGTACTCGGTGAGGCGCAGAGTCTCGATGGCGGACTCGACGCCGGTTCCGGCGATGAGCACCTTGTCGTTGGAGGCGGCATCGCGGGAGGTCTTCAGAGCTTCGCGGCGCTCGGTGTCGGAGAGGAGGATGGCCTCTCCGGTGGAGCCGAGGACCACTATGCCCGCAGTGGGCGTGCGGGAATAGTGCTCGACGTTCTGTTCGAGCTTGCGATGATAGATCTTGCCGTCAGGGTAGAACGGGGTGGTGATGGGGGGGAAGATTCCGTGTAAGAACATGATGAACACCAGTTGTCAGTGGCCAGTGGCCAGTTGTCAGTTAAGTCAGGCGCAAGTACTTCGCCTATTTTGCCGCCGCTGCGCGCTCGGCGTGCAACTGCTGTAGCGCGTACACTTTGATGTCTCCGCGCTGCAGGGCTGCGATTCCTTCGCACGCTGCCCGTGCTGCCGACAGAGTCGTGATCGTTGGGATGCGCGCGGTTACGGCTGCGCGACGAATCGCCTTTTCGTCGAACCAGGGATCGATGCCGTGAGGCGTGTTGACGATGAGGTGAAGGCGCTCGCCCTTGATGAGGTCAACCACGTTGGGGCGGCCTTCTTTCACCTTGTACACGCGCTCGACTTGCAGGCTCGCGTCTTCGAGAATCTTCGCGGTGCCGTGAGTCGCGACCAGGCTGAATCCGAGTTCGACGAAGCGCTGTGCCACTTCGGCAACGAAGGGCTTGTCGCGATCGTTGGCGCTGATGAAGACGCGGCCTGACGTTGGCAGAACTTGTCCGGCGGCGGCTTGCGCTTTGGCGAACGCCTCGCCGAAGCTGTCGGCCACTCCCATGACTTCGCCGGTGGATTTCATCTCAGGGCCGAGCACGGTGTCCACGCCGGGAAACTTGCCCCAAGGAAAGACCGGCGACTTCACGTAGTAGAAGCTGCCGGTGTCGAGATCAGTGCCGCGCTCGACATTTTCCGGAAGGAACTCGCGCAGCTTGCGGCCGGTCATGAGTCGAGCGGCGATCTTGGCTAATGGGACGCCCGTCGCCTTCGAAACGTACGGCACGGTGCGCGAGGCGCGGGGGTTGACTTCGATCACGAATACTTTTTCGCGCTGAATCGCGTACTGGATATTCATCAGGCCGATGACCTGCAAGGCGCGAGCTAGGCGGAACGTGTAGTCGCGAATAGTCGCCAACACTTCTGGCGTCAGGTCAACCGAAGGCAACACGCACGAGGAATCGCCGGAGTGGATGCCGGCCTCTTCGATGTGCTGCATGATTCCACCGATGACGACGTCCTCGCCATCGGAGAGAGCGTCCACATCGACTTCGGTGGCCGACTCGAGGAAGTGGTCGATCAGGACTGGCCGCTCCTGCGAGTACTCGACCGCTTCCTTCATGTAGCGATGGACGGACTCGTCGTCGTAGGCGATGACCATCGCGCGTCCGCCGAGCACATACGACGGTCGCACAAGGACTGGATATCCAATGCGGTTGGCGTTGGCCAAGGCCTCTTCTACGCCGGCCGCGGTGGCTCCGGGAGGCTGCGGAATATCAAGTTCTTCGAGCAACTTGCCGAAGCGCTTGCGGTCTTCGGCAAGATCGATGCTCTCGGGCGAAGTTCCGATGATCGGCACGCCCTCTCCTTTGAGGGGCAAAGCGAGGTTCAGTGGGGTCTGCCCGCCAAATTGCACAATGACGCCGACGGGGG
>DATBZX010000241.1:0-34684 GCA_036512955.1 Terriglobales bacterium
TCTTCCAAGAGCGCCCGGCTATCGGCACGGGCCAGCCGGAGGGCTCAAAGAACCAGTGGGAATGAAGGCATCGATCTGAATCTTACTTTTCAAGTCATTCCCGCCTAAAAAAGTGGGGCTAGTTCAGAGGTTCCCTAGGTAATAAGAACAAAAGCGACCGCGGAGAGCGCGGATAATACCAAGGTCCGAAAATCAAATGCGGACAAGGCAATTTGCCCCATCCTTTTGCTTAGCAAAAGAATGGGGCACCCAGACGATTCAGACCTCGGTGGTCTTGAGCTTCAGACTGGACTTGTTCTGTTCGAGGAAGTCGCGAAGCTCGGTGGCCTGGTCGAGCAGGCGGATCCATTGTTCGTAGTAGAGCGTGACGGGAAAACGGCCGAGGCCGTAAACGCTGACGCCGCCCTTCTCGCTCACCTTGAAATCGATGGCGCGGGGACCACGCCCCTTGTTCTTTTCCTGCAACGCAGCTAGTTGAGCTTTCAGTTCTTCATAGGTTGGTTCGGACATGATCATTACCTCGTGATTAGTTGAGTAGATTCGAAGAAAATATCTGACGTCCCTGACGGGACTCTGATTCTTTCTCCACTCAGCCCAGCACTCCGCCTTCGGCTGCGTGCTGGGCTAGACTATTCCGCCCCTCTGGGGCTGGATGCTACGAATCAGACTCGTCGGCGGTTACACCAAAATGGTTTCGATGCCGGCTTTCTTCAAGGCCCGCACATGCTGGCGGGGAATCTGTTTGTCGGTGATAACGCCGTGAATATTCGACAGCGGCACGATCGACGACAGGCTGGTACGGCCGAACTTGCTGGAATCACATACGGCGATGACGCGCGCCGCTATCTGCACCATCAGCCGGTTCAACTGAGCTTCGAGAAGGTTGGGCGTCGAGACTCCGGACTGGGTGTCGAACCCATCGACGCCTAGGAACAAGATATCGGCCTTCAGGCGGCGCAGGCTCTCTTCCGCGATGGGACCGACCAGAGAGTGGGAATTGCTGCGCAACGTTCCTCCGGTCAGGATGACATCAAGGCTGCTGCCGGAAAGCTCGCTCGCAATGTTGATGGCGTTGGTAATGATAGTCAGGTGCTGAAACTCGCGAAGTGCCCGGGCAACGGCCGTGGTGGTGCTACCGGAGTCGAGGATGACCGACTGGCCTTCCTTGACCATGCCCGCGGCGGCAGCGGCGATGCGCTGCTTCTCGCGCGGGTGCTGCATCTCGCGTTCGGTGAGATTGCGGTCAGAATCGGAACCGGCGCGGATGGGTAGCGCCCCTCCATGAGTGCGGTAGACCAGTCCGCGACTGTGCAACAACTCGAGGTCGCGACGGATGGTGATCTCAGAGCTCGCGTGCTTCCTGGCGAGTTCGCGCACCAGGGCGCGGCCATTCTGATTCACGAAATCCACGATGGACCGGCGGCGCTCTTCGTTCAGGACGGATGTTCGTTTGACTGGCATAGTGCTGCGTATCGCATTCGATCCTATTCGATCAGAAATGAAGATGAAAGAGAAAAACTGACCAGGAAGAACAACCGCAACCGCGGATTTGCACGGATTACACGGATCAGAACAAGGCAGGAAATCAAAGGCAACTGCGGATAAGTCGAAATGCCTAGTCCACCATAACCGATTTCACCAGGTTGCGAGGACGGTCCACGTCGAGCCCGTTCAGCAGCGCGATGTGATAGGCGAGGAACTGCAGTGGAACAATTTCCATGATCGGCAGCAGCAACTCGTCGAGGTGGGGAAGATAGAACGAAGCGACACCCATGCCCTTCACTATTTCATCGCCTTCGGAAGCAAGCAGAATCTGGCGCGTGGAAATCTGGCGAATGTCTTCGATAAGCGAGATTGATTTCTCGTAGCGCACGATCGATTCGGGATCGCGGCGGTCGCTGGTCACGATGGCGACCACGGGAAGACTCGCGGTGATCAGCGCCGTCGGGCCGTGGCGGAATTCCCCAGTTGGATAGCCCTCGGCATGAACGTAGGAGATTTCCTTTAGCTTCAGGGCGCCTTCGAGAGCGATGGGGTAATCGGGGCCGCGCCCCAGAAACACGAACATCTTATCGTGGTAGAAGTCGCGGGCAATCGTCTGCGCCTCGGAGTTGAAACGATCGAGCGACTGCTCGATGAGGTCGGGAAGAGCTGACAAAGCCTCCACCCGGGCCGTGACTTCGGCGGCAGTAACCGTCTGCTTCTGTGCGGCAAGACACAGCGCCAGCATGTAAAGCGCAGTCAATTGGGTGGTGAAACTCTTGGTGGCGGGAATTGCAACTTCCCTGCCCGCGCGAGTGAAGAAGTTGGCGTCGGCCTCGCGCGAGATGGTGGAATCGACCACGTTGGAGATGGAAAGAGTCTTCATCCCATTTCCCTTCGCGATGCGCTGCGCGGCGGTGGTGTCGGCAGTTTCGCCAGACTGGGTGATGGCGATCACCAGAGATCCCTTGCCATTGGTCGGCTTGCGATAACCGTATTCGCTGGCGTGCTCGACCTCGACTGGGATTCCTGCGAGGTCCTCGATCATGAGTTTGCCGCAAAGGCCGGCGTGGCGACTGGCTCCGCTGGCCACGATGGTGATGCGGCGTAGTTCGGCAACTTCGGCCGGCGTCCACGGGAAGCGGTCGGGACGTACCGTGCGGGTGACCGGGTCGATGTGCTGAAGGATGGTTTGCCGGATGGCTTCCGGTTGCTCGTAGATTTCCTTCAGCATCTGGTTCGGGAACTTGCGGTTGTGATCGGGCTGGTGCGAGTGCGCCACGCGGAATGCTCCTTGAGAAAGCTGGGGCACAACACCGCCCACCACGGCGCGGCCCCACTTGATAATCTACCATAAAAGAACATAAACGATCATATATATGATCATAAACGAGCAATTTGTTACACTCGACTCAATTGTCATTGCGGGCGGCCTGCAATTTTGGCCTGGGAACCAGCTTATCGCCGAGCGGAGGAAAGCAGATCCCTCGCCCGCGGCGGGCTCGTGATGACAAATCTGAAATGTCGTTACTTGATTGCGTAATTCACAATTGAGCTGCGACCTCAAATTATCCATCATGCGAATTCTGATACCGATGCTACTTCTGCCTGTACTCGCCTTTGCGGCCGGACAATCCGCTACGAGTGGAGCTTCCACAATCAACGTCATGCCGTTGCCTGCGTTTGTGCAGGTGCAGCCAGGAAAACTCAAACTGGAGGGCTCGTTTACGATTTCGAGCGATGGCTACACCGACGCGCGGCTGCAGGCTGCGATTCTCCGTCTGCAACAGCGACTGGAGGGCCGAAGTGGAATTGTGCTGCCGCTGGGAATTGCTCCCAATGGAAAGTCTGCCACGCTGAAGGTCGGGGTCAGGGAGGGGGGCACTGCGTATCCCGGGCTGGGCGACGATGAGTCTTACGCGTTAGTGATTGATGGCACGGGAGCGACCCTTAGCGCTAATACGGTGTGGGGCGCGTTGCACGGCATGGAGACGCTGCTGCAACTGGTGTCAGGGGACCACGATGGGTACTACTTCCCTTTCGTCGACATTCAGGACAAGCCGCGATTTCCGTGGCGCGGCCTGATGATTGATGTCGGTCGCCACTTCCAGTCGGTGGAGGTCATCAAGCGCAACATTGAAGGCTTGGCCGCGGTGAAGATGAACGTGTTCCATTGGCACCTGAGCGAGGACCAGGGATTCCGCATAGAGAGCAAGAAGTATCCCAAGCTGCAGGAGATGGGATCCAACGGCCTCTATTACACGCAGGAGCAGGTGCGTGAGGTGATTGCGTTCGCCGCGGATCGCGGTGTGCGGGTGATTCCGGAATTTGACATGCCGGGGCACGCCGGGGCATGGATGGTGGGCTACCCCGACTTGGCCAGCGCGCCGGGGCCGTACACGATACAGACGCACTGGGGCGTCTTCGATCCGGTGATGGATCCGACGCGCGAGGAGACCTACCGGTTCCTGGATGGATTCATCGGGGAGATGGCGGCGCTGTTTCCCGACGAGTATTTCCACATCGGTGGCGACGAGAACAATGGCAAGCAGTGGCAGGCCAATGCGCAAATCCAGGAGTTCATGCGGGCGCACGGCTATCACAGCACGGCGGAGTTGCAGACTTACTTCAATCAGCGCGTGCTGCAGATCGTGCAGAAGCACGGCAAGAAGATGGTGGGATGGGACGAGATCCTGACGCCGGACTTGCCCAAGGGTACGGTGGTGCAGTCGTGGCGCGGCTATAAGTCGCTCGACCAGGCCGCGCGCGAAGGGTACGGGGCAATCTGGTCGACAGATTATTATCTCGACCACATGGGTCCGGCGGAATATTACTACCTCTCTGATCCGCTGCCGGTGGGCAGCAGTTTGACGCCGGAGCAGGCATCCCACATTGTGGGAGGCGAAGTGTGCGCGTGGGGAGAATTTCTTTCGCCGGAGAATATTGACGGCCGGATCTGGCCGAGGTCCGCGGCGGCGGCCGAGCGCTTCTGGTCACCACAAAACGTGACGAACGTGGCTGACATGTACCGGCGGCTCGACGTGGTGGCGGTATGGCTGGAACAGGATGGCACGCTGCAACTCTCGAGCATGGACAAGATGCTGCGGCAGGTTTCGGGCACTGCCGAACTTGGCCCGCTGGGCGTATTAGGAAAGATCACCTCGCCAGAAGGCGTGGGAGTGCGAGAGCAGTTAACGCGTGGTAACCCGAGCACGCAACTTGTGCCGCTGGTGCATCTAACGGATGCGGTGGTACCCGATCCGCCTTACCGGCGGCAGTTCGCAGCGCTGGTCGAGCAGTTGCTTGGGGACGCGCCCAAATTCGCAGTTTCGTCAGACGAGTTGGCGCGCACATTTCAGGAGTGGCGCGACATGGGACCGGGCTTTGCGGCAATGGCGGCAAAGGCTCCGGTATTGCAAGACGCCAGCAGTCGTGTGCTGCAACTGCAGAAGTTGGGTAGTACAGGCCTGGAAGCACTGAAGTATTTGCAGTCTGGCAAGAATCCGCCAGCCGATTGGAAAGATGCGCAACTCGCGCTGGTCACGCAGGCCGAGACGCCGGACATGTCGTTTTTAAAACTGCCCTGGATGGGGTCGTACCGGGCGTTGATCCTCGCCGCAGCGGGGGTAGGCGATTTGAAAGGCGCGAGCCCCAAGCAATGGAAGCAGCAGGTCATGGATGAAGCTGCGCGGCAAGAGCCGGCGCGGAAGTACACGTGGTAGCAAGATCTGGCGTCCCTACGGGACCCTTGCCCTCTTTACAATATCGACCCAGTGCTTACGAGTCCGTGTGAGAACCAGTGCCGCCGCTACGCGGCTCGGGTCAATTTTCGACTTTACCCGGGGCTTGCGAGTCTGTTACGAAACTCCGATTGCGACCTGTGCGGTGGAACAATGGGCGCCTGGGAGTGCTCGATTCAGCCGCGAAGCGGCGATGTGGTGTTAGACTCGGGCGTCAGCCCGGGGCCAAGTGGAAAACATTCCCGAGCCGCGGAGCGGCGTTCTTGGTTTCGTAACAGCCTCTTGCGCCCCGGGCTAAATTCGCAGCCGCCGCTTCGCGGCTGATTTGCTGTCGACTACGGATCCTCTTCCCACTGAAAATTTGCAGTCTAGTCCTCACACAGACTCTTACGCGCTAGGCTACGATTCTGACGCCCCGCGGGCTTGGGATGCGTCAGCCTTGCGGATTTGCAGAAGAAGCCAAGTTAGGCTGGTACCCTCATCCGGTGCGATGCTTCCCAGACGTCGAGAAGCCCACACACACCAGCGCCTTGAGTGGGGCGCGATGTTTCGCAGTTCGAACGACCGCGACGGCTACTTCTCGAGCGAGTTTATTTTTGGATTGGCATCGACCGACAGCACTAGGATCTTCGTCGGGCCCACGACGTAAGCAATTCCGGTAGTTGTCCCATTTACGATCAACGGAGCGCGGCCGGTAGCATCGACGCTGTAGGTTGCGGCCAAGGTCAAGCCCTGTTGCGGACCACCCGGTCCGCTGGTGTCGTAGGTCAGCGGGTAGTTGCCATTACCGTCGGGCTTGGCTGAGTCAGCTTCAACCGTAACAGTGGGCAGCACAGCTACGATCGTACCGCCCTGGTAGGAACCGGTGATCGACGTGTTACTGAAAGGCGACCCTGCCTGCCGGAAGAGGCTTCCAGCAGTCACGTTCGCGTCTCCGCCCACGGAGAACGCAACGTTCGACGAAATGTAAAAAACGGTTGAAGAACTGCCGAAGCCGCTCAAGGTGGTGCGCCCGTTGGTCTCGACGTTGTAGGTACCGGTATATTTGTTGGCGCTGAGAGTTCCGCCAGAATTCTCGTCAGTGGTGACGGTGAGGCCGCCCTTGCCGTCGAAGGTTACCAAGGCTAGCAGAACATCGGGGACAAGGTTGCCATTGGAAAGCGCCACACCCTGGAGTTCAGCAACCGTAGTGAAGTTGAGAATTGCGTTCGTCCAACCACCGGTGGGTGCTGCGCTGGTGTCGAGCGTAAGCAAGTTGAGCGGGGCCGAACTGGAAACGGGGTCGATACCCAGCATAATCAGTTCGGTCGACGAAACAGGATAGAAGCTGTAATTGGTGGTGGCGCCGTTCGTGACGGTAAGGGTCGCGGTGCCGCGTCCGGTGACGGGGTCAATGGCGACGAACGATCCGGTAAATGGCACGCTATTGGCTATGCTGCCGTGGTCGTTGGTGTCCTCAACGCCACTGGTCCACTTGCCCGTGTTGTCGGCGACGAAGGTGCCTGCGGAAGCGAAGCGACTGAGAGCGGAGTCGGCTCCGAAGGAACCGAAAGCCCACGTGGCGGCAAGACTGCTGACCGTGATGTTCGTCCCAGTGGTGGTTGCAACTTTGCGAATGGTGCCCGACCCTTGGCCCCCGGCGCTACCGTCCTGGATGAACCGGATGGTGCCATTGGCCGGCACTGCCAACTGGTAAGAGAAGGTTCCCAACGCCGGGATGACCAGCGTCATCGGGCCGGTGTCGGTCGCACCCACAGAATAGGTGCCGGTGAACGGAAGGTTGGTGTGCACCCCGGAGGCGCTATTGGAATCCATGAGGCCATTGGTGAGGTTGCCTTGGCCGTCGGATGTGAAACTACCAGCTTGGAGCACAAGGTTGCCCTGACTGAATCCCGAGAACGAGAAAACGTAGTTGCCGTTCAAACGGAAGGTGGGACCGTTGATCGTGATGCTCAAGATTGCGGTGGCAGTCGTAGCCGGCGTTTGCGAATCGCTGACCTGAACGGTGAAAGTTGAGGTCTGCTGAGAGGTCGGCGTGCCGGAGATAAATCCGGATGCGGACAAGGTCAGCCCGGCGGGCAAGCTGCCCGAGGTGATGCTCCAGGTGTAGGGCGGCACGCCACCACCAGCCGTGAGCGAAGCGGTGTAGGGTACGTTGATCGATCCGGCGGTGAGCGACGAGGTCGTGACCGACAAGGGACTGTTGACGGTGATGGTCTTGCTCGCAATGTCGACTGCCGCGGTAGGAGTTTGCGAGTCGGTGACCTGCACCTTGAAAGTCGTTGCGCCCAACACGGTTGGAGTTCCGCTGATGACGCCGCCAGCGCTGATGGTGAGTCCCGGAGGCAGAGTCCCGGAGGCCATGGCCCATGTGAACGGCCCTACCCCTCCAACGGAGGTCAACGTTGCAGAGTAAGGGACGCTGATGACCGCTGTAGGCAATGGCAACGGGTTGATGACCAGCGGAAGCACCGGGGCGGGAGGCTTGCCGGTCGCGCAGGAGAGGGTGAACCCGCACAAAAGAATGCAGATAACCAGAGAAAGAGCGCTCTTCGACGCTGTCATGAATCTCCTAGAGGGCCGAAAACCAACGGCTGAGAGTACTCGTCGCTACACTGCCCGGCAAAGACTGGTTCGCTAAAGAGAATAAAGGTACTCCGGCACGTGGAACGCAATCAAGTCATTCCCGGCACCAAACCTCTATGGTAACTGCTGGAGGCGCGGAACGCCTACCTGACTTAGAAGCATTGATTTGGAGGCGCAGTGCGTTTACGGCCGGCGATTGATGTCATGCTACGTTTAACATTCCGATGGGGGTCCTGATGAGGTTCCGGAGTATCGCGGCTTGCCTGGTGTGGTTGTTGCTCGTTGTGCCGGCAGGTCCGGCGATGGGGTCGCCGAGGGGACAAGCTTCCGCCGCCGCACCGTCCGTACAGCAGCGTAAAACCAGCACTCCTTACAGCGGCGACCTGTCGATCTTCGATTACCCAGACCGCGAGCAGAAGTTGCATATCGACAAGGTGATGGATGCGCTCGGCATTACTGCCGGCAAAGTCGTCGCCGACATTGGAGCGGGGTCAGGATGGTTCACGGTCCGTGCAGCCAAGCGAGTGACGGAGAGCGGCAGAGTTTATGCGGTGGAGATTAATCCCGAGGCGATTCGCCATATCGAGGAGCGGGCGGAGAAGGAAAACCTGAAAAATGTGAAGACCGTGCTGGGGAAAGAAGATTCCCCGCAATTGCCTGCCGCCAGCGTGGACGCGGTGTTGATGCTGAAGACCTATCACGAGATCGCCAAACCGGTCGAGTTGCTACGGAACTTACGGGCTGCGCTGCGACCGGGAGCCAGAGTCGGCATCATCGACCGCGATGGCAACGGCGAGAACCACGGAGTGCAGAAAAAAGCCGTGCTGCAGGAAGCCGAGCAAGCAGGCTATCGCCTGCTGGAGGAACACGACGACTGGGTCAAGGATGACAAGATGGATTACTTCCTGGTGTTAGTGGCGAAATAGTGCCGTCGGCGGAGTGTTCGGGATGTAACTGGTGTCGCCGCTACGCGGCTCGACTGTCTTCCCCCTTTTGACCGCGGGCTGACGCCCGCGGCTAAACCAAATGTCGCTGCTGGGCAGCTCGATCCGTGTGGTTACGGTTGCTTTGTGAAGCCGACGCGGCCGACGCGGATGAGTTGCGACCAGTCGGGCCTGTCATCCGCAGCCTTCGCCGCAGGGTTGATATGGGCCTGCGCCTTCAGGGCCGGGAGCGGCAATCCTCCGTTCACCAGAGTGCCGTGCTCGTCCATCATCTCGTCCATCTTGCCGTTCAGCAGGACTCGCCAGTCCCAGACCGTGCTCCGACCTCTTGCCTGGGACGCTGAAACGTCAATGTTGGTGGTGCAATTGTTAGTCAGAGCGTTGTACCACTCGGGGTGGTTGTGCAGGTCGTTCACCCGCTGGATGTAGTCCAGAAATATCTTGCGCGTCAACTGGGGCGGGACGGTGGTGCGGAAGATGTAGACCTCTTCATCCTTGCGATAGTTAGTGCGCAGGCGGACAACGTCGCGTTCGTCACTGACAATGTAGGCCAACTCGTACTGGCGAAAGAATCCACGAACGGCGGAGTAGCTCTGGCCGACGACGTCGCGGGTTTCAATCGAGAACGGAACGTAGCCCTGCGGGCCGAAATCGAAGCTGACGATGGGATGGGCGATCAAGGTTGGCCCCCACCAGGTAATAAAAATGTCAGCGCCGGACAGGTTGGCCAGGTCGAAGGAGCGGGTCTCCCACTGGCAGGTGTAGTCCAGCTCAGTGACGTAACTACAGTTGCGAAAATTATGAATGGTGATGTGGTCGCCGGCGATGTCGGCAGAGGCAGTCTGGGCATTGTCGGGTTGCCAGTTGCGCTGGTTGGTCGGCTTGAGCGAAAACCACCAGAGGGCAACCAGAACGAAACCGGCGAACAGAACCAGAACGCGGCTGGGACGGGGCCGAAGACAGAAGAACGCTCCGAGCATCAGGGCGAGATAAAGCACCGCAAGTGGAACACGCAGGCTGGCTAGCTGAAAGTCGAAATAAAGGGCGGCGGCCGCCCATGCGGTCAGGAGAAGACCTACCAATACAAGTAGAGCGAAAAAGAGCTTACGCAGAAAATGCAAGTTGCGGGTTCCTTCCTCGTCGAAATCTGCTGAATCTGGGATTAAGCGTCTATTAGAGCAGAGGCGAACGTTTAAGCGAAATTCGAACGGCACAGGCGAAGGTTGGTCGCAGCGGCGTGGCTGAAGCGGCCGGGTAGATGAGGGGTCTTGGAATTCTAGCGAACCACACTGGCAAAGCAGGGCGGCCACCATTCGCATGGCGATTAATATCTCGTGAACCTGTATCCGGACGCCGACTCGGCGTCGCAACGGCTCCATACTGAGTGATAAACTACGAAAACGACCGATGGAACTGCTCCTCAACCTGATCTGGATATCGCTGGCCCCGTTGGCTGTTTTCGGGTTCTTGCGAGGCCGTTCCGTCTCCGGGCAGCTCGCCCGAGTGCCCTATCGTAAGGCGCTGATTGCGTTGGTGTGCGTCGTGGTCTTGCTGTTCCCCGTTATCTCGGCCAGCGACGACCTCCATCCCACGCAAGCCGTCGTGGAAGAGTCCTCCAAGAAGTTGAAACGCGCGGTTGCCCTGGTTCACGATTTACAGACGAGCCCGCCGTCGTCCTTGTTGCCGACCATGCTGGCGCTCTACCTGCTGTTCGGGCTGGTCTTATTGCGGCCGTGGCGTCCGTTGGTTACTGTGAAGCTCGCCTTGGACGGCGTAATCGTTCCTTCTGCCGGTCGAGCTCCTCCTCCCTCCCTCTGAAACTGAATCAGCGAGCAAGTGCCGATCAAGTGGCACGACGCATTCACTATTAATTTCTCTGGTTGGCTGTCGGGTACCCGTACGTAGCGGGGAATCCAGACCGTTGAGACCGGCTATGCCAGGTTCAAGAAGAGAGACGTCTAGATGAAGAACCGCATGAGTATGCCGGGGCAAGCGCTGGCGCGCACCGCGGGATTGCTCCCATTGCTGCTGGCCGCTGTGATGTTCTCAAGCTGCTCGAAGACCAAGGTCGATCCGCCGCAAACCTCTGTAGAAACGAATGCTGATCCCAATGTTTTCACTTTGCCACACCCCGAGCAATTTCCGACGGTCGCGGTGGAAGTCCGCAGGGTCAGCGACGAGTTGCACGTCAATGGCGTAATCGCTCCGGATGTGAACCGCTCCGTGCCCGTGGTGTCGCTAGGCGGTGGCCGGGTGGTCGAGATCAAAGCCAAGTTGGGCGACTCCGTCCGGAAGGGGCAGACTCTGTTGCTGATCGACAGTCCCGATGTGTCGCAAGCCTTCTCTGACTACCAGAAGTTCAAGGCTGACGAGCAACTGGCTGCCAAGCAACTGGCGCGCGCCCAATTGCTTTACGACAAGGGCGCCATCGCGCTGGCCGATCTAGAAACGGCCCAGGACGCCGATGCAAAAGCCAAGGTGGATATGCAAACTGCCGTTCAGCGAGTAAAAGTACTGGGCGGAACCATCAACAATCCATCGCCTTTGCTGCCAGTCGTTGCCCCTATTTCGGGAACCATCGTCGATCAACAGATCACCGGCGGCACCGGTGTGAAATCTCTCGACAATTCTCCCAGTCTATTCACCATTGCCGACCTGTCTACGGTTTGGGTGGTTTGCGATGTGTATCAGGACATGCTGTCGCGGGTGCACGTTGGCGATACCGCCGAGATCTCGCTCAATGCCTATCCCGATCAGAAGTTTCCGGGGAAGGTTGTCAATATTAGCGAGGTCCTGGATCCCGCGACGCGATCGGCCAAAGTTCGCATTGAGTTGCCGAATCCCAAGGGGCTGATGCGGGCCGGGATGTTCGTGACCGCTACGTTCAAAGGAAGCCAACTGATCGAACGAATCGTGGTCCCGGCTACTTCCATCGTTCATTTGCATGACAAGGACTGGGTTTTTGTTCCCGCGGGCAACAAGCAGTTTCGCCGAGTTACCCTGCAACTGGGACCACAGAGCAGTGACGGATTCGTGCAAGTGGTCAGCGGACTGAATCCGCAGGAAAAGGTCGTCACCAACGCGCTGCAATTCTCCTCCGCAGCCGAGGAGCAGTAGGGATGATCGGGTTCCTGGTCAACTTTGCCCTGCGTAACCGGATGCTGGTGCTGGCGGTAGGGATCGGATTACTGATCTGGGGGATCATTTCGTTCCACAACCTTCCGGTTGAGGCTTATCCCGATGTCGCCGACAAGTACGTGTGGGTCATCACGCAATGGCCGGGGCGCGCGGCGGAGGAAGTCGAGCAGCAAGTCACAATTCCCATCGAGACGGAGTTGAATGGCGTCGCGCACCTCACGCACCTCCGCTCCACTTCAATCTCGGGACTTTCATTCATCACGGTGTTATTCGACGACGAGTCAGATAACCAACAGAACCGGCAACAAGTGCTGGAAAAGCTGACGCTGGTCAGCTTGCCTCCCGGGTTGAATCCACAAATCGGTGCCGACTTCAGCCCCGCCGGTCAGATTTATTTTTTCACTCTACAGAGCACCAATCCCCAGTACGACGTGATGGACTTGAAGGCTCTTCAGGACTGGGTGGTCTTCAAGCACCTGATGTCCGTGCCCAACGTTGCTTCGATCTCGATCTTTGGCGGTCAGACCCGCGAGTACCAGGTACAGGTCAATCCCGACAAACTGGTTGCGTATGGCCTGACCATGGCGCAGGTGGAGCAGGTGCTGACCAACAATAATGTCAACGGTGGCGGCAGTTTCATTGAGAAGGGACAGCAGGCCTACAATGTCCGCGCCGTCGGACTCATGCAGACCACCGACGACGTTGGCGCCACGGTACTGACCGCGAAGAACGGCACTCCGGTACGCATCCGCGATGTGGCCGAGGTGACGCAGGGTTCGAAGATTCGCCTTGGGCGGCTGGGCAAGGCGATTCGCCACGATGATGGGCGCGTTACGGACAACACCGACGTGGTCGAAGGCATCGTACAAATGCGCAAGGGAGCGGAAGCCGAAGCCGTCCTACGTGACATCGATGCCAAGGTGAAGTTCCTGAACGAGCGTGTCCTGCCAAAGGGCGTGAAGATCGTTCCGCACATTGATCGCGACGACCTGGTGCACCTGACGACGCACACGGTCCTGCACAACCTCACCGAGGGCATTCTGCTGGTCGTGCTGGTGCTGTTCTTCTTCCTGGGGAATTTGCGTTCGGCGCTGATCGTGGCGATCACCATTCCGTTTTCGTTGTTCTTCGCCTCGATCCTGCTCGATCTGCGGCACATTCCCGCCAACCTGCTGTCGCTGGGCGCTCTCGATTTCGGAATGATCGTGGAAGGGGCGGCCGTGATGGTCGAAAACATACAGCGCCGCCTGGAGGGCTGGAAGGAAGGTCATGCGTCGGTGGACGAGGTCATTCGTTCCGCCGCACACGAAGTGCAACGCCCGGTGTTTTATGCGATTGCGATCATCATCATCACCTACCTGCCGATTTTTACGCTGCAAAGGGTAGAGGGCCGTCTCTTTAAACCGATGGCATCGACTGTGACATTCGCACTGCTGGGTGCGTTGCTGTTTTCCATCATCATCGCGCCTGTGCTCGCAAGTTACATTTTCCACAAGGGTGCCCACGCCTGGGACAACCCGATCGTCAAATGGATTACGGCCAACTACGAGCGAACACTGGACTGGATTATCGTCCGGCGCCCTGTCGTATTGGCCTCAGCTGTCGTTGTCTTTGCCTTCACGGCGTACCTCGGATTTGGAGGGGTGATTGGCTCGGAATTTCTTCCCCATCTCGATGAAGGCTCGATCTGGGCGCGCGGCACCTTGTCCCCCAGCACGGGCCCAACTGCCGGTGGCGAAGTGATGGACAAGGCGCGCATCATTTTCGCCAGCTTTCCGGAAGTGACGAAAGTGGTCTCGCAAGTGGGCCGCTCCGATGACGGCACTGACGCCACCGGCTTCTTCAACACCGAGTATTTTGTCGATCTCAAGCCCCGCAGTGAATGGCGGCCTCAGTTCCGTGGCCGCAAGGAGCTATTGATTGAGGCAATGGACAACGAAGTGGAGAAGATTCCCGGCGTGACCTGGGGATTCTCGCAGCCCATCGCCGACAACATGGAAGAAGCGGTCAGCGGCGTGAAGGGCGAACTCGCCGTCAAGATCTTCGGCTCCGACCTGAAAGACCTGGAGCAGAAGGGCGAAGAGATCATGGTGGTAATGCGGACGGTCCCCGGTGTTGCCGATCTTGGGCTATTCCGCGTGCTCGGCCAACCCAACGTCAATATCGTGGTCAACCGGGAGAAGGCCGATCGCTTCGGTATCAATGCTTCCGACATTCAGGACGCAATCCAAACCGCTGTAGGCGGCAATCCGGTTAGCCAGATTCTCATTGGCGAACAGCGTTTCGATCTTGTCCCCCGTTACCAGAAACAGTTCCGGCAGTCCGTGGACGACATACGCAACATCCGCATTGCCGCGCCCAGTGGAGAACGCGTTTCGCTGGCCGAAGTCACCGATATCAAGATCGAAGATGGAGCTTCGATGATCAACCGCGAGGGCAACCAGCGCTACATTGCGATTAAGTACAGCGTTCGTGGCAGCGATCTCGGCAGCACCGTTGAACAAGCCATGAAGAAAGTGGACCGCGAAGTGAAGTTGCCACAGGGCTATACCCTGGAGTGGGCTGGCGAGTATGAGAGCCAGAAGCGCGCGAACCATCGCCTGGCGATCGTGATTCCGCTCACAATCATGGTGATCATGCTGGTTCTGTACTCGATGTTCCGTTCCTTCAAGTGGGGATTCCTGGTGCTGCTCAATCTCGGGCTCGCGCCCATCGGCGGCCTGATTGCGCTGCTGATTACGGGAGAACACTTCAGCGTCTCGACGGGCGTCGGATTCCTGGCGCTGTTTGGCGTCTCGGTGCAGACCGGCGTGGTGCTGATCGAGTACATCAATCAGCTTCGCGCCCGTGGCTTGCCCGTCCACGAGGCGGTGATTATTGGTTCGACGCGGCGGCTGCGCCCCATCATGATGACCATGCTGGTGGCCAGCCTCGGACTTCTGCCAGCCGCCATGTCTCACGACATCGGATCGGATTCGCAACGTCCCTTCGCTATCGTAATTGTCGGCGGATTGCTGACTGAATTGTTCCTGAGCCTCGTCTTGCTGCCAGCGTTCTATGCTTGGGTGGCCGGACCGAATGACGTTCTGCCGGATGAAGCCGAGGAGGTCACCGAATGATGAATACGCCTGCCCCATACTCCTCGAATCGCAGACTTGAATGTGTCGCTGGATTGTTACTGCTGCTGGTGGCGTCGGGTGTATCGGCGCAGCAGAATTCCGGGCTGCCTGACGCGCCCTTACCGACTCGCGTACTGACGGCGCAGGCGCAGACTCCGCCGCCGATGTCTGGCCCGCCGCAGGTGCCGTTACCCGTGTTGGACCCATCGAAGCGGGCCATCACGCTCGAACAGGCGCTGGATATGGCCAAGCGCAACAATCCCACGTTGCAGGCCAACCAAACGCTGATCCAGCAGAACAAGGCCCAGGAGATTACCGCCAACCTGCGGCCCAATCCCGTGCTCTCATGGGACACGCAATTTCTTCCCCTGTTTGCACCCAGCCTGTGGAGCGACTCGAATTACTGGGAGACCCAGGCGCAGTACGACGTAGGCGTCAGCTATCTCTTCGAGCGCGGAAAGAAACGCCAGCACCGCCTCGATGCCGCCAAGACGGCGACCGCCGTCACCGAGTCACAAGTCGAGGATGCGCAACGCACAGTCCTTGCCAACGCCGCGCAATTGTTCGTTGCGGCGTTGCTGGCGAAGTCGAACCTGGAGTTCGCCGAGAGCCTCTTAGACAGTTACAAGAAGACGGTTGACATCAGCGAAGAGCGCCACAAAGCCGGAGCGATGAGCCGCAACGACCTGCTTAAGATCCAGTTGCAGTCGCTGCAGTTCGAGAGCGACGTCAGCAATGCTCAATTGGCCCGGGCCCAGGCACTGGCCTCATTGCGCCAATTCCTTGGCTTTGATTCCGTGCCCGCAGACTACGAAGTGGTTGGCAGCCTGGCTTACGATCCGGTAACTGCGCGTCTGGAAGACTTGCAGGCGCGCGCCCTCGCCAGCCGGCCCGACCTGCAGGCGGCGCAGCGCAGCGTGGTTGCGTCCCAGAGCCAGGTCGGGCTGGCCAAAGCGAATGGCAAGGCCGACTTGAACGTGAATTTCGATTACACCCGTCTGAACCAGAACAACCTGGGTGCTTTTTACTTCAATATTCCGCTGCCCGTGTTCAGCAAAAATCAGGGCGAGATTGCGCGTACGCAATACGCTGTTACGCAATCGCAATTCCAGCAGAAAGCCGCAGAACAGCAGGTTCTGACTGAAGTGCAGAATGATTATGAGGGCCTGCGGAGAAGCGAGCAGGTGCTCCGGTTGTACGACCAGGGATATCTGGACAAAGCGACGGAATCGCTCGATATTACGCGGTTCTCCTACGAGCACGGGGCGGCATCGCTGCTGGACTTCCTCGATGCCGAACGCAGTTATCGCTCGACCCAATTGAGCTACCGCCAGGCACTGGCGACCTATATGACATCGCTGGAGCAGTTGCGGCAGGCGGTGGGCACGAGGGAGTTACGGTAGCAAACGGAGCGCTTGGACGCCGGCGCGAATCGCGGTGAATGAAGAAGTCTGGCGCGCCCGGAGAGATTCAAACTCCCGGCCTATTGCTCTACCCGGGATCACCTTTTAGAGGGCCCCAAAAACGAAACAGGTAGCACATCACGGGATGGAATTTTGAGCAAGGACAGACTGGAAGGAAGTGTTGATGGTGGTCCGACTGGAAATTGTCGTCGCTTGAGCGGTACAAAATTGCGGTCGAGTACGGGCACTCCCGGACGCATCGTCTACCCTAGAACAATGCAAACCTGATGATTCCCACCATCGTCAGTGAGCGGGATATTTTGGGAGGTGGCCAGCGGCTTGCCGTCTATTTCCATGGAAACGACACCCCGTGAAACGCCGGACGGGTTTTCTACGCTGATTTTGTAAGCCGTCGAGAGATAACGAAAACTCATGGAGTAGTGCGGCCAGCTTTTAGGAATACAGGGATCGATCGAAAGCACCGTTCCGCGTATGCGGAAACCCAGAATCCATTCGACAGCCGCGCGATATAGCCATCCGGCTGATCCGCTATACCACGTCCATCCACCGCGCCCCACATGCGGAGGTTCGGAATAAACATCACCTGCCACCACATAGGGCTCCACTTTGTAGCGCTGCACGGTCGCTCGCGAGGCGGTGCGGTTGATTGGGTTGAGCATGCGAAACAACTCGACGGCCTTGTCTCCGTCGCTGAGCGCCGCAAATGACAGGACCGTCCACGCAGCAGCGTGCGTATACTGGCCGCCATTTTCGCGGATCCCAGGCAGATAGCCTTTAATGTAGCCGGGGTCATGATCGGTCTTGTCGAAGGGTGGAGTTAGTACCAAATCCAATCCTTCTGGACGGCGGACGAGATACTGGTCGACAGCAGCCATGGCGCGCGCTCCACGAGCCGGTTCAGCGGCCCCACTAAGGACTCCCCAGGACTGAACAATAGAGTCAATACGGCACTCCCGGTCTTGGGCAGTGCCGAGCGGCGTGCCATCATCGAAGAAGGCTCGGCGATACCACGCTCCGTCCCAACCGTCCCGCTCGAGCGCGGCCTTGAGCGCACTGACGTGAAGCCGCCAGGTTTCTGCGCGCTTGGGTTCGCCGCGCGCATCGGCAATCTTGGCGAACTCCCAGAGAATGGTGTGCAGGAACCAGCCCAGCCAAACACTCTCGCCCTTGCCGTCCTGTCCCACTCGGTTCATGCCGTCGTTCCAGTCTCCGGTGCCCATCAATGGCAGACCGTGTTTACCAACAGCCAGACTTCGATCCAGCGCTCGGGCGCAATGTTCAAAGATGGTTGCACGCGTCTGTGAAACGCGGGGCTGAAAGTAGGATTCGAGTTGACCCGAGGTGAGTGTTTCGCCTTCCAGAAAGGGTACCGATTCGTCGAGCAGGCCGGAGTCTCCTGTCACCTCGAGGAATTGGATCACGACATAAGGCAGCCATAGCAGGTCATCGGAAATTCGGGTGCGGACGCCGCGCCCCGACGGCGGATGCCACCAGTGCTGGACATCACCCTCCACGAATTGGCGTGAAGCGGCGCGCAGTAGATGCGCATGAGCGACTTCTCGTTTTGTCACGGCGAGCGCCATCACGTCCTGCAGTTGATCGCGGAAACCGTAGGCTCCGCTAGTCTGATAAAACGCGGCCCGTCCCCATACCCGGCAGGACAGAGTCTGGTAGAGCAGCCAGCGATTCACCAGAACATCCATCGACCGATCAGGCGTTGTGATTTGCACGGTTCCGAGGACCTCGTCCCATTGCTGGGTGACCTCGGCCAAAACCTGATCGAGGTTCGCGGCGCGATAGCGATTGATCAATTCGCGCGCCTCTTCCCGATCCTTCCCCTCTCCTAGCAGAACCACGATCTCAATGCGTTCCTCTGGACGCAACTCCACCATCGTCTGGAGCGCGGCGCAGGAATCAATACCGGCGCCCACTCTTCCGGAAAGCGGGGCCCCTCGTTGCAATGCCGCCGGCCGCGCAGCAACTCCGTTGCGCCCGAGAAATTCGGTCCGGTCGCCCGACCATGAGTTCTGCCGTCCGCTGAGATCAATAAAGGCAACTCGACCGCCGAACTCGCCGCCCCATGCGCTGCGCGCAAATAGAGCACTCGTCTCCACATCAAGATCCGTGATAATGTGCGACGCCGTCATGCTGCGCGAATTCCCCAGCACCCATTCCGCATATGCTGTCATTGAAAGGCGACGAGTGCGGGCTGAACGGTTGTGCAGAACCAAACGCGAGATCTTAATCGAATCGCGAATCGGGACGTACTGGAGCAGCTCCGACAGAATTCCTTGCGATCCATTGCGGAACCGGCTATAACCCTGGCCGTGCCATGCCGCAAAGCTAGAGGCGTCATCGAGGACGGGCAAGGCCGTCGGACTCCACACCACCCCCGAATCCTCATCGCGAATGTAAATAGCTTCTCCGGACGGATCCGTTACCGGGTCATTCGACCAGGGAGTGAGTTGGTTTTCATGACTGTTGCCAGACCAGGTGTAGCCGGAACCAGATTCTGAGACGAGAAAACCAAACTCAGGATTGGCGATGACATTGATCCATGGAGCTGGCGTGCGCAGTCCCTCGCCAAGGACGGTCACGTATTCCCGCCCTCCGTCGGCGAATCCACCCAGGCCATTGAAGAATTCTAGTTCCGGAATCTTCAACGGCACTTCTGCGTCCTTCCCCGGTCGAGACGGACGAGGTACGGGCCGCGTCAGGGATTCCGAGTGTTGCGAGCGGATCACCTGCTCGGCCATGGTGCCGTGGCGGCTGAGTAGTACTACGCGGGCTGCGGATTGCAGGAGCGCGCGCTCTTGCGCGGAAATTAAGTCTCCGCGCAGCAGAAACACGTTGCCGCGGACATCGCCGTGCTCGGATGACACCCGCTGCCTGTGAGCACGTACAAGCTCGTCCAGCGAATCCTGTAGTTCCTGTTCATAGGAAGGCGGCTTCTCGTTGAGGATCACTACGTCAACCAATAACCCCTTAGTAAGCCAATATTCCTGCGCCCTCAGTACTTGCCGGATGATCCCCACATCCTCTGCTTCGTCGATCCTGACCAGCACGATGGGCAGATCCCCGGAGATTCCGTGCACCCATAAGGCAGGTAAGTCAATCGTGGTGCGGCTCAGCAAATCCGAAGACGGACGAAGGGATGGGTCGGAATACAGAACGGCATTGGCCAATCGTTGGAATAGGTGGGCTTCGTCAGGCGTGATACCGAGATGATGAAGTTGCACTTGCGCCTGCGTCCAGGCCGCCATGAGGGTGCGCTCCCAAGTTCGCCCGTCTCGATACTTGTCCGCCAGGTCGAGCACTTGCGCTCGAGCTGGGGCGACAAGGGTCGAGAAAGCGATTCGTGCGGTCGCACCAGCCGGGATGCGTACCGAACGCCTCAGACTCATCACGGGGTCCAGCACTGGGCCGATTGTATTGGAGAGAGGCCGCCCGTCCGCGATGGACACGGCATCCCGGACCGAATGCCCTCTTCCAAGAAAGCGCGCGCGATCGGTCTCGAATTGCAGATCCCCTACGGACTCGCCTTCGACCATTGCGACATGAGCAAGCCAGACCGGCGTTTCGTTTTCGGATTGCGGCCGGCGGGTGGCCAGCAGAGTCTCCGCGCCCGCGACGAATTCCGTCTCCACAAAAAGGTTGGAGAATGCCGGGTGGGCTTCGTCGGCTGCTTGAGGGGCAAGCACAACCTCGGCGTAGGATGTGATCTGAACTTCACGAGTCCGGGTTCCCAAGTTGGCGATCGAAACTCGGCGAACTTCCGCATCATCTTCTGGCGAAACGACGACCTCCAGGGTGGTGACCAACGACCCGTCACGTCGAATGAACTCGGCGCGGTCTTCGGTGAAGCTGGCTTCATATGCATCCGGTTCGATACCCGAGGGCTGATAGCCAGCCGACCAAAGCTGGCCGCTGTTCGCGTCGCGGAGAAAAATATAGGACCCCCAACAGTCTCGGGTGATGTCCTCGCGCCAGCGGGTGACTGCAAGATTCCGCCATCGGCTATAGCCCGACCCGGCAGTCGTCACCATTACCCCGTAGCGTCCGTTGGAGAGCAGATGCGTGCGTGGAATCGATTCATGCGGCGAGGTGAAACGGCGCACGACGGGCGGGATGAGTTCGCGGACGTGCGCCGCCGCGGATACTTCTTCAGCACGCGGGCGGGCCACCAGCACGTCGCGCGGGGTCCGCTCCTGTAGCAATAATTCGGAGGCTTGCACCATGGGTTCGGCGTGGAAACGAGCTCGCATTGCCCCGTTATTCAGTGTGTTGGAAAGCGAGACCAGCGACATTCCCTGATGGTGCGCCATGTAAGCGCGCACCACCGCTACGGTTTCGCCTTCAGGCACACGCTCGCTGGTATAATCGAGCGCCTCGTAGAAGCCGTAAACGCCCTTGCCGCCGGCTGCGGCAAGCTTCGCAAAGTTGTCTGCCGCCGCGTTTGGGTCAATCATCGCCGCAAGCGCGGTGGCGTAAGGCGCAATCACCAGATCTTCGCTAAGTCCACGCTTAAGCCCCAACCCAGGCACGCCAAAGGCTGTGTACTGATAGTTGAAATCCAAGTCTCTTGCATTGTAGGCAGACTCCGAGATACCCCATGGCACGCCACGCTCCGCGCCGTAAGCAATTTGGCGGCGTACGACCAGTTCGTGTGTCTGGTTCAGCAAGCTGCCGGTGGGCGCATTCATCATCAGGGCGGGCATTAGGTATTCGAACATCGAGCCTGACCACGAAATTAGCGCGGAGCCGCGGCCCACTGGGGTGAGTGAACGTCCCAGGCGAAACCAGTGTGAGGAGGGAACATCGCCTTTGGCGATCGCGATGAAGCTGGTAAGGCGCGCTTCCGAAGCCAGCAGATCGTAACAGTTGGCGTCCAGCCGATTGTCCGCGACACGGTAGCCGATGGAAAACTGTTTGCGCGTCGCATCAAAAAGAAAGGAGAAATCCATCGCCTGGAACATGTCGTCAGCCTTCTGCGCAATGGCGGAGAGACGGCGAGCTAATGCCACGGCATCGTTCCCTGACAACCGCAAGGCCTGGCTCAAGGCATCGACGCGCGCGAAGATCTCGTGGTTCGCCGAGGAATCGTTGAGCAAACGCGTTCGCAATAAGGCAAGCGCTTGCTGTGCCTCGTCGAAGCGTTCGGGAGCTTCGGCCAACGTAGGCACCGATTCAAAGAATGGTGCAATGGCTACCCACTCGGGTGCCAGCTCCTCATGCCGTACTGGCAATGACGTAATGCCAGTCGAACTTCGGCCGGCCCAAGGTACCAGGATGGCTGCATCGCGCACGTGACCTTCGACGCACGCCCTGACGGCATTGGCCCAGACAATCACCGGAGAATCCGAGACATCGCCGCGTTCCTGGGCCATGGTCTGTGCAATGTCAGCCACGGTCAGGGCACGCGTCCTCAGTTCCGCGAGACGCGTCGCCCACTCCGCAGCATTGCTTGGCTTTAGCTCCAGCGAGTTGGCTAGCGCGTCAATGGAATTGCTGAGCTGTTTCCGGGTGACGGTGTTCGTTCGGCGCGTTTCTGCGATCTGGCCGAAGGCTTCTCGCAACAGTTCGACGGTGTCTTGCACACCGGCAAGTGTGCTCTCACCGAGCGAGGACGTCTGGATCAGTTCCCGACAACCGTTGGCAAGGGCTAGCAGGTGTCCGGCGAGGTTGCCACTGTCCACAGAGGAGACGTATTTGGGATCCAAGGGGCGAAGGTCGCGAGTGTCGTACCAGTTGTAGAAGTGCCCTCGCGCTAGCTCCAGTTGGCTCATGGTATCGAGAGTAGCTTCCAGTCGGTCAACGGCGTCGAGTGTGCCCAGGTAACCCAGATCGTGCGCCGCCAAGGTAGACAGAAGATACAACCCGATATTCGTGGGTGAGGTGCGATGAGCGACAACAGGCGTCGGTTCTTCCTGAAAATTGTCGGGAGGTAGTGCATGGTCGGTTGGAGTAATGAAAGTTTCGAAGAATCCCCAAGTTCTGCGCGAAATCAAACGTAGGAGTCGAGCATTCACCGCAGTTAGGGACTCGGCACCGATGCGCCGGGGAGGACGGCTGATTTGCCAAGCCAGCGCAGGGGAGGCAATCCAGAGGGCAACGAACGGAAGCAGGATGCCCCATCCGCGATGGCCCCAACCGACGACAATCGCCAGCGCTGCCAGCGCAAACAGCACACCGCCAGCCATGCGTCTATAGGCACCTGTGATCGTCAAGTCGACGGCACGTTTGGCTCTGGCCGCGGTCACCCATTCCAACAAATGCCGACGCGTAATCGTCATGCGAACGAGCGTTCGGATAATTGCATCCAGCATCAGCCAGGCTTGGTATGCCAGCATCGTGATGGTCACGCCAAACTGCGAGGCACCGAGTGTTAAGTCGCTCAGCATCGACCGGAAATGACTACGCTTGGAAATCCCGCGCCGTGGTGGATTGATTCCGATCAGGAACGACAGGAGAGAGGGGATCGCAATGGTGGCAAGAATGAATCTTGCCCACACCCACGAAGAAGCCGCAGGGACCAGGCAAGCTGCGATCAGCGCCAGAAACGCGGCCGGTGCTGACAATGAACGGCGCAGATTGTCCAACATCTTCCACCGGCCAATAGCGGAGATGCCGACTTTAGAATGGTCTTCAGACCTCGCCCCCGAGCTCTGCCAGATCCAGGGCAGAAGTTGCCAGTCTCCACGCACCCAACGGTGTTGCCGAGCAGCCGCCACCTCATAGTGAGAGGGATACTCTTCGAACAGCTCAATATCTGAAGCTAGCGCCGTTCGCGCAAGTTCACCTTCAAAGAGATCGTGACTCAACAACGTGTTTTCCGGCACCTTGCCATCCATGGCCACTTCAAACGCGTCGACGTCGTAGATTCCTTTCCCGGTGAACGAACCTTCTTCGAATAAATCCTGGTACACATCTGAAACTGCTGAGGCGTACGGATCGATGCCGCTGGGACCGGAGAAGACTGTCTCGAAAAGCGATTTCTCGTGGTCAGCAACCAGCGAGTGCGTGATTCGCGGCTGCACAATCCCATAGCCTTCCACGACCCTCCCGACTTGCGGGTTGAACCGCGGCCGATTTAGGGGATGCGCCATGGTTCCGACCAAACGACACGCTACGCCTCTCGGCATCCGCGTGTCCGCATCAAGCGTGATGACGTATCGAACTCCGACAGGAGTTTGGATCGGGCGTCCTCCGAGGGGTAGAAACGCGGTGTTGGCGCCGCCGCGGAGAAGATGGTTCAGTTCACGCAGCTTTCCTCGCTTGCGCTCCCATCCCATCCATTTGCCCTCGTTCTCATTCCAGACGCGTTTTCTGTGCAACAGAAGGAAGCGCACGTCCCCTTCGGCAGTAGGACCGTGTAATTTGTTCAGCCGCGCGATTCCGTTAACCGCGGTCGTCAACAGTTCGTCGTCACCGGCAAGACTCTCGCTCGGTGCGTCCATCCAGTCGGTCAGCAGCGCAAACCGCAGATCACCCTCGGAATTCGCCAGGTAATGGACTTCCAGGCGCTCGATCAGTTGTTCGATGTCATGGTGGTTCGTCAGGAGTGCGGGGACAACCACCATCGTCCGCAACTGCTCGGTTATGCCATCTCGTAACTCCAACCGCGGTAACATTTGAGGGCCGATCAAGTCCGTTACGAATCGATTGACGAGCGCGATTGCCAGGTCCGAGGCAGGCACGGCAGCGAGCAGACCAAGCAACAACAATCCCCACCACGGCACTCCGGCCCTTCTTTCGTGGAGAAGTGGCAGCGCTGCAATCAGAGCAGTACCCAAGGCGATCGTTCCCAGGTAACTTGCCGCGGCGTTTCGCATGTAGATCCGCAACAGCCTCGTTTTCCATGGCACGCGGGAGCCAAGCTCGCGTTCAAACCCCGGACGTCCCGCGGATATGAGGTAATACCCCGGATCGGCGTTTCGGTCTTCGCGAGGTTGTCCGTCACCGCGCGGCTCTGTCCTGGCGCGCCGGATGCGGTGCACAACATGTTCCGCAATCTCGATTTCCTTGTGGTCTGAGCCCCGCGAGAGCTCCTCAATCGCGTGGCGGTAGGTGTCACGCGTGGCAAAATCCATTTCGCCGAAGTTGGTCTCGTTGCGCAAAATATCGTCCACCAGACTGACGCCTTCGACGAATTCATGCCAGTCAAAGTCCATCATCAAGCGCATGCTGGGGATAATGTTCCGTACCGTGACGTTCATCGCCGTTTGTTCCAGGTATTCGGTGCGGACAATTTCGTCAGCCGTGGTCCCTTGCTCGGCCAGCCGCTGGTCGAGCCAACGCAGCACGGACCCCATGTTGGGATCAACGTCGCGCAGTCGCTGTACGAGCTGCACGACGAAGGCCCTGGCAAGAGGTGTCTTTTCGAATCTGCGCAGGGCCTTCTCAGGAGGAATCGAAGTTTGCCCGCCCGCGCCCAGCAGGCTGTCAGCCAACAGGTCGGCGTCCTGGCGCTCGGCGCGGCTTCGCACGATTCGATCCATCAGGCGGCGAAGGTTTTCCACCAGCACCACGCGCAGGGTAATTGCCACAGCCCACAGTTCGCCGATGTCGAGCGGTTGTACCCGTTGGTAGGCTGTTACAAATCGACGCAAACCCTCAGGATCGAAGTGGCTGTCGGTGTGCGCCACATAAGCCCACGCCACACCGTAGACTCGGGGATAGCCTTGCAAGTGACCGGATGCGAGCTTGGGGAGTTTGCGGTAATAACCGGCCGGTAGATCGTCATGGATTTCGCGGAGCTGTTCTTCGACAATATGGAAGTTATCGACCAGCCACTCCGCTGCGGGAGTGATG
Organism: Terriglobales bacterium; assembly: GCA_036512955.1. Classification (GTDB taxonomy): domain Bacteria; phylum Acidobacteriota; class Terriglobia; order Terriglobales; family Acidobacteriaceae; genus DASRAA01. Next base: position 25,245 of record DATBZX010000241.1, read on the forward strand.
GAGCGCTCCTCCTGTATTGCCTTGGCGATGGCCCGATACGATTCGAGAAGAACACGTCCGTTTTCGATCACCCTCGGGATGAGCGGAAGGCCATATTGCGGATCCTTGGTGACCGCCTGTGCCGCCGCAAGGCTTTCGGCGTGCTGCTCAATGCGCTCCGCGCTGAAAAGCTCGGCGCGGATGGGCTCTTCAAGAGCAGGAATCATCATCGATGGTTGGTTCTTGTTTGGAAGAGCCGTTATCGACCTCCACAGGCGGCAGTTCAGGGCTGATTGCCTTCTTAATACCATTCTAGCGTGGATTAACATACAGGCTATTTCAAGTGGTCCGCGGTCGCATCACAGTGGTGTTTTAGCCGACTTCGATGTTCAAATCACGCTCAATCAAGGACGGTCTAGAGCGTCGGGTTGGACAGGTCGGAAAAGAAGTAGTGCCCCCCAAGGAGCACTAGTTCTTCCAGAGTGTGGAAGCAGTCGGACGCGTGGAGCACCCCTACTCGCGACGTGACGAACATTTCACTCTCTGGCTCTGCCGCGGGTTGCATCAAAATCTGCAGGACCTCTGGCCGAGGTTGAAGAAGTTCGATTGAGTTGAGTATCCCAGAGTGTTGACGCGTTTTCTATGGTGATCGTGCCCATGTCACGGGCAACCCTTCCGTAATCCGGTAAGGTAAGGTTTACCGACAAACCTGGCCTTGAGACTCTCACAACGCTTGGTACAAAAACTCGGTCCGGTCAAGGGTATGTGATGCGACTGTGTCGCACGTGCCCAAAAGAAGTCAGTGAGTGCACCTGGGAGCGGTTTTTGCTCATGATGTCCTCAACGCGGATTCCGAGCACAGTTAGCGCATCCGCGATGAGGGAACGGTGGCAACGCCAAGGCACCGCTTCCGCGCACGTCAATGCCCTCCGTTTTTGCCCAGCTAACTTGATCAGCCTCTGTAATCCCGCGTCGAATTCCGAGGTCTGCATGTAGTCGGCAAATCCACGAAACGAGCTATTATGCCATCCCATGTTCAAAGAGTCGCGTCGCGCGTGACGCAAGCCTCCGAGCTTTCGCAAGTGCACGTAGCCGATCCGCGCAGCCCGCAGCTTTGTGCGCAGGGTCTCCTGGTCGAACTGCGGATTGTGTCGTGACCGCGGGATACTGCGCACATCTATGACACGCTCTATTCGGTGCGCTCGCAGAAGATCGAGGAATACTTTCCACGTGCGCGTGGAATGCCCAACGGTAAAGACAGTGGAGGTACAAACATTTTTCGTCAGATCCCCGCCTCCTGGCTGAAATACTGATAATCCTCTCGCCAGCCGCCTTGGCCCTCGCCAATGGTTGTGTAGTCCTCGATAAACTCGATCGCGCGGATGTACTTCACCATGGTAAACCCGAGCTGCGTTTCGACTCGAAGTCGGAGCGGTGCTCCGTGCAAAATCGGCAGTGGCTGGCCATTCATTTCGTAGGCAAGTATCGTCTGCGGATCCTCCGCCAGCTCCAAGCGAATCGTGCCATAGAAGTACCCCGGTCCTTGGGCGTGCGGCTCTGATGTGGATTTGTTGTCGAACGCGTAGAAAACGATGTAGCGGGCGGTCGAAAGCGGATGGCAAAGTCCGACGATGTGATGCAGAGATACGCCGCCCCACTCCGCAATGCCTGACCAGCCCTGGATGCAGCAATGCTTTGTGATTTGTGTTTGTTTCGGCATTGCGCGGAGGTCAGCCAATGTTAGAGATAGCGGATTATCCACCAATCCGCTGACCGTCAGGTTGTAGTTCGCAAATTGGTCGTCGGCCATCGCCATATAAGTTACCTCTGTTGGCGGCCGACCGTTTACCCAGAAGTAAGGCGAGATGTCCTCAGATGAGTAGTGCTGAGCGGAGATTGCATGGCCGAACAGCAGTCGGCGCAGCGGATCGGTGATCGCCTCAGTCGCGCTCTGCACAAAGCGCGGGCGCCGGCGCGAATAAATTGTTACTACGACATGGATGGCCACTATCGCGGCTAGACCGGCGAGCCAGATCGTCAGCGCCCGACTCAGATCCGGATCGTGCGTTTCCCCGAGGACAATCAGCGCCAATCCCTTTCGAAAGCCGTGAACCGCAACGATGGTGACGTGGCCGATGAAGAACATGATGAACGTGCACAGCGCCAGAAAATGCAGGCTCCGTGCGCCCTGCCGTCCGTGGAAGATCTTGATATACCACGGGAAACGAGCAGCAATGGCTGGGGACATCGCTATTCCCGTCGCAATGCTGAACGGCGCGAGCAGGAATATGATCGCTGCGTAACTTAACTGTTGTAAAGCGTTATAGCCTTCCGGCGTTTCGACAATATGGAAGCTTAGATAGCTAAGCATTGCGTGCCATGCGTCCGGGACAATCTGCCAGGAGGTCGGAACTAGCCGTCGCCATTCTGGCGTGAGGAAGAGCATTGCGACGTATATCAAACCTGTCAGCAGCCACGAAAAATCCGCGAGGAAGTGCCAGTGCCGCCCCAGACCCAGGTTCTCGTGGCCGGGCAGGGCAATCCCAGACGGGAACGAGGTTTCCTCGTCGCTCGCCGTCCAGAGCCGGTCGTCAGGCCTCTTCTTCTTCGTGAGCTTGAGCCATTCGCTTCCCGGCGCGCAGTGATCGTTCCAGTAAAGTCTTGGATGTGCGCTCAATATCTCCAAACCACTCCGGACCAGAAGCGAGAGAAGAAGAAAGTTGAAGAAATGCGCCGCCCGCAGCCACAATGGATAATCAATAAGCATCTTCCCGAATTGTCGATAATGTGCCAGCTGATGACAGGTCAAAATGACACAGTTTTGCATCTTAAGTGAGCTGTTTTGACCGGAGCGACTCGAGGCGACCAAGTAGAGCCAGGCAAATGAGGTTGGCTATGACTACGAAGCTGAATATCGCCGATTCGGCAACGGCAAGCCGAAGCGGAATAGACGAGTGCAGCGAGGCTCAGAGAAAAGAGAAGGCGATGGGCAAGACCCTTGCCGACCGCTTTCCGGCGAGCCACCTACCGAGTCGGCGCTTCTGAGTCAGGTTGTCCGATCCGAGTTCTTTGCAGAAAGGAACTATATGGCGGCACCAGACATTGCGGGCGAGTTCGATTGCGAAGAATCGCCGTAGACCAAAGCAGTTAAAGAAAGTCTGCGGAACTGCTGCATAGTTTCGGAAATAAGAAAGGAACGTCATACCCATGGATTACAAGTTCATCGCCGACTTGCTGGCAGACGTGAATGTACCAACTGAGGGGATTCTTAGCCGAGTGCTACACAAGGACGAACATGTGAATATCACGCTGTTCGGATTCTCGCCGGGACAGGAACTCTCGACACACTCGGCGCCCACTCCGGCAGTACTTTACTTCCTGAACGGTGAGGCTGACGTCACGCTCGGAGATGATGTGCATCATGCCAAAACAGGATCATTTGCGTACATGCCTCCTCTGCTGCCTCACGCCATTGCTGCAAAGTCAGCGACGATGATGCTGCTGGTGCAGATCAAGCTGCCGAAGCGGGCAGTTGTTTAGACAATTTGAGGAGGGCGGTGCGGTTCTCGGGACGCCTGCCCGCTAGTCCCTTGTGACGCTCGCAGAAGACCTGGCACAGGGTATCGATCAGTGTAAGCAGTGTGCGCCACAGAGTTCAAGATGGCGGCTATCGGAGAGCCTTAAACAATGAACATTCTCGACGCGGCCTCGATCCGGCTGTCGTGCAATGCTTGCGGTCAGACCTACGAAGTACCGTTGCGCGACGTGTTGTTGTCGCACACCGTAGCCCGTTGCGGGTGTCCGGTGACTCAGGAAACGGAGTGTCCGCCTGTGTTTCAGGTCGGGTTATTCGATCGCGAACCCATCGAGGCTCTGAGTTCGGCTTGGGAGCGACTTGCGAGCAGGGCTCTCGCCGATGGCGGTGACCTCGTTATTTCGGCCACCGAATCTCAACCGACAGCCAACGACGTCACGGTTACTACAGGAGAACAATTGATGAATCAGCACGAGGAGCATTCGCAAGGCGGCATTCGCCAGCCGGTCCCTACATCCGGTACGCTACTTAGCTTTGACATAGCTGAGGAAGTCCGTAGGCTCCAATCTGAGCAGCCATGGCAAGCGGAACATACCGCACCGCGCCTCCGCAGCAGAGACGCGAGGGATGACAAAAATTAATGGCTTAGGGGCACGACTAAAGTCGTGCCCTGGTACAAAACGGCGCGAAAAGGAGTTTTTCAGCCCGCAAAGTTGTGCCCTGATACAAAGCCCGACAGAGGCGAGTTTTGCCGCAAGGTGCCAGGGCAGGCATCCCTCAAGAAGTGGTTATCTCGATCCGGAGCGGAGGGTTGTGCTCGTGACCCACAACCGCCGACATACCCGCGAGCGACGGGATGATAATGTTGGCATCGGACAGCTCCTCCCCATGGTAAGTCGTTGGGATGCCATTTACCCTTGCTCCGGCGGCGTGGGCGGCGCGAAAGCCGGAAGGTGCGTCCTCAAGGACCAGCCAGGTGCGAGGATCGAATCCCAGGGCGGCCGCTCCGGTGAAATAAGGCTGCGGATCGGGCTACACGCCACGCAGGAGTTGCGACACCGAAAGCTCAAATCCAAGAGCAAGGATTTCCAAGGATCTGAGACACGGCTCCTTCCTGCCTCGCTCGATGGTTCGACGTAAACTGTGGATATGAACGCAATAGACTTCGAATGCCCAGTTTGTGGTGCCAAACCCGGAGAACGGTGTCAAACGCTCACCGGAAAAGCAAACCCGGTATCCCACGCGAAACGGAAACTGGCGGCTCTCGAAAGTGAGCACGTCCGGGAGGACATAAACCCGGCCGGTGAGCAGACCATTAGGAATGCGACGGACGAGAAGTGATGCTAGCAGGCCCCGACTCGATTTCGCACTTGTGGGAGAACTCCCATTGTTTAAGTGACCCGCCGTCCGCAGCGGAGCATGTGGTCTCCGCGCCGCACTTTTGGCAAACGGAGAGAATCAGAACACTCTCGTCATCTTGGGTGATCTCGCGCGAGAAATCAGGCAGTAGTGAGCTTAAGTGCGGAGACATGTACAGACCTCCTAAAGAAGCAATCTTTGGAGGATAAATCCTCTGCTTCGGTTGTTGTTCTGGTATCGAAGATTTAATGCAAACCCGCAGGGACTGGCGGGGTCTGGCCATGCGTGCTTCATCCCTCTGAGCAGTCCGCTGCGGGCGGACCCACCAACCGGAAATCTGAGTATCGACCAATCGCAGATCGCTGTCAGTGATAGGGGTCACGGGGGAAGGGTCGAGTCTAAGTGGACGACCGCCCGAATGGTCGCTGCTCCTTGGGTCTGCGGCCCTCAAAAACTGACACTCCACTCCCTGCCTACGCAGGCGCTCAGCCGTCTAAGTTCTTAGACTGCCACCGGCTGTATCGCCAAAATCACAAACCGAAAAAAGTGCACCGCGAAAAAATTTGCGAACCAAAATTTTTCTCGCTTCACCTGATCGGCCGGTCGGCCGCATCTTCGCCTAAACCACCCCCTTGCTTTTTGGTCGGTGGCGTGCCCGAGACAGGCCGGCCAACGGCGGAATAGAACAGCCGCGTGACCAATCTCTCGTCCACGAGCCGCGCAAGGACGGTTTTTACAACACACTCCGACGGCGTGTGCCCCTGAGGAAAACAAACTATTGACGGGCCAGTATGCGCTCCTCGATGCTCAATCTTGCAGGGGGAGGTCACGCCATGCAGCATCCCGAGTCAACCGGTTCACCCCAAAAGACGCCGGCAAGTACGCACTTTGTCGTTCCACCCGAGTACCCGAGCGACTTTGAGCCGGTAATCATACATCTTCCCGCGCTAAGGGATGCATCCATTAAGGTTCGAATGGAAGTTGGGCAAGAACTGGTGAGAGCGTTTGAGCTGTGGGCGGCCAGACTCGGCGTGGACCTCGCCAATTTGCCGCAGATTGAACGAGCCAGGCTGCGACAACTAATCGGCCTTGCTCTGGACGACGAAACGCTCACCACACTGACCAGTGATCAATCCGCTGGACGCAGGGAGGAAGCGCTGCGTTCCGTCGTGGCGAGGATCGAGGATACCGTAAGGTCCATTTGTGTCATTCCGAGGAGCAGGAGAGGAGCGAAGCTCAAGAATACAGTTCGTGACCAGCGTATGTATGAGCTACGTCAGGAAGGACTCTCGTTCGGACAGATCGAAAGGGAAATGAGCGCCCCTCCGCGCCGCGTGCAGGTTAAGCGTCAAGCCGTTGAGGCTGCTTGCCGGCGAGAGAAGAAGCGCCGCGACGAGTTCGCAGATGAAACCCGCAGCCTCATCGAACTTCTGCGCTTGATCGGCATCTTTGTCGTAGAGGATCTCGTGGAGTCAGCTTCATCTTCAAGCTCCAACTCACTGACGCGAAATTCAGCGGGAATTTAGGCGCTGCAGTCTTTTGCCATCCTCTTTTTAGCGTCACCAAAAATGTGTTGAAGTGTTCTTGCACGCGGGCAATAAATCATGCGTGCAGGAGCAATAAAGATGCACGACACACTCTTGCTAAGCCGTCGAGTCGCTGCACAATCCCTTTCAATCTCCCTCCGCCTTCTAGATGAACTCATCGCCGGCGAGAAGCTGCGAACCGTCTCAATTGGAAGGCGCCGCTTGATTTCACGCCGGGAGCTTGAACAATTTGCACGAGCACAAGAGGACATTCCAACTGGGGAGCTTCAACAATAAGAACGCCCCGTCCCGCCGATCCGCGGAGCCGGGGCTCGTGAAAGGTGAAACCAAGATGGAGCTTAACACTAGAGAGTCTCTGACTCAAATCGCTAATCCTCCTGTCGAACCCCGCTGCTATCGCGAACTCCCAGTAGAAGCCGCACAAGCGGCAGAATTGTTGCGTAGCATTCACCGCTGGGATGGTCACACGGTCTTATGTTGTAAACGAGCACGATGGCAGGAAACCGGATTCCAAGTCGAGCAACTTACGGCTTCGACGCTGTCGCAATTTGTCGGCACACAGGACTGGTATTTCACCATAAACACAATGGCCAGCGCCCGCCGAACCAGCGCGAACACACTTTATCTAACGGCCGTTTGGGTCGATATTGACGGACCCGACAAAAAGGTACGACTCAAGTTCGACGAGATTCAGCAAGCGATTACAGAACACCGAACTGCGGGAATAGTCCCGCCATTCAGTTTTCTTGTGGACTCGGGGCGTGGAGTCTGGGGTGTAATCCTGCTGACGGCCGAACACGGCGGACCCAGCTTGCAACAGAGGAATCGCGAAGACAGCAGCAGGAAATCAATCGTGCGCTCTCATCGCGACTGGCTGGATTGGGTACAGATACTCGTGTGCATGACGCAGCCCGAGTAACCCGGTTGCCGCTTTCGACCAACAGCAGAACCGGATTGCCGGTGATCTACCACGCTCAGCAAGATTCAAGTGGGCGACCTTACACAAGCACACTGGCGGAGCTTTTGGCCTTTTTCCATCTGGACCGAAGTACCGCCATCGTTTTCGTTAGTAAGCGTGTCTTTCAGCAGCCTGCACTGGACACGTACAACTCTCAGAAGCTGGTCTTGAATCCAGATCCCCAGCGGAGCCAATGGGGGCGAATTGGGAGAAATGTCCGCCTTAAGAAGGAACTGGCAGCGATGCACCGGCTCGAAGAATTGCGCGGCGGTTTCAGAAAATACCAGCGCCGGAACGCTGTTTTCGTCCAGTCGATTTTGCTGGCAGCGCTCGGACAGGACCACCAAGAGATCGTGCTCCGAGCTTTGGCTCTTGGTTCACGCTGCCGGCCGCCTCTTGCCGTAGGCAAGTGCCTGAAAATGGCAGACCTCGATCACGTGCTGAAGTACAGCCACTTTCCCTGGACTAGACGGAAGATACTGTTCTTTCTCCTAGTGACAACGCCAGAACTGTCGGCAATTCCAGAATGGTGTCCGAAACCATCACGACGCCAGTTGCAGACGGAGAGGACAGAGCGACGACGAGCCCTTATCAAGAAGTACTTCGCTTCCTCCGGCCCCTGCTCGCTCGCCAAGATGCGAAGGCTGCTCCAGTCCGCAGGGCACTCTGTCTCACGGGAAACTGTCAGGCAGGACTACAAAGCCCTGGGGCTCACTTCCAATGGCCAGTGCGGAAGGCCGAGCGCGAAAAGTCGAGAGCCATCTCCCCCTCACCCCTCCCCCACTACGTTAGGGTCCCTCCGGTTGACAATTTCCGGGCGGACATCCCACAAGCCGTCTCCACGACTCGCGAGGATCGCGCTCTCTTTCCGAAAGGCGCTACGCCCGTGCCAGGGTCGAGGTGCACTCGCAGCTACAGACAAGGAGCGGGCGTTCCATTCGCGGCGCGCCCGTCAAAGGCAAGAGGCAAATGTGAGCAAGGCTTCCCAATACAAGCACAGCGAGGTATGCGATCAAGATGATTGATATTCAAAGGTTTGCAGACAATCACCGCCTGAAAACGAGGTTTGACGACGATCTGACCAAGATCATCCCTGGCAAACTCGGGAATCTGTTCGAATACGACGGCGAACTTTTGGGTGTGATGGTGATGCCCAATCCCCCTCGGCGGAACTATTGGGGATACGTCCGCGCCTCGTTGATCGAGGCTGGCTTTCAGGTGGTGCAGGACGGCGACGGGGAGGGTTCTGCAACCTTCAATCCGGCCAACGCAAAACAGGTGAGGCTGGCGGTTAGCGCAGCGGGGATCAAACGACGCAGAATCTTGTCGCCAGAGAATCGAGAGAAGGCACTACGGGCGCTCGAAGGCACCCGTAGAACGGCAGGAAGCGGCGCAGGACGGGCGCAGTCGTGAAATTGGCCCCGTTACCCGCGCAACGATCCTGTCGCCAACAGGAGGCGCAATTACCACGCCGAAAAGAAGCAGCCAGGGGAACTCCCGCGATGAGGGTTCCGAGTCGGGGAGCGACCCAGCGGATTCAATATCCGCCGTCTTCATAGAGTGTGCGAACTGAGTGCGACGTGAATCACTAGTGACGTGAGCATAACGGCAGTGACAGGGAAGGTCTATATGGAAAACGAGCATTTGTTGAAGGTGGGAGAAGTAGCCGCACTCTTACGAGTCACCCCGAGTTGGATTTACGCCAACGCTGACTTCCTGGGCGCATACCGAATCGGGAAGTATCTGCGCTTCAGTAGAGAGGAAGTATTCAAGCGACTCAAGAATGAGCGCGTCCCCACGTTGGGGTCGCAGCCCAACGACTCTCGCCAGAGCCCCTAGATTCGCGCACTTCAACGTCGCGAAGAACAACTGAGGAACAAAATGAGCTTGACTTCCGACATTGCTGTATATACAAATAAGTCGTGCATGGGGCGTCCACCCAAACCGGAAGCGCTACGGCGCAGCAAACTGTTTCCCTTGAGGCTTACGCCTGGCGAGATTGCGGAACTCGAAGCCGCGTCTCACCGCCTTGGGGAATCGGTAGCCGATATCTTCCGCAAGG
>DATBZX010000242.1:0-12439 GCA_036512955.1 Terriglobales bacterium
AGATTCCCGCGGGCAAAGCCCGCGAGGAATGACAACAATAAAGAACGTTTGCGGCACGGCTGAAGCCGTGCCCTTTCAAAGCTGGTTACATCAAAACCGCCACTGTCCTAACGCCGACGAATTCGCTTGCCGGCATCTCGGTCATCGGTTATCTGTCAAACTATAGGGTCATGCAAAAATTCTGGTCGTCCTTCATCTGTTGTTTGTTAATTTTGACTGCGTCTCTCTGGGCCCAGCAAGCGCACCCGAAAGAACCCGGCCGTGCGGCGGTGGCGCAGGAAGCCAAGCCTGCTCCCGCTGCCAAGACACCTACAGCAGAACCAGCTGACTACTCGCAAGAGGCGTTTGTGACGGAGCACTACATCGATTCGTTTCGTTTTGAGAACGACGGCACTGGTCGTGAGCAGATCGATGCGCGCATCAAGATCAACAGCGATAGCGGAGTGCAGGCACTGGGCCAGTTAAAGGTCGGCTATAGCGCGTTGAGTGACAAGCTCGAGGTCGTCTATGTCCGCGTGATCAAGCCGGACGGGACGGTGATCAATGCTCCGGAATCCGGCATTCAGGACGTGACGTTTCCCAATGCGCTGATGTATTCCGACTACCATGAGAAGCACATCAGCGTGCCTTCGCTGCGGCCGGGAGACGTGCTGGAGTACCAGTTTGTCCGCACCATCGTGGACCCGTTTACGCCCGGACAATTTTCCACGAGCTACGACTTTAAGGACCGTGGCATCGTGCTCGACGAACAACTCGAGATCAACGTTCCCAAGTCGCGCCAGATCAAGCTCAAGAGCGAGCCGGGTACGGAGCCGAAGATCAGCGATGACGGTGACCGCCGGATTTATCGCTGGAAATACTCGAATCTGGAAGACGAAGACGAAACTGCCAAGAAGAAGAAAAGACCGAGGCGTCGGCACGATGAGGACGAGGTTCCCTCGGTCCAGCTGACAACATTTGAAAGCTGGCAGCAGCTCGGCGACTGGTACGCCGGCTTGGAGAAAGATCGCCGCCAGCCCAACGACGCCATCAAGGCCAAGTCAGATGAACTTATCCAGGGCAAGGCCAGCGACACGGAAAGAGTGAAGGCGCTGTACGATTTCGTCTCGCGCGACTTTCGCTACGTCAGCCTGTCGTTCGGGCTGGGCCGCTACCAGCCGCACGCCGCTTCCGAAGTGCTGGCCAACGGTTACGGCGATTGCAAGGACAAGAACACTCTGTTGGCTGCTCTTCTGGCCGCACAGGGTTTCGAGTCAACGTCAGTGCTGATTGGCTCGCAACATAAGCTCGACCCGGACATCCCTTCACCGTCGCAATTCGACCATGTGATCACGCGAGTGCCGGTTGATGGGCAGGAGATCTGGCTCGACAGCACCAACGGAGTCGGGCCGTTTCGCATGCTGATGTATCCCCTGCGTGACAAACAGGCACTGGCCATGCCTCCAGGCGGAACTCCTGGATTGGTGCGCACCCCGGCGAACCCTCCATTCGACAGCTTCGACCGCAGCCGCATACAGGGCGCGTTGAACGATACCGGTAAGCTGACCGCGCATTTCAGTGTCTCCGCTCGCGGCGACGCGGAGATGGGCATGCGTTTCGGATTGCGGCAGATCCCCAACAACAAGTGGAAGAACGTGTTCGAGATGATGATCAGCCGCTCCTCGTTGAAGGGCGGTGAGATCACCAACCTCAAGGTCGGCGATCCCACGAACACCGACAAACCCATCGACGTTGATTTCGACGTCGCAGTGAGTAACTACTTCGACTGGTCGGCGCCGGAGCCCAAGCTTCCTCTTCCGTCGGCTGGAATTGCTCTCCCTCCCGACGTTGACGACGACAGCAAGAACCCCAAGCCCATCAAACTGGGGGCTGCGACGGAAGCAACCACAGAGGTAAAGATAGCCATTCCTCCGAAGTATAGAGTCCGCGTCCCCATCGGAGTTGACATCAAGCGCGACTATGCGGAGTATCACTCCGTCTATAAATTCGAGGACGGCCAACTTACTGCAGTCCGCAAACTGCAAACCCTGGTCAGCGAAATTCCATACGAACGGCGTGAGGAGTTTGCCGCGTTCCGCCGCACCATCGATGCCGACCAGGCGCAGAGCGTGACACTGGAAAACAAGTCTCCCGGGACGGCCGGACTGGGAGCGGAGCAGTCGCCCGACGACATCTTTGATTCGGCCTTGCAGGCCGCCAACAACAACAACTTGAAGCTGGCGATTGACCTGTTCGAACGTGTAGCGAAGAGCGACCCCAAGCACAAGGATTTGTGGAGCAGACTGGGCACGGCGTACCTTGCCGACGGCCAGTTTGACAAGGCGGCGACGACCTTCCAAAAGCAAGTCGAGGTCAACCCCTACGACGAATATGCGTACGTGCTCCAGGGCGCGTCGTACGAAGGCCTACAGCGTTACGATGACGCCATCGCGCAGTACCAGAAGGCGATTGAAGTGAGTCCACTGAATCCGGGTGCCCACATCGGGCTTGGCTCGCTGTACGCGAAGCTCAAGCGCTGGAACGACGCCGTGCCCGAACTGGAGAAGGCCGCCTCATTGCAAGACAAGAACCCGTTGATCCAAGTTTCGCTGGGACAGGCCTACATCGCCACGGGTCAGACGGAGAAGGGAATGGCGTCGTTCGAGCGCGCCATCGCGCTGGCTCCCAACCAACTCACCTGGAACAATATTGCTTACGCGCTGGCCGAACAGAACGTGCAACTCGATCGTGCCAGCCAGTATGCGGATGCGGCGATCAACTCCATTGAAACGCAGCTTCGCGACCTAAATCTGGACAACCTGCGCCTGCAGGACATCGGAAATGCCACCTCGCTCTACAACGTGTGGGACACCAAGGGCTGGATCGAGTTTAAACGGGGAAATCTTGACATCGCCGAGCGCTACATTCGGGCCGCGTGGGAGGAGAGTGGAAGCGGGGAAACCAGCCTGCACCTCGGCGAAATTGCCGAGAAGCGCGGCAACAATGACGAGGCCATCCACTACTACGTGCTGTCGCTGGCTGGACATTCTCCCAGTGACGAAGCCCGCTCGCGACTGGTCGCGCTGGGCGTCAGCGGGGACCTCGACAGCCGGATCGAGAAGGGCCGGGGCGAATTGGTGGCGATGCGGACGCGCAAACTCGAAGCGTCAGGCAAGGGGAAGGGCGACTTTTTTGTGTTGACGTCACCGGCAAAGAACGATCAGGTCAAGTTCGTCAGCGGAGACGCGGAGATCAGGGCCCTCGCCGAAACCGTGAAGTCCACGAACCTGGACACCAGGTTTCCCGGGCCGTCATCGGTACGCGCCTTACGTCGCGGCACCGTAACGTGTGGCACACTCCCTCCGCCGCCGGTAACGAAGGGGAAGTCGGGCAGCAAGAAGGGAGTTAAGGGTAAGGATGCGCCGAGTGTGGCCGAGAGCGGGCCAACCGCGAAGCCTGAGTTGTTGCCTGGGCCTTGTTCGGTGGAGTTACTTTTCTCCGACGCGGTGCGGTCCGTCGACTAAACTGGGGCGAATTGAGTGCTAGCGTAGCTGGAGGAAAGCATAAGTGACGTCGTGAGGCTCAGGAATTTATAGTGGGACTGCAAACCGCGGTCTGACACCCACGTCTAAACTGAGTATTGCCGTTGCGCCGCTCAAATCTAGTTCATGCGATTGAGTATCCGGTTTTGCGAGTGATTTGTGCGGTAAGTCATGACTCCCAGTTTGATTCCTGTTCTAAGAAGGGAAGAAGGTAACGAGAGATGGAAGAGTTGCGATATCCGATCGGAAAGTTCGAGTGGGTTGCGGCGGAGAACGAAGAACAGATGGCGAAGCGCCGTGCGCAGTCGATCGAAGTGCTCGCCAAGCTGCCGGAGAACTTCAGCCGTGCGGTTGCCGGCTTGAATTCCGAGCAACTCAACACGCCGTATCGCCCGGAAGGCTGGACCGTACGGCAACTGGTTCATCACGTGCCCGACAGTCACGCCAATGCGTATGTACGCTTCAAACTGGCGCTCACGGAGTATGAGCCGGCCATCAAGACTTACAAGGAAGACATGTGGGCCAAACTGGCCGATACGGCCAATACTCCGATCGACGTTTCGCTGCAATTGCTGGGTGCGCTGCACACTCGATGGGTAACGCTGCTGCGGGCCATGGACTCGTCGGACTTTGCACGCACGCTAAGGCATCCTGAGCTTGGAGTGCTCGATCTGAACCGGATGCTTGCTCTCTACGCGTGGCATTCGGCGCACCACACGGCGCATATCACAAAGCTTCGCGAACGCAACAGCTGGTAGAAGCGTCGCCTCAGGCATGGAGAGCGTTAGTTCGGAATCGATGCGGTCACAATAGGACTACGCCGCCTCATTCTTAAGTCGACCTGTCCCAATAAGGTGGCCACTCATCCCACGCGAAACCTAGGCATATCGGATCAATCCGTGATGGTCGCTGTCTTGACGGCTTCGAAACGCTGAAATTGTGCCTTCAATCGCATCTTTCGCCCACAATCGCGAATCGCTTCCTTTAGCGAGACTTCGTCGTCAATAGAAATGGTCAGAGCGAGCCGCAGTGCGGAACTGATGACCAATCTCAGAAGGAGTTCTCACCATGAAGCAATTTCTCGGACGAACTGGATTGTTAGTTCTCGTGCTGACGCTTACGCTCAGCGCATTCGCAAAACCAAAGACGACATCGATCACGCTGTACCATGACGCGAGCCTGAGCGGAACGAACCTGCCGGCCGGCGAGTACATCGTGAAATACGACGTGGATGGCAGCAATGCACAGGTAAAGTTCCTGAAGGGTAACAAGGAAGTCGCCAGCGCGAGTGGCCAGGTGAAGACGCTCACCAGGAAACCGGGTGCCAACCAACTGGTATTCAACAACAGCGGCGACGCCCTCATCATCGGCGAGATCGACTTCGGTGGCAATGACACCGCGATTAGTTTTGAATCGGCGGGCACAGCAACAGGGAAGTGATTGCGGGTTCGAGAGAGGCTGCAAAAGGCCCGAAAAGCAGATCCCCCGGGGACTGAAGTCCTCGGGGGATGACAAGCGTAAGAGACTTGTTGAGCGCGGCTAAAGCCGCTCCTTCAAAACGTTTGCAACCTAGGCAGTTGCCGCCATTCGCGCTGGCTCTTCGTGGAAGCGTACCGACACCAGCTTCGAGACGCCGGGCTCCTGCATTGTGACCCCATACATGACCGGCGCGATGCCCATAGTCTTCTTGCTGTGGGTGATGATGATGAACTGAGTTTGGCCGCTCATGTCGCGGACCAACTCCGTGAACCGCCCGATATTTGCCTCGTCCAACGGTGCGTCCACTTCATCGAGTATGCAGAACGGACTGGGCTGATACTGGAAGATGCCGACGAGCAGTGACAACGCTGTCAACGCCTTCTCTCCACCGGAGAGCAGCAACACATTCTGCAGCTTCTTTCCCGGAGGCGAGGCCACGACGTCGATTCCACTTTCGGCTGAGTTCTCGAGGTCGGTAAGGCGCATGAACGCCTGGCCTCCGCCGAAGAGCTTGCTGAAGGTGCGAGCGAAGTTGTCGTTGATGATGTTGAAGGCTTCTTCGAACTTCTGCCGCGAGATGGTGTCGATCTCCTTGATGGTGTTCTGGGTGTTCTCGATCGACTGGAGCAGGTCCTGACGCTGGGTTTCGAGGAACTCGTGACGCTGGGCGGTCTCCTGATATTCCTCCAGTGCCATCATGTTTACCGGTCCCATGTTCTCCAGCCGGGTGCGCATTTCCTTGTAGAGCGTTTCTTCGTTGGACAGTTCTTCGCCGGCCAGACGAGCCAGAGAATCATCGGCCAGCAACTCTTCGCGGGGCTGGCTCAGCTCCTGGATGCAGGTTTCTGCCATGTGTTGCGCGTCGGAATGGACACGCGCCTGCTCCGCCGCCAACTCACCACGACGATCGCGTGCAGCATCGAGCTCGTGACGCAGATTCTTCAGAGCTTCTTCGAGTTCGCCCAGGCGTACACGGACTGCCTGCAACTCTTCCTGCAATTCCCGATCGCGTTGCTGCGCCGCGTCGCGCTCCGCTGTCCACGCAATCTCCTGTTCGGCCAGACGGGAGTTCTCTATCTCGCGCTGTTGTTTTTCAGCGGCGGCGGAATCGATCTGCGCCTTCAGCTTGTCGAGGCGGGATGATACTTCGCCAAGCATCGCGTCGAGACGCTCCACGGTTGCTGCTGAGCCGCGACGGCGCTCTTCCAGTGTGGCCAGGCGTGCTCTTGCATCGCTGGTGAGTTGGGCGGCCTCATCGCGACGCTGACGCAGTTCGTCCAAGCTGCTCTGCGCAGATTGCATCTCGGCCTCAAGCGCCAGTTGCTGGTTCTCGTGGGCTGTTAGTTCGGTCCGGTACGAGGCGATGGATACTTCGCACTCACCGCACTCCGCCGCCAGTCGCTGGGTCTCGCGGGCGTAAGTGGACAGACGCTCGCGTACTCGCGACATTTCGCTTTCGAGTTGCTGGAGCGTGTGGCCCGACGTCATCGCCTGGCGCTCAGCCTCGCGCTTATCTTCTTCAAGTCGCTGCAGCAGTCCGGTGATCTCGACAATCTCATTCGTCAGCACGGCAACCTTGGCCTGCTCCGACGCCATTGCGCCTTCCACGTCAGCCGCCTGACGCAGCACTTCGCGCAACTCACGCTTCATCGCCAAGGGCCCTTCGCTGCGCTGCTTGCCGCCGGTGACGGTCACGTTGTGAAAACATTCTCCCGACTGCGAGAGGAAGAACGCATCGGGATTCTGCAGTGCCAGTTCGCGGCCTACATTCGGATCGGGCACGATGTATCCGTTGCCCAACTTAGGCAGGATCACTTCGAGCGACTTGCCGAAGCCATCCAACACGCGGATGCAATGCTTAAGCGGCACGACGGTATCGCGCTGCGCACCCTGATAGGAACCTTCCTCTCCAAGGAAGGAGAACTTCGCCTGCGAATCTTCCGGGTGAACCAGGAAAGTGGCGCGGCCATCGACGTCGCTGCGCAAAAGACGAAGGCCTTCGTCGGCGGCGTCCCAAGACTTCACTACGACGAAGTTCAATTCGTCGCGCAGGAAGTCGTCGACGACATGCTCGTAGCGGTCATCAACTTCGAGAAAATCAGCCAGCACACCGACCGGGGCCATGCCGCCCGACATTGCGCCCGACTTGAAAAGCCGGCGCACCGATTCCGTGGAATAGCCGTGTTCGGTGATAACGGCTTCGAGCGAGCCCTTCTTGCCGATCAGGCTGGCATACTCCGCCCGCAACGAATCCAGATGCTGCTTGCCACTCGCCTCGGCATTTCGTTTCTGTTCGAGTTTCCGGCGCGACTCGTCGATCTGTGCGGTGAGTGAGGCTACCTGCTGCGAAGCCGACTCGAACTCCAGGCCAAGTTGCCCGCGCTGTCCACCGAAGTTCTCGAGTTGCTGATTAGCGTTGGTGGTCTCTTCTTCGAGTCGCCGCGCCTCGCGATCGAGGGCGGCCACGCGCTCCTCCGCCTGAGTCATGCGATTCCGAACCGACGACGCTGCTGAAACCGCCTGCAGGATGGCGTTGCGCCGCATTTCCTGCTGGCGATCGACTTCCATCAGGGTGGCTGCGGCAGTAGAAGCCTCCTGCTGTCTTTGCAGCAGCTCTTCCTGGGCGAGCGCGACATCGGCATTGGCGGATTCGAGAATGCCGCGATTCGCGTCCAGCTCCTGCTGAAGGCGCGCAAGTTGTTCCTGTGTGCTGCCCACTTCGGCCTGGGCGCCCGCGGAACGGGCATCCAGTTCAGCGCAACGCTCCTCGTTGGTGCGACGGCGCGCAATCGCGCGATCGATTTCCATCACGACTGCATTCAGTCTGTCGCGATTTTCGTTACCCTCGCGCTCAATGGCATAACCGCGCTGGGTGCGCTCGCCGTGCTCGGCTTCCATCGTTTCGACGGATTCTCCGCGGATGCGCAACTCTTCGCCGATTTCCGCAAGTTGCGCCTCAAGCGCGGTCGCCTCGGCATCGAGTTGCGCGAACTTGCTGGTCAGGACGACGCGCAATTTCGCGCGCATCTCATCTCGCAACTTGGCATAGCGCTCCGCCTTGCTGGCCTGGCGCTTCAGCGAATTCATCTGGCGAGTCACTTCGTCGAAGATGTCATTAATGCGCGCCAGGTTCAGCTTGGCGTCTTCCAAACGAGCTTCCGCCAGCCGCTTACGCGTCTTGAACTTGGTGATGCCGGCAGCCTCTTCGATGATGGCGCGACGGTCGGTCGGCTTACTGCTGAGAATCTGTCCGATGCGGCCCTGCTCGATAATCGCGTAGGACTCCGGTCCGAGCCCGGTGCCCATGAAGATGTCCTGAATGTCGCGCAGGCGGCAGAGCTTTCCGTTCAGCAAGTATTCGCTCTCGCCGGAGCGGAACAGGCGTCGCGTCACAGCAATTTCACCCGCCTTGAAGGTGCGGACGAACTTACGGCGGCGGATCTTCAGCACTACGTGGGCTCCAGTGGTTGCTTCGACCGCTCCATTTTCGGAGGGAGCTGCGGTTTGTGATTCTGGAGAAGCGCTCGCGTCGTCATCACCCTGTCCGGGGCGGACTTCCTCGGTGTAACGTTCGGCATCTTCGGCCTTGGCGGCGCGAATCGACGATTCATCCCAGTCTTCTTCGGGCAGGTTGTCTTGGATGTCGATTTCGGGCTCACCCACATCGCCATAGACTCCGGGATCGACCAGGGTAAGGGTCACCTCGGCCATGCCGGTGGGCTTGCGGTCGCGCGTGCCGGCAAAGATCACGTCCTGCATGTTCACGCCGCGGAGTGAGCGCGCCGATTGCTCGCCCAAAACCCAGGAAATCGCATCGGAGATGTTGGACTTGCCGCAGCCGTTAGGACCGACAATCGCGGCAATGCCGTCACCTTGGAATTTCAACTCCGTCCGATCACAGAAGGACTTGAATCCCAGGATTTGCAGCTTCTTTAGTTTGAGCAACTTGTACTCCTTAATCCATGTACCACTTCAGAACTGCGGGACACCCGCTACGGCCAATTTCACCCGCCGCCGCAAATAAACCGCAATCGGACTTCTGCCGGGTCGGTCAGAGCCCGGAACCGCCAGTTGGCAAAGCGAATATTTCTCATGCCAGTGCAACTTTACTTGTGAACAGGGGAGGGGTCAAGATAGAAAGCCCAATATTTTGGGCCTATCCTGTGCAAACCCCAGTATATTGCACCACCTCTGCAGCAAATCGACAAAAATCAACTGCCGAAGGAGGAAACAGGAGGGACGCGACAGAAGAGCAAGAGCTAGATTTAGTTTACGGAACGGCGAGAGAGAATCAAGCGGAAAGGGACGCCGGTTATCTAAGTAGTAATCAATGTGCCAAGGCATGTAGCGCGGAGCAATATCAGCACTCAGGGTGCACTACTAAATGCTCCCAAGCCCGGCAAGTGCAGGTGTCGCGACAGGGCACACCCTTACGCAACACACCCGCGCTGGCACCGCTATTTCTGCGCATCGAGTTGGAAGAGTTGAATGCGTCCGTTGCCCGAGTCGGCGACATAAATGCGGTTGGAGGAATCGATCCAAAGCCCTTCAGGTTTGGCGAACTCCCCTGCTCGTTTACCGATTTGGCCGAAAGAAGCAAGCGGACGGCCATCATGACTGTAAACACGGATGGTTGCGAGGCTGGCGAAGCTCACATAGATGTAGCCTTGCTGATCGACGCACAGTCCGTTGTCACGGGCGACCTGAGGTCCGAAACCGAGGGGAAGATTGAAGCTGGACAGGAAAGCGCCTTTCGAATCCAAGATTTGAACGCGGGTTCCAGAGTTGTCCAAGACATAAACGTGGTTATGGTCGAAGGCGACGTCGATAGGATCGTCGAATTTTCCTTCGCCGGTTCCGTCATGATATCTGCCTAGCCGGTGCAGGACGTTGCCGGAAAGGTCGAGTACAAAAACCAGGCTACGAGGGCTATCGACGAGGTAGAGCCGACCCGCCTTGCGGTCGATGGCAATCCCGTCCGGGCTTTGATACTCGTTTTCGCCTTTGAAGTTTCCGATGTAGCGCTGGAAATTGCCGGATCGATCAAACACCGCTACCATGCCGCGCTCCGAATCCGCGATGTAGATGTTGTCGCTGGCGTCCACAGCTACGCCGGCGGGTTGGTGCAGCCGATAGCCCTTACCGGTAACGATTCGGAATGACGTTTTGCCCGCAGGGTCGAGCACATGAACTGCGTCCCCGAGAGGATCACTGACGATGAGGCGCTGGCGAGAATCCGTGGCGACATGAGTGGGGACGGACAGCACGCTCGGGCGGCCATAGGCATACGTAACAAACCGATTGCGAAGTTCAGCCACGCGGGCGGGAGACTGCGGCGCGGCTTCGGCGTGTGCGGGCGGTTCAAGATTCTCCACCACCCGCTCATTGGAAAGCAGCATAGACGCGGGAGCAGCACTGTCTGGTTGGCCATGCGCCTGATAGTCCTTAGGCAGAATGCCTTCACCCGGAGAACTTCCAGTTGTGCCAGTGAATTTGGACGTCGTATGAAAAGTGGCATCTGGGCTGAAGACACCCAAATACGTCAACACATGGCTGCTCCAGAGCGGGATGCTGGGAAAAGCGCGCACCGGCTGGAGACCGTGAAGGCCTTGCGTTACGGCAATCGTGGAAGGCGCAGCAACCGGTGAGCCTGAAATGTTTTGGGCGATTCCAAGATCGAGAGACAGTACAACGACCAAGGAACAGACGAGCGTGGTTTTCACGACGCGAAGTAGTTTCATCGAAGGGCGCAGACCCATTGTGTCTCCGTACCGGAGCTGTACTTTGCATGATAGGGCGATTTGGACTGGTTGAGGCATGAGAATATTTCTTGGAACGACAAAATTCCCGTTGCGGGAAAATCGACGGGTGAAAATCCGGGAGCAGAGGTGAAGAAGTTAGCGCACATTGGTCGAACGAGGGAGTTTCCAGACTAACGCTTCGGATCGAGGTCAAGTTGCGGCGAAGGAAACCAGGAGGATCCCAGCGCAGAATGGAAAGCGCACGCGGTGGTGTTGTTCCGCACGCGCAGAATAAATTTGGTTTGCTTGGAATTCACACTGAACGTAGTACGTGGGCCTTCGAGTCCGGCGTGGCAAAAGAAGGCGACGCCTGCGGTGAGAATGACATCACAAAATTACGAGTGCAGTTCAGCGAAGGGCATAAAAGTAGGCCGGAACACTTGTCCCGGCCCGGTTGGAATTTAGCTACAGGCGTCGGTCCGTTCTGCTGGACCACAATTCACCGAATAAACTAAAGAGCAGACTACCGCTTCAACTTGCGACGCAATACTCCCAATCCTGCCAGCAGACCTGAACCCATCAGCACGAGGCTACCAGGTTCTGGCGTGGGAGTTCCCACGAAGCCATCGGTGTTACCGTTGGCGTCGACGTAGAAACCGACGATTTGCCCGAGGTCGTTCAAGCCATTGATCACGGTGGAACCGGGCACGCCCAACGGATCATCGACCGTGGTCCAAACTCCACCCTGGTAAGTGAACCCGTGCATCACGCCCATCGAGTCAGTGTAGTCGCCGACGATTTCACCTTTGTTATTGATGCCAAACGCTTGCGTACCCTGTCCCCCCAAAAAGTCGAGCGTCATCGCCGAGGAACCATTGAACAGATAGCCATGCAATACCCCCGTGGAATCTGCATAGAAGCCGACCACCAGTCCGGCATTGTTGATGCCCACCGCCTGGTTGTTTTGCGTACCTACCGGCAGAAAGCCATCGAGATACGTGAAGGTTGTGCCCGAAACCATGTACGACCTCTGCAGCGTCGCGCCGGCGGGATCAAGAGAGGAATACCCGACCGCCGTGAGGCCGTCATTGACGCCCAGGAGTTGATTGAATGCCGTGCCGGGCGCATCCATCGTGGTGAAAGAGCCTCCGGAGAAGGAGAAGCCGTGAGTAGTTGCTCCCGCGTCGACATAAAACCCGTCGTTCCAGCCGGTGTTGTTAATGCCGATCACCTGGGTTTGAGCGGCACCCGGAAAGTTCTCGGGGGTGTAGGTGTTCGGTAACACCAGCGTAAATCCGTTATTGGCAACCACAGTTCCGTCGCCAAAGTAGCCGGCGATGGTGCTGGAGTTGTTGATTCCCAGCAGTTGCGTGAAAGCTGGGTCACCGGGGCTGACGACTGTCTGAAAGTTGTAGCTGGCGGGCGCCGCCCAAACGAGGGGCGCCATGACCGCAAAAGCGAACACTGCCAAGGCAGCGCACCTAACCGAGTTCTTCATTGAAGTTTCTCCTTGCTCGAAGCTTGGGACCGTTCGGGTCCCCTGGGGTTCAGTGGTTAATCTGCTGACGATGGACGAGCATGGGCCCTGGCCAGAACCTCCGCGCGGTTGTTGCTGTGCGCGGTCCAAGAGCGAGAGAGGTGAGGGCATCTCCCAAAACGAAGCGGGTTCGCGTTGCGGGCCTAGCTCGCCGCGGGAGC
>DATBZX010000243.1:0-2780 GCA_036512955.1 Terriglobales bacterium
AACCTGAACCGCTCGGTCGAAGAGCTGGAGCTTTCGGTGCGCAGCTACAACTGCCTCAAGAATGCGAACATCCAGACCATCGGCGAGCTGGTGCAGAAGTCGGAAGCAGAAATGCTGAAGACCAAGAACTTCGGCCGTAAGTCGCTCAATGAGATCAAAGAAATCCTTGGGACGATGGGCCTGGGCCTTGGCATGAAGATCGACGAACACGGCAATGCGGTACCGGGAAGCGGTTCCTCGTCGTCGCAGGCGTCGTCGCTGCCTCCGGCATTGAGCTACGGCGGAAATTCGGAGCCAAATTTCTAAGGGGAGCGCACGCCCAGGTTAGCGCCAAAACAAGGCGCGAACCTGGGGCACCCAGTTTTTCGGAACCATTTTGCGCGGCGTCATGGCCGCGACTTTTACGGGATTGTGAAGGATCACGGACATGCGTCATCGTAGAGCTGGATGGAAACTAGGACGTAACACCGAGCACCGGAGAGCGCTGCTGCGCAACCTGGTGACCTCGCTGATCGTGGAAGAGCGTATCGAGACCACGCTCACCAAGGCCAAGGCCATGCGTCCGCACGTGGAAAAAATGATTACCTTGGGCAAGCGCGGAGATGTTGCGGCCCGCCGGCAGGCTTTGTCGTACCTGATGACGCGCGAAGCCGTGGACAAGCTGTTCGACACGATTTCGCCGCGTTATGGTGACCGCAATGGCGGCTACCTGCGCATCATCCATGGCGGATTCCGCCAGGGTGATGGCGGCGATATCGCGTTTGTCGAATTGCTGGGCAGCGAAGCTACGCTGGACGAAAAACGCCAGAAACGCAACGCAGCCCGTACCAAACGTGCGGAAGAAAACCGCAAGGCGATGGAAGAAGCAACCGCCCAGGCCGCTCCGGCGGAAGGTGGCGAAGGAAAAGCCGAAGAGAAGTAACGCTCGACCAGGAATAGTTGTCGAAGATTGAAGCGCATCCGCTTAGCGGGTGCGCTTTGTTTTTGGAATGAGGGATGGACGCGGCTTGAGACTAGCTCGTGATCGAGGGTTCTGCTTCTTGTACGGATTCTTGACGACGGCGGTGATTGATATGCGCAGCCCTCGCATAGAGCAGCAGTTGCATCATGATCGCCCCACTTGTGTCGATGGCGACATCTTGCCAGCGTCCGGTGCGCGACGGGAGAAAGCTCTGGTGGATCTCGTCCAACGCCGCCGTGATCATGGCGAACAGTACTGCGATCGCCGCCCAGTCGAATTGCCACGTGTCGCGGAAGAACGATCCCCATGATCGTTGCAGCACAGGTTGCAAGCGGTCGCGGTGGGTGCGCCGGAGCGCGACAAACACCAGCAAACTCAGGATGGCATAGCCGACGAAGTGTCCGCTCTTGCGCAGCACCTCATTCAGCACCAGGAGCAGGCGAGGATCGACGTGGCCGAAGATCAGCGTGAAGACCTGATAGAGCAGGCCGAAGGTGGCTCGCGAGGATGCGTAGTCGGTGGACTCCAGCCGGATGATCACTACCCATACTGCGACCGGCCACCAGTTCCTGGCGAGGAGTTTGAACGAAGGCCTCAGCACTACTCCACCCGGTAGTTGGGTGCCTCGCGCGTGATCAGAACATCATGCACGTGGCTTTCGCGTAAGCCTGCACCGCTGATGCGCACGAAGCGGGCGTTCTGTTGCAGTTCGGCGATGGACGAGCAGCCAACGTAGCCCATACCGCTCTTCACGCCACCAACCAGTTGGTAGGTGATCATGCCCACCGTGCCGCGGTAGGGTACACGCCCCTCGATCCCTTCGGGGACGAGCTTGGCGAGACGGTTGCTTTCTGTGCCGTCGTCAGAAAGCACCTGGGTCGAGGAATCCATATCGGTGTTCTGGAAGTAGCGTTCGCTGGAACCCTGCGCCATGGCGGCCAATGAGCCCATCCCGCGATACGCCTTGAACGAGCGGCCTTGGAAAAGGATCGTTTCTCCCGGGCTCTCTTCGGTGCCGGCGAACAGCGAACCAATCATGACGCAACTTGCACCAGCAGCGATCGCCTTGGTGATGTCGCCGGAATACTTGACGCCGCCATCGGCGATGATCGGAACGTTGGAGTCGCGCGCCGCACGTGCCGCCTCGGCAATGGCTGTGATCTGCGGAACCCCAGCGCCGGTCACGATGCGAGTGGTGCAGATCGATCCGGGACCAATGCCAACCTTGATGGCGTCAGCGCCAGCACGGGCCAACTCGACGGCGCCTTCAAAGGTGCCGATATTTCCGGCGATGAGATCGATCTCGGGAAACTTCGCCTTGACCAGTCGGATGGCTTCGAGCACGCGCGTCGAGTGTCCATGGGCGCTGTCGATGGCGAGCAGGTCGGCCTTGCTCTTCACCATTTCGGCGGCACGCTCGAGATAGTCGCCGGTCGCGCCAATAGCGGCTCCGACACGCAAACGTCCGTGATCGTCCTTGGCCGCGTTGGGATATTTCAGCCGCTTCTGAATGTCTTTCACGGTGATCAGTCCCTTGAGGTGGTACTGATCATCGACCACCAGCAGCTTCTCAATGCGATGGGTGTGAAGTATCGCTTCGGCTTCCGTAAGCGTGGTGCCCACCGGGACCGTGATGAGGTTTGCCTTGGTCATCACTTCGCTGATGGGAATGTCGGTACGGGTCTCGAAACGCAGATCGCGATTGGTGAGGATGCCGACGAGCTTCTTGTTCTTCGTGACCGGCACGCCGGAAATGCGATAGTGCCGCATCACCTCCAACGCATCGGAGATCTTGTCGTCGGGCGACATGGTGATGGGA
>DATBZX010000244.1:0-30783 GCA_036512955.1 Terriglobales bacterium
GCGAGTTCCACCGAGGCGCGTAGCCCTGCTATGCCTGCGCCCACAACGATGAAGTCGATTTGGCCCGGTAGAGCTTTCATGGGAGTGCACTCATTGGTTCGGAATGCGCCGGAATCAGCCTTTCCAATGCTGATGGTAACACGCACCGAAGACCGTTGATTCAATAGAAACGCCCCGATTCTCGCAATGGGAAAATGCATTGGCGCGCCGCTTTATGCGAGTAAGGGAAGCATCTATTACACTAGAAGATTGACTCGCATACTCGTTCGTACCGCATCGCGATCGTATGAAGTATTGGTGGAGCGCGGCCTTCTGCGTTCTGCTTCAGCCTGCCTGCAGGACATAATCCCGCCGCAGTCAAGAGTCTTTATCGTCTCGTCGGCGCCGATCCTGAAGCTCTGGGGCAATTCGTTGAGAGAAAGTTTCGCGCAGGCGGGACGGCCACTCGCGCTGCTGGAAATGGCCGATGGCGAGACGTCTAAGCGACTGAGCGCGGTCGAGAAATTGGCGACAGAGATGGTGCGCCTCGGGGCAGACCGGCGGTCGGTCGTGATCGCCCTGGGCGGAGGCGTGGTAGGCGATGTCGCCGGATTCCTCGCGTCCATCTACATGCGTGGAATCCCCGTCATACAGGTCCCCACTACGCTGGTTGCGCAGGTGGACTCTGCCATCGGCGGTAAGACGGGCGTGAACCTGGTCTCCGGCAAGAACCTTATCGGCACATTTCATCAGCCGCTGGCGGTGCTAGCCGACCCCGATGTGCTCTCTTCGCTGCCTGATCGCGAATACCGCTCCGGATTGTTTGAGGCGATGAAATACGGCGTGATCCGCAACCCGCGAATTTTCGAATTGATGGAGCTCCATCGCGAAGCATTGCTGCGCCGGGACGGCGAACTGCTGGAGCAGTTGATCGTCGAATGTGTGCTTGTGAAGGCTGCAGTGGTGAGCGCCGACGAGCGGGAGGGCGGCGAGCGGCGCATCCTGAACTTCGGACATACCATTGGACACGCATTAGAATCGGCCACCAAGTACAGGCACTTTCTTCATGGCGAGGCGGTCGGTTGGGGAATGATAGCGGCTACGGCGATCGGCAGAAACCTTAAGATCACTGAGCCGGACACGGCACAGCGCATCATTTCGATGGTGCTCGCTTACGGAATGCTGCCCAGCGTGGATGTGGACGGCAAGCGCATCCTCAAGTTGCTGCAGTCCGACAAAAAGACATTGGGGGGTGTGCCGCACTTCATCCTTCCGACGACGATGGGCAACGTGGAAGTGATCAATACCGTGCCGGGAAGTGCCGTGATCGAGGCTGCGGAAGAAGTCAAGCAGTTGTCAAAGGCGCGATGAATACTGTGAAACCAGATGATTCGAGCCACCTGACGCCGGGCGGTGATGATGCCCGGGTTGTTGGTGCTGCGCCGGTGGGTGCCGACGATGAAGCGTCGGCCGCCGTGGCTGTGCGCGACATGTTCAGTTCGATCGCACCGAAGTACGATTTCCTGAACCATGCGCTGTCGATGAATGTTGACCGCTTGTGGTGGAACCGCACCGCACGGGTGTTTGAATCAATCCTTTCCCGGCCGAACGCCAAGGTGCTCGACTTGTGCTGCGGAACTGGCGACATGACCTTCGCCATGCACCGGCGCATGAAAGGTGCATCGACCGAACTGGTGGGTGCCGATTTTTCGCATCCCATGCTGGTAAGGGCCAGGGAGAAAACTGGCGAGAGGCATATTCGATGGGTTGAGGCGGACGCCTTGAATCTCCCATTTCCCGCTGCACAGTTTGACTTGGTAACGGCAGCGTTCGGATTCCGCAATCTCGTCAACTACGATCGGGGACTGACCGAGATCCATCGCGTACTCGCGAAGGACGGCGAAATCGGCATCCTCGATTTTGGCGAACCCCAGGGACTCATTGGCGCCGTGTACCGCGTGTACTTCCGGCATGTACTTCCGGCGATTGGCACGGTCATTTCAGGAGTGCGTGGTCCTTATGCCTACTTGCCCAGATCGGTACAGCGTTTTCCTGCTCCAGAAGAGATGCTGGAACGCATGAGAGCCGCTGGCTTCAGTGAGGTATCGTGGACTCCCTATACATTTGGCATTGCAGGACTGTACCGGGGCAAGAAATAGCTCGGACGCAAGCCCGTAATTCGATGCGCGGGACGCTCTATGGGCGCGCAAAGCTGTCGCGCAGCGCTTCCTCGACAGAGTACTGCATCACTCGCGAGTAATCCTGACCGAGGAATTGCTGCAGGCGCGTGGTGTCGATGGTGCAGGAACCGATCATGTAGGGCAATGCCTCGGGCGGTATAGTCGAGACTCCCCACTTCCACAACATTCGCAAAATCAGCCGGTAAGCCGCGCGGCCTGGGACCCGCATTATCTTGGCCTGCGCAATCTCCGCACAGGTTTGGACCGATATGGAGTCACCATGACCCGCCACGTTCAGGATGGTCACGGGTGGATCGCTGTGCGGACGGTGAAGAAGATAGACCAGCAGTCGCGCCACGTCGTCCACGTGTACGAACTGAAAGCGCCGGTCATCGTATTTCTTGCCACGGGGCAGCATGATGGGCAACCGCTTGCCTTCCGCTCGCATGCGCGCCGCCCGGCGACTGTTGCCCAGTGGTGTCCCTCGCAGCGCACCCACCATGTAGTTCTGCATGCCTGTGCCAGTGAAGATGTGTGGCCTGAGGATGTAGGCGCGACAGTCGCCCATGCTCTCGGCACGATAGCGCACCACCTCGTCACTCTCACGCTTGTGGACGGCGTAGGGAAGCGTATGCGCACGGAGAGGGAAGTCTTCCTTCACAGGCCCGGGGGTTTTAGGGCCGTAAGCGGAAACGCTGCTGGGGAAAATGAATTGGCGGACATGTCCGCCGGTGCGGTTGACGACGCTGATGGCCTCCATGACGCGCGCCGTTCCGGCGACATTAGTCTGCCACATGCGCTCGACATCGAGCACTCCCGCACGCTGCGGATCAGGGACAAATGCTAGATGAATGACAGATCGGGTGCCGGTGTGCCGCAATAGCTGCGTCAGTTCGCGGCATGACGATTCTTGCCCCAGATTCATGGCGTGGAATTCGATGGGCGGGGAGGATGCAGGCGGACGAAGATCCACGCCCACCACATGGAACTCCGACAACATAGGCAGCAGCCTCATCCCAAGGTTCCCCGAGATTCCTGTTACCAGAACCGTTGCCGTTGGCTGCGTCATTGCACTACTTTGGCGGATTGCCGGCCGGGGGAGCGCCGATTGCACCCGGTCGCCCTGGTGTAGCGGGAGTTCCTGCTACCGGCGGAGGCCCGAAATACTCGTCGTTCAACACCGGCGTGGCGGATTTTCCAATCGCTTCCAACTTGTCCTGCAATTGCTGTTGTTGCAGGGTCTTGATGATCGCGTCTTTGACTTCAGTCAGAGGGACCTGCCGTACAGAAACGACTTTGTAAATGAAACTTGCCGCCGGGTCGCCGAAGGCGTGAGAAACTTCGCCCGCCTTGAGCTGAAATACCCCTTCATGATTCACGGGCAGGCTGCCCGGACGCTTGGCTCCCAGATTAATCTCGGGCGTAGAGGCCGCGGTGACACCAGCCGCTTCGAAGACTGATTGCTGCAATTTGACCGGATCCTCGCCGGCAACCCAGCGTTGGCGAACCCTTTCCGCAGCAGCGGCGGCTTCAGCATCGCTTACTGCTGGCTTGTCGCCGGTTCCCGGGTTGTTCGGGATGATGATTCGTTGCAAAGTGACTTCCTGATACTTGGCGCTATTCTTGTTGTAGTAGTCCTCGATTTGCTGATCGCTGGGATGCGCAAACTGCTCTGTGTAATGACGTTTCAGGCCCTCGGCCATGACCTGTTGACTTACGAACTGAATGATCTGTTGCACATTGGGATCATTTTCCAGATGAAGGGCCCGAGCGGCATCGGAAAATATCAGGAGACGAGCATAGTTGGTTGCGAATCCCCGCCTGGCATCGGCGGCCATGTCGGGCTGCAATGCATTGGCGATCTTCTCGAATTGCGCGCGGGTGACGGTGCTGACACAATCCTTGGAGGGAGTAATGTCTCCTATCGGCTCGCAGCCTCCCTTCAAGGTGATGACGGGCTGATCCATTCCAACCGCGCTCGGGTTAGCAGGCGACGTGCCGCCGGTGGCATTGCCGGCCGCGGCCGCCCGTTTCGCAGCCCGCGTGGGGGGTGGCACGGGCGCACCCGGGCTAGCGGTCTGGCCATAAGCAACCGCCGTGAGAACACACGAAAGCGCAAGAACCGTTATGATCTGACGTTGCATGAAGGGTCTTCCTCCGGGAAAGGGTCGCCTGTAGCGCCGTGGCAATTACAGAAAATCGTATCATAGGACGCCGCACCTTATCGCTGTCGAAGGGTGGTCCAGCGTGATTCATCGAGACACGTATGTCTGAGTCTTCCAATATCGATGTGCGAGGGTCAGAGAAGCAGTCAGTCGCGTTGAACTCCGTCTATGCTGCGGTGGCGATCACAAGCCTCAAGATCGTGGTGGGAGTCTCCACCGGCAGCTTGGGTATCTTGTCGGAGGCGGCGCACTCCGGTCTCGACCTGGTAGCAGCAGCCATAACGTACATTTCCGTTCGTGTCTCGGACAGGCCAGCCGATGCCACCCACCAGTATGGTCACGGGAAAGTCGAGAACTTCTCGGCATTCATCGAAACCGGCCTCTTGCTGCTGACCTGCATCTGGATCGTCTACGAGGCCACCAAGCGGCTGTTCTTTCACTCGGTCGAGATTGAGCCGAGCGTTTGGGCCTTCGTGGTGATGGCCATCTCGATCGTGGTTGATTTCTGGCGCTCCCGCCGGCTGAAGCGAATCGCCGACAAGTACGACAGCCAGGCGTTGCTGGCGGACGCGCTGCATTTCAGCACCGACATCTGGTCAAGCGCGGTCGTGATTCTCGGCCTGGGTCTGGTGCTGGCGGGGCGGAAGTACTCGGTCCCATGGTTGGCGAAAGCCGATCCTATCGCGGCCCTGGTGGTTGCCTGCATCGTGGTGTACGTCAGTTGGCGACTGGCGCGGCAAACCATCGACGCACTTCTCGACGGCGCTCCGGCAGGCGTGCGTTCCAGGATCATCGACACGGTTTCCCGCATTGACGGGGTGCTGGAGATCGATCGCGTCCGCATTCGTCGCGGTGGCAGCAAGTATTTTGCAGATGTCTCCATTGCCATGTCGCGGAATGTCACCTTCCAGAAGTCGGAGCAAGTGGCCAACGAAGTGTCATCGGGGATTCACGACCTCTTGCCCGGAGCCGACGTAGTGGTGAACGCTGTAGCCCGCGCCAGTCGCGGCGAAAGCCTGTTCGACCGCATCCGCGCCGTAGCTACCAGGAACAATCTCAACGTACACGACATTAGTGTGCAAGACATCCACGGCGCGCTACATGTGGAGCAGCATGTTGAACTGGATGAGCGCATGCCATTGAAAGACGCCCACGACCGGGTCACGCGGCTGGAAAGCGAAATGCGCCAAGACGTTCCCGAAATATCGAGCATCTTGACCCACATCGAGAGCGAACCCGCGACCATCGAAACCAGCGACGGCTTGGTCGATGCGCCTAGTTTTGAAAGCCGGATTCAGTCGGTCACGGGAGCCTTCCCCGAGGTCGTCGACGCCCATGACCTGATGTTCAAGCGGGTGGCGGGACGGCTCTACCTGTCATTGCACTGCACCATGAAGGATGACCTTCCACTGGCGAGGGTACACGACATTCAGACCGCGCTTGAGAGCAGGTTCCGGCAGGAAGTGCCGGACCTGTTCCGCGTGCTGATCCATCCCGAGCCGCAGACTGACAATCGCCGCTAGGTCCTGAGACTCAGAACAGTTTCCGCAAATCGCGCCGCAGAATCTTGCCCGAGGCGGTCCGGGGAATGCTCTGCACGAAGTGAATTTCGCGCGGCATCTTGTAATTCGTGAGCCGCTCAGCCACGAATTCACGAATACTGGCTGTGGTCTGTTCCGTTTCGAGATGGCCGTCGCGCAACACGACGAACGCACAGGGAAGCTCTTCGCCCGCCTCATCCACTCGTGAGACAACTCCACAATCACGCACCGCGGGATGCTCCAGCAGGACGCCTTCGACCTCTGCGGGAGCGATCGAGAAGCCCCGGTACTTCATCATCTCCTTGCGGCGGTCGACGACGAAGTAGAGGCCTCGCTCGTCTACGCGCACAATGTCGCCTGACCAGTACCAACCGTCGCGCACCACTGCGGCCGTCGCATCGGGCGACTTCCAATATCCAAGCATGAATTGTGGGCCGCGCATGACCAGCTCGCCAAGATCGCCCTGTGGCACGTCATTGTTGTTTTCGTCCAGCACGCGGCATTCCGTCTGAGCG
The DNA here is from genome assembly GCA_036512955.1 of Terriglobales bacterium. GTDB lineage: Bacteria > Acidobacteriota > Terriglobia > Terriglobales > Acidobacteriaceae > DASRAA01. The sequence goes on from DATBZX010000244.1 coordinate 6,381, forward strand.
ACCGGGCCGCCAATCGAACTACCATCATAGAACTCAGGATCGAGGTAGCCCATGTGCGTGACCGGCGACGCTTCGGTCATGCCGTATCCCTGGCGAATGGGGATGCCCGTGGATTGGGTAAAACGGCGTGCCAAATCCTGCGCCAGCGGGGCCGCTCCACACTTCACCCAGCGCAGACGATGCTCGCGCGGAAACTTTCCCGCATCGAATGCATGACAATAAGCCAGCAACGCAGGCGGCACAACTGGGGCGACGGTTACACCCTCGTCAACGATGGTCTTCAGTGAACCTTCACAGTCGAAGCGGGGCATGAGAACGACGGTGCAGCCGCGCATCAAACAGAGATTCATTCCGATCGTCATTCCGTAGATGTGGTACATGGGCAGAAAACACATCACCACGTCGTTCTCGCCGATGCATCCGGTTTCGCCTGACGTCAGCGTCTGGTAAACGTTCGCGACAAGATTATGGTGCGAAAGCATAACGCCCTTGGGCAATCCGGTGGTGCCGCTGGAGAAAGGCAGAGTCGCAATCGTTAAGCGTGAGTCATGCTGCGGATCCGGCAAGCTGACGCGCAAGGTTGACGAGTAGAGTTTGCTGAACGGTTCGGTCCCGCCCGATCCGGCGGTGCGGATGGCGAACACCTTTCGTAATGCAGGCAGGCCCGACAAGTTGATGCCGTCCAAAAGGGGACCGTCGCTGATGAGCGCCACCGAGTCGGAGGTCTCCATCTGGTGGTGCACTTCACGGTCGCGATAGGTCGGGTTCATAGTCGTGGGTATGGCGCCTGCCAGCGTGGCCGCGTGGAACGCCACACCGAATTCCCAGCAATTTGGCAGGTAGATGCCGATCATGTCGCCCGGACGGATGCCGGCGGCGACGAATCCGTGGGCGGTGCGCTCTACCAGGTCGCCGTACTCGGCAAAGCTGATGCGCCGCGGCGGCGTACAGGAGGTGTCAACGATGGCGATCTTCTCGCCATGCTTTCTGCATGAGTCGAGGACCACGTTATGGACGAACTTACCTTCCGGATCGGCATAGAGTTCGGTGCGAAGTGGGGCCATGCGTAGTGTCATAGGGAGCCGCGGGAGAGTTTAGCAGGTTGTGGGCGGACTGCAACAGAAGGATTTCGTGATGCTAAATCGGATCGGGAGTGAGCGTGGCATTGATGCGCGGCCGACGCAAGGGATCGCAGCAGAAACATCGCTCCAGCTAAACTGAGACGAAATGCATTTGTTCGCACTCATCGCCGGATTGCTCTGCCTTGCCATCTGGATCTACCTGCTCACTGCCCACGGCGGCTTTTGGAGGGTGGCGAGTCTTCGCGCCAGCGTGCAACCGCTAGCTACGATGGACGCCACGATTGCGGTAGTCATTCCCGCCCGCGATGAGGCCGACGTCATCGGTACGACAGTTGAGTCTTTGCTGCGCCAGAGCTGCGCCCAGTCGATTCACATCTTCGTTGTGGACGATCACAGCTCAGACGGTACTGCCGAGGCGGCCCGTCAAGCGGCTCGCAATTGCGGACGGTCCGAGGCGTTGGACGTGATCGAGGGCAGCACACTGCCGTCAGGATGGACCGGAAAGCTCTGGGCGATGGAGCAGGGAATTCAGCGCGCAATGCAGTTGCATCCGAAATTCCTATTGCTGACCGACGCTGACATCCGACACTCGCCAGACAATCTAGCAACGCTGGATGCCGTCGCTGAAGCAGGTAGTTTCGACCTCACGTCGTTCATGGTCAAGCTGCACTGTCAGACACTCGCGGAGCGGTTACTGGTTCCACCCTTCGTGTTCTTTTTCTTCCTGCTGTACCCACCCGCATGGGCTCGCGATCCTCGCCGCAGGGTGGCTGGAGCTGCCGGAGGCTGCATGCTGATCCGGCCAGAGGCTTTGGACCGCGCTGGCGGTACAGCCGCCATCCGCGGCCAGATAATCGATGATTGCGCCCTGGCCCGGGCCGTCAAGCAATCCGGCGGGAGCGTATGGCTCGGCGTTACCCAGGATGCCTGTAGCACACGCGTCTATGGGACCTTCGGCGAAATCGAACGGATGATTGCGCGCACTGCCTTCAACCAGCTGCAACATTCGGTTTGGCTGCTATTGGGTGCGCTGGTTGGGCTGACAATCACCTACCTGCTCCCACTCGGACTGCTTATAAGTGGTGACTGGATATTGGCTCTCGTTGGGGCAGTGAGTTGGTTGATGATGTCCGCTGCTTTTCTTCCGATGGTGCGATTTTATGGGCTCCGCCCCGCATGGGCACTGACCCTGCCCTTCAGTGCCTGCTTCTACATGCTGGCCACGCTGCATTCGGCGTTTAAATTTTGGTCAGGCCGAGGCGGAGAATGGAAGGGACGCGCCCAAGACATTGCATCAAGCGATCAAAGTCGTCCCTAAAAAACTTTCTTCATGTCGAGCTTGATTTGCGGATGGTCCTTGTCCCCGGTGACATTCACCGGCAAATAGGTGCCCGCGTGGTGCCTCGCGAAGATGGGATCGACCGGCTTTGGCAGTACCCGTTTGACGCCAGACATGGTGTCGGACACATGAGCTTGCAGGCGCACGTCACCCTTGAAGTCGAGATCGTCACTCACCAAGCCGTACGTTCCTTTTACTTGGGCTACGGCTCCCGGTACCTTAAATTGCAGCTTGCTAAAGCTTAGACTGGCGTTTCCCAGACTGAACGTTCCCATGAGTACTGCAGTCACATCCTGGATCGTCTGATCGCCGGGCTTGCCTTGGGCGCGCCTGCTAAGCCCATCGACAGCATCGTTGATCTTCTCGCTAGTGAACCAAGCTTTTTCAATGCGAAAACTCCCAGCCAAGTGAATCTTGTCCAACATCCGCTGATTGCCGGGTGGGATCAGTAGTTTGGCACGAGCGGTGATTGCCCCAGTCAGCATCGGCTTAGGTGAATCAACTGCCAGGTTCAACAGGTCTTGCACCTTGGAGTCATGTATGTCGACGTCGAGAACGATGGTCTTGCCTTTCTGTCCAGGCTTTCCCGCAACCTCTCCCGCTGCTACCACGTTGGAGTTGAGAAAGTGTGCCTTGACCGGCTGCAGATATGTATTCCCGTTGGTGCCATCAACGACAGCATGGTACTGCGTAGTGAGATGTGTGGGTTTCGACCCGCGGTCCAGCCTGAAGGCGGGAGTATCTGTTGTTCCATCGACCTCGATCTTGCGCAATACTCCGCTGTAATCGCCGACCGAGGACAGAATTCCGGAAATGCCATTGAAAATGGAGAGGTCGGCATTCTCGAAATTGTAGCTGCCGGCAACCGCGGTTTCCGACGGTTCGTCGAGGTTCCACGGACCAAACTCCCCGGTGGTATGAATCATGCCGGGCGGCTTGGGATTCGTAAGCTCGGCCCAGAAGTGCATCGGCTGCCCAACGCCTGCCCTGCGCAAAGTCAAGGCGCGAAGTTCCCACTCCATCGGTTCGCGCCCTGCCTGTTTCGGCAGGAGGTAGAGCTCAGTGCCGTCCGCATCGACTCGGTCAATCTCGAAGTTTGCCAGCCGAGTTCGCCGGGCAGGTTGGGCTGGCTCGCCCGCAAGTTTCTCGCGTTTAGGAGGCACGTTGATTACCAGGCCGTCGAGCTTCACCCACGACAAATGCACGGGCCGCCGGAGCAATTGTAGCGGCAGCGCCTGCGCCGTCAAGTGTTTGGCAGTAACAAAAGGCGGGAGCCCTTCTCCGTCGCGGTTGGGCAATACGAAGTTGTCGGCGGTCACGCAGAAGATAGGTATGAGAGTTACGTGCAAGTTCTGCAGTTGTACATTGCGCTGGTAGTGCTGCTGTAGTGCCAATAAAACTCGCGCTTGCAGCCAGTGCTCAATCGGCGCCGGCACCGAAAGAAGCGCCAGAAAAGCCACGCCAATGACGATTCCGATCGCAGTGAACCAGAGCGGTAATTTCGACTTGCGGCGAAGTGGCATTCGTAGATTCCCGCAAAAGTTTACCTTTGCGACCAGTCGCACTTCCAAGGGGTGCGACTGACCTCCGGCTCTTTTAACCCTTAGATAGTGGGGGGAATTACCTTAGCCAGAGGAATGATTAGATGCCCAATTCCTTGCGAATCTGAGCGACGATTTCCGGCACGTCTGCGTCTACTTCCACGATAACCGCTTTCCGAGGCTCTTCTAGAACCGCAAATTGGCTGGTCAGGAGTGCGGGATCCATGTAATGCCCCCGCCTGTGAAAGAGCCGCTGCGAAATCAGGTCGCGGCTGCCGCGCAAATACACCAGCTTGACCTCGGGACTGACCAACAACTGTTCGCGATAGGACTGCTTCAGCGCGGAACATGCCAGTACCACGTTGGCTTGTGCTTCTAGCCAGCCGGTAATTGCGTCATGAAGTGAGACAAGCCACGGGGCACGATCAGCGTCGTCCAGCGGGATGCCCGCTCGCATCTTGGCCACGTTTGCTGGAGAATGGAAGTCGTCGGCATCGGCAAACTGCCACTGCAGCGACTCAGCCAGGGCGCGCCCAATTGTGGTCTTGCCCGATCCGGTTACTCCCATGAGTAGAATGACCATCGCTCAGTCGGCTGCTGCCTGCGCTTCCGCAAGTCCGAGCACGAAGCGGTCCATCGCGTAGGCAAATCCGTCTTCCTCATTGCTCTTGGTGACAAACTTTGCTTGTGCTTTCACGTCGTCAAGCGCATTGCCCATAGCGATGCTCACGCCAGTTTGACGAAACATGAGTGCGTCGGTGTTCATGTCGCCGATGGTTACAATCTCGCTGGTGGGTATGTGCAGCATTTCCGAAAGCGTCAGGGCAACCTGCCCTTTGTTGGCCTTGGCGTCGGTTACGTCGAGATAATACGGGCTGGAGCGAGTTGCCGAGATTGACATGCAACATAGCTCGGCCATCCTCTTCTCCGCTTCAGCCACGGCTGCAAAGTCGTCGCTTACCCCGACCATCTTGAGCACATGGAACTGTGACAGATCGTGGGTGTGCAGAGGCGTCGCCTTGCACTTCATGAGCTCTTCCTGGTGTTTCACGTGCGGTCCTATCGGGTTGCTCACGTACCAATCCGTGCCCGCATACACCCACAAGTCGAAGCCGCTTTGGAAGATGTGGTTCGCCACCTGTTGCGCATCGCTCGGAGCCATCGGCAACTGATGAAGTACCGTCTCATCGGGGCTAACAAATAACGCACCGTTAAAACACGCGATAGGCTCGCCAACGTGGAGTTCGCGGACCAGTTCGCGGGTCAGCCGCGGAGGCCTTGCGCTGGCCAGCGTAAACCGTAGTCCAGCGTGATAGAGCCGTTGAACCGCCGCTGGCGCCCCCGGTGTGAGGTTCTTGTTGTTGTCGAGCAGCGTGCCGTCAATGTCCGACAGCACAAGAGCCACGCGTGGTGTCGAATTCAGTTCGGTCATCCTAGGTCCGAGCCATTATCTCTCTTCAACGACCGCCAGCGTTGGCGATCAAATTTGATAAGGGAATCGGCGGCACCGGGCCCCTCGCTTCCGGCTGCGTAGTTGGGAAACTCCGGCGCGGAAAGCTGCGACCACGCCTCTTCGATGGGCGTGATAATGCGCCATTCCGCCTCCACCTCGTCGCGACGGGTGAACAAGGTTGCGTCACCGCGCATCGCGTCCAACAAAAGCGTCTCGTAAGCCACCGGCGTGGCCGTCCCAAATGTGTCGCGATAGGAGAAATCCATGTTCACGCGACTGGCGCGCATCTGCGATCCGGGAGTCTTGGCCCCAAAATTCAGCGAGATGCCCTCGTTCGGCTGGATGCGCATCGTAATGACGTTGTGATGTACGTCGCCCGGGTTTCGCGCAAACAGGGCTTGCGGCGTTCGCTTGAAGTGGACTGCAATTTCGGTAAGCTGGTTCGCCAATCGTTTGCCGGCACGCACGTAGAAGGGAACTCCCGCCCATCGCCAGTTATCGACATGGAACTCGACGGCCACGTAGGTTTCAGTGCGTGAATCTGGGCTCACACCCGGCTCTTGGCGATAGCCCGGAACATCCACGCCGTCGATCTTGCCCGGCCCATACTGACCGCGAATAGTGCGCTTCGTCACTTCCTCCACCGACATGGGACGAATGGCTCGCAGCACCTGCACCTTCAACTCACGCACCGAGTTGGCGTCGAATGCCACGGGTGGCTCCATGGCGGTGAGTGTCAGCAACTGCAACAGATGGTTGGCCACCATGTCGCGCAACGCGCCCGTCTCTTCATAGAACGCCACGCGGTTCTCGACGCCCAGCGTTTCGGCAGCCGTGATCTCAATGTAGTCAATGTAATTGCGGTTCCAGATGGGCTCGAACATGGAGTTGCCAAAGCGGAACACCATGATGTTCTGGACCGTTTCCTTGCCCAGGTAATGGTCAATGCGATAAACGGACTCCTCATCGAACACTCGCGAGACGATCTCATTCAAATCCTGCGCGCTCTTCAGATCGTGACCAAAAGGCTTCTCCAGCACGATGCGCGTCCAGCCGTCGCTATTGTGCGCGAGTCTGGATTGGCCAAGTCCTTCCACGATCGGCGGAGCCAGCGACGCCGGCGTCGAAACGTAGAACAGAACATTCTTGCTGGCTCCATCCTTCTGCATCTCTTCGATCTTCGATTTCAAGATCGGATAGAAATCGGGATGATTGGCATCTCCGACCAAATAGTGCAGGCGTTTTGCAAAGTCGCTCCAGCCATTTTCGCTGTAGTTGCGCGCATCTTTCGACTTCGCTATGCCTTCGTGCATGCGCTCCCGGAACTGCTCATCCGTGAGTTGGGTGCGGCCCACGCCGAGCACGACAAAGTTGGGATTAGTGCATCCGATGCATGCCAGGTCGTAGAGCGCCGGAATGAGCTTGCGGCGGGTCAGGTCTCCGGTACCACCGAAAATAATCAGCAGGCAGGAACCCGCCTTGGGCAAGCTGGACTGAGTAATTGTGAATGGTTCGGGCTGGACTGCAGTACTCACTTCGAACCTCCGGACGGTCGGGGAGTTTTTGCGGACAGTGTTGGCCAGTCAGTATGGACGAAGCCAGCGGCCGGACGATCGGCACGCTGATAAGTGTGGGCCCCAAAGAAATCGCGCTGCGCCTGGGTCAGGTTCTGCGGCAACTGTGCGCTGCGATAGCTGTCGAAGTACGAGAGTGACGCCGAAAGAGCAGGGACCGGAATTCCCATCTGCACCGCTGTGGCGATCAGCTTGCGCCAAGACTGCTCCGACCTGCGAATCCATGTCATGAACTCCGTGTCCAGCAATAGGTTGGGGAGATCGGGCACGCGCTCGAAAGCGTTCATGATCGAGTCCAGGAATCGCGCCCGAATAATGCACCCGCCTTTCCAGATGCGCGCCATCTCGCGCAAGTTAATGTTCCACTCCCACTCCTCCGATCCGGCACGGATCAAGCTCATGCCTTGCGCATAAGAACAGATTTTGGAGGCATACAGAGCATCATGCACGGCCTTGATCAGTTCTCGTTTGTCTCCATGAAACGCGGTGCTGGATGACGAGTGGATCAACTGGCCGGCGATGACGCGCTCTTCCTTCAAGCCCGACATAGCGCGCGCGTCTACCGCGGCAGTGATGGTGGGGACTGGCACTTCAAGTTCGATTGCCATCTGGGCCGCCAACTTGCCCATGCCTTTCTGGCCGGCTTTATCGAGGATCACCTCAACCAGTGGTTTGCCAGTCTCAGGATCAGCCACCCCGAAAATCTTGGCGGTGATCTCAATCAGGTACGACTCAAGCGGCCCGCGGTTCCACTCGGCAAAGATGTCCGACAATTCCGCGGCACTCAGACGTAGCGCCTTGTTTAGGATCTCGTAGGCCTCTGCGATGAGCTGCATGTCGCCATACTCGATGCCGTTGTGCACCATCTTTACGAAGTGGCCAGAACCGTCCGGTCCGACGTATGCGACGCAAGGCCCAGAATCACTTTTCGCGGCGATGGACTGGAGAATGGGCGCCACACGGCTGTAGGCGTCGCGCGAGCCACCGAGCATCAGCGACGGGCCACGCCGCGCGCCCTCTTCGCCGCCGGAGACGCCCATTCCGAAAAAGTTGACCATGGTTTGGCGCGCGTTGGCTTCGCGACGAATGGTGTCCTTGAAGTAGGAATTGCCGCCATCGATGACAATGTCACCCGGCGCGAGATAAGGCGACAGCTTTTGCAGTGTTTGATCGACGGGATCGCCCGCCGTGATCATCATCAGGATGCGGCGAGGACGCTCCAGCGCGCGGCAGAACTCCTGCAGCGTTCTTGCGCCGACAAATTGCCGGCCGGGATTCTGCTGAAGCAAGCGGTCCACCCCGGCGGTTTCCAGGTTCCAGACCGCCACGGTGTGTCCATGGTCCTCGACATTCAGGGCGAGATTCGCGCCCATCACGCCGAGGCCAATCACGCCAAACTGCGCCGTTCCCACCGCGGTTGTTGTTGGCATCAGTGTCGCCTCCTTGCGTCCGTCGGTTCTCGCGGCGGCAATTACGCTTCGAACCCTACGACTTCGTCTTGCTGATGACCGCCCGCGCCTTGGCCACCACGTTGTCAACCGTGAAGCCGAAGTGGCTCATCAGCTCCTTAATGGGAGCCGACGCCCCGAAATCGTCGTGCCCTACCACTTCGCCGTCGTCTCCCACGTATTGCTTCCACCCGAAGGTAGCTCCCGCCTCAACCGCAACGCGAGCTTTCACGGCTGCTGGCAATACTCCGGCCTTGTACTCGGCAGTCTGCTTATCAAACAGCTCGAATGACGGCATGGAAACAACTCGCGCCTTCACGCCATCGGCGGTGAGTTTCTCATAAGCTCCCACACAGAGCTGGACCTCGGAGCCTGTCCCGATCAGTATGACGTCTGGCGTGCCTTTGCAATCGGCCAGCACGTATGCTCCCTTGGCGACGCCCGTCGCGGAACCGTACTTCGTGCGATCGAATGTCGGCATCGCCTGGCGGCTGAGTGCGAGCGCAACAGGTTCGTGCTTGAGTTGCATGATGTACCGCCAAGTCTCGGAAACCTCATTGGCGTCCGCTGGTCGAAACACCAGCAGCCGCGGCATTGCCCGCAAAGACGCCAGCTGTTCGATGGGCTGGTGCGTAGGTCCGTCTTCACCCAACCCTATCGAATCATGGGTGTAGATGAAGATCACAGGCAAATCCATTACGGCAGCCAGACGAATTGCTGGCCGCATATAGTCGGAGAAGATAAAGAACGTCGCCCCATACGGGCGCACACCCGACACCGACATCCCGTTCAGGATCGACCCCATGGCGTGCTCGCGGATGCCAAAATGGAAATTGCGACCCGAGTACTCATTACGCTCGAAGGTTCCGCCATCCTTGATTAGGGTCTTGGTCGAAGGCGCCAGATCGGCAGCGCCGCCGATCAGCCAGGGCACATTCTTGGCGACCGCGTTCAACACCTTGGAATTCGATTCGCGCGTGGCGACGCCCTTACCATCAGCAGGGAAAGCAGGGATGTCCTTGTCCCAGCCTTGCGGTAGGTCGCGATTGGCGATCAACTCCCATTCCTTGGCGAGCTCCGGGAACGCCTGCGCCCAGGCTTTGAATTTATCGTTCCAGTCCTGCTCCCATTTGGCGCCACGCTCGACGGCTTTGCCCATGTAAGTTTTCGCTTCTTCCGGAACCAGGAATTGCGAATCCGGCGGCCAGCCGTAATTAATCTTGGTCAGGCGAATTTCCTCCACTCCGAGAGGCTCGCCATGGGCTTCGGCGGTGTCCTGTTTGTCAGGAGCGCCCCACCCAATGTGGCTGTTCACGATGATCATTGACGGCCGCTGGGTTTCCTTTTGCGCCGTGCGGATTGCCCGATCCATCTCCGCAAGATCGTTGACGTCGCCGACGTGCAGCACATTCCAGTGCCACGCGAGAAAACGTGTCGCGATATCGTCAGAGAAGGCCAACGACGTGTTGCCTTCAATCGTGATGTGGTTGTTGTCGTAAAACCAGATGAGGTTGGAGAGTCCAAGGTGCCCGGCAATCGACGCAGCCTCGTTGGACACGCCTTCCATCAGGTCGCCGTCGCCGCAGACTGCGTAGATGCGATAGTCGAACAAGTCGTGACCATCGCGGTTGAACTGCGACGCAAACCATCGCTGCGCGATCGCCATACCCACGGAATTGCTGATGCCCTGGCCAAGCGGACCAGTGGTGGTCTCGACCCCGGCGGTGAGGCCATACTCCGGGTGTCCCGGTGTCCTCGATCCCCACTGCCGAAAGTTCTTGAGATCGTCGAGCGTCAAATCGTAACCGGTCAGATACAGCATCGAGTACAGCAGCATCGAGGCGTGGCCGTTGGACAACACGAAACGGTCGCGACCTGCCCAATGAGGATTGCGGGGATCAAAGCGCATAAAACGATCCCAGAGCACGAATGTAAGTGGAGCCAGCGCCATCGGGGTTCCGGGATGGCCGCTATTGGCCTTCTGCACGGCGTCCATGGACAGCGTGCGAACCGTGTTGATGCAGAGTTGTTCGAGGTCCTGCTCCGCCTTGGCCGCAGCGATTACTTGCTTGTTGTCCTGCGCGGGAACACTGGTTTGGCTACTCAATGGTGGTCACCTTTCTATCAGGAACGATTGCGTTCACTTTGTAATGTCAACCTGAAAATCCTCACCCTGCCACTGGGACTGCTGCGGCCAATAAAAAGTGAAGCGTATAGGACTGCTTTGCGATGATGCAACTTGTATGTCCGCGTGTTCAATTCCGATCGACGTGGGGGTGGATGCGGTGTTGTGCTTGGTCGTCCATTCGTCATCGCTCCAGTGCAATTGGAACGCCGAGGACGCTTGTACCCTCAGCAATCCTCCAGCCGGCACGCACTTGACCTGACGATTCATCTTCCATACTTCGATGACCTGGCGCGGCTTGTCGGTGCGATAACGCTCGACGACAGGATCGACCAGGTCGAAGATCTTGCCGTCCGCGACCGACCTCAACAATTTCACATAATCGGCGTGCGCCCACATCAGCGGGTCAGCTGAACCGGTGGCTTTCCCGAAATACATGAAGGCCTTGGGAAGATCTGGCGCATCCCACACCTGCTCAGGAATCAATCCGATACCCGTGGAGAAATTTCTCACCGCCTTGAGATAGGGATCAACGTCCCGGCCAGCGGACAGTTCATACGTTGCGCGCTCCAGCGTAAGAAGCGGCCATGGCCTTCCCACGCCCCAACCGTCGAATGGGCCTCCGTCGTCGCGCTGACCATAGCCATCATGGTTATAACGCTTCCAGGCAGGTCCATTGGGCGTATCGACTTTCAATACCGCGTCGATGACTTTCAGGGATTGCTCCACCAAAGGATCGCCAGGCTTGCGGATTCCGAAGCGCACCAATTCCAAAAATCCCGCGTCCACGATGTCTTTCGCCGGATACTTGTACTGGTCACCCGGGCGCTGGTTGTTAAGGGTCACGACGCCTGCATCAGGGTCTTCATCGCCGCAAGCTCCGTCGCAACTAACTGCGGGATTGATGCGAATGTAATGCCGCGTAATTCCCGGGACCAGTGTGCCATGATTGGTGACTGTCCACTTGTCGACGTGTGATTCGAGAAAGTCGGCATAGGTGCGCACGAAGTCGGCGGTGTGTTTGTCGCCGCGCGCCTCTAGAAATTCCGCTCCACAAATCAATCCGGCGATGTTGGACGCCAGCGTCGAAGGCGAGTAGCCGCCAGCCTCTTCCCAACGCTCCTGCGCTGTGGCTGGCCCTTTACGGATGAGAAACCCGCACGCCCGTTGCACCGTGACATAGGGATCGAAATTGCGCAGGGCATCCGCCTTCCACAGGCGCCACGCCAGCATGATGGGAAACGAAACCTCGTCCAGCTGTGTACCCATCCAATAAGGGCGTCCGTCGATCCAGAAGTTCTGGTAGAAACCGCCATCCTCGCGTTGCGAAATTGCAAGGTATACCATCGCGCGTAAAGGAGTGATGGTATCGCCGACCGCCAGCAACGCAGTCGCGCCATTCACCATGTCACGCGTCCATACCAGGTGATAGCCGCCCAGGTCGTCGTCACCCTTGTCTTCGCCCCACGGAATGCTGAGGCTGGCGATCATCGCCCCCGGATACACTTTGTCTTCGTGGGTGAGCAAAAGGTTGACGCTGCGCTCAAACAGGGTCGAGTCGTGCGCGGCGACGCGATCGAGCAGCGCGAAGCGCTTGCTGGTGCGATCCCACTGTTCATTGAAGTTAAGCAGTTTGATGTCGAAGGGAATGCTCAACGACTGGTAGACCGTGGTACTGGCACTTTGGCGGGTATGCCCAAAGCCCATGCCTAGTGTGAACTCGGTGCCCTGGGAAAGGTCAATCTCGGCGGTGAGTCCGATGTTGCCGTCCAGCGCGACGTCGTACTCGTAGTCCATCTTGAAGTTGTGCGCCAGATCGGTCCACCCGTCATTCACGCCGACGTATCCGCACGAAAGACGCAAGAAGGGTACTGTTGCCGCTATTGCCAGATAGGAAATGTCGCGGAAGGCCAGCAGGAACCGCAGTCCGCGCGCTTCGATCACCTCACCATTGTTATGCATGCCGCCGATCTGGAGATGCGGAGCACACAGCACGTAGAGATGCAGCCTACCCTGCCATGCGGGAGCGACAATGAAACGGGTATGCACCAGCAGGCAACTCAGGTGGGGGTCGCCGATTACCTGCTTTTCAATGGTGTAGCGCCCCTCCGGATCGGAGTTCGTAATCTTGAAACCCAGCGCCGCCGGCCCCACGCAGTCGATATCTGACCGCATGTGGCGGCGCTCATCGTGGAAGAACGTCTCCCCGTCCGTCACCAGGTACTGGATGTCGCGGACTTGTGGAGTGTCGATTGTAGGGTAGTAAACCTCGGTGATGACGCCAGTCGCGATGGTGTACCAGACCCGGCTGGTGGACGAGTAGGCGGTACCGACCGCGTCTTTCGCACCACGGGTCCAGCGGGGAGGGATCCCCGGACCGCCTGGTGCTGGATTGCTGCCCGCCATGTCACTCTCTCCCAGGATTACTGTGGAACTCTTGCCTTTGCCGAAGCCAGCGCACCAGTTTAACCCGAGTACTGGATCGAGGCTTCCGGTATGGCCGAAAATCCTGCGGCCGCTGGTGTACGGGTATTGACGTCTGGCCAGCCACCAAGTTACAGCGATCGAGAAGGACGAGGAAGCTGTCTGTCGGTTCCGTCCTCGGGGATGAAACGCATTCATAGTAATTTCGCAATTTCTGCCAGATCCTGATACGAAAATGCCCGCCCCGATACGAGGCGGGCAACAACTACTACGCAGCGTTCCTTACTTCTGCGGCGTGGCTGGCTTCATGGCTTTCGATTTGCCAGTCGCCGTCGCTCCCGTCAACTCATCTGCCAACGAATCGGCGTGATAAATCTTCCGCAGCGATTCGAGAATGGCGCGCGAGTCCGTTGAAATCGATCGCCCCACTATGTCGTCGTAAACGAAGTTCCACGGCAGCGATTCGATATTGCCATCGAAAATAATGCCTACCACTTCAGCGTTTTTGTTAATAAGCGGGCTGCCTGAATTGCCGCCGATAATGTCAGGAGTGGACGCCGTGTCATACGGTGTCTTCAAATCGATCGTGGACTTGGCTTTCATCCAACTCTCCGGCAGTTCATACGGGGGCTTGTTGCCATGCTGGTCCGCGTGTTCGTAGGCTCCGCCCATGGTGGTGAACCACGGCACGTGCTGGCCCTTCAGTTCGTAGCCCTTAACATCGCCGTAGCTCAGGCGAAGCGTGAAGGTTGCATCCGGGGGTACGCTCAGTCCGCCCTGGGCAAAGCGAATCTTCGCAATGTCTCCGGCATTCTTGCGCAGCACCGTATCGACATCATCGTCGTAGCGCTTCCGCACGGCGCGGGTGTCGGGATCGACGGCGCGCATCATGACAATCATCGGATCGTTGCTGGCATCTACTGCCGCCTTACCGCCTTCGTACAATTGCTTGCGGAAAGCCACGTCTTGCAGTTGAGTTCCCTCGACGACCTCTTTGGCCCGGTCCTCAGGAGACCTGCCCGCTAGTGCCTTCTTTACGGCATCGTTGTCGGCACCAAGAACCTGCTGCATTTCATTCAGACTCTGTGTCAGTTGCACTTGCTGCAACGACTTGTAAACCGGGGCCGTCGAGAACAGTCGCTGTTCCAGCGAAGGAAGCGCAGAATCCTGGTAGCCCCGCAGGCGCTCGCCGTTTGGCTTCTCCTTCTCTGCGGTGACGCGCACAATCGTGCGCGCAGAATTTGCCAGCGAGCCACGGAAACCGCCCAACTCTTCGAGATAGATATAGGGCTTGTAGATCTGCTTTTGAACGTCGACGGCCTTGCTGATTTCCGCCCATGGGTCGCCGTATTCCTGTTTCAGTGTAGGATCGCTGCTGACGAATTTGCGCAAGCTTTTGTCTTCGGCAGCCTTCTTGTCCATCAAAGCCTTGTCATGCAGGCCGCCGTTGTAGCCGTCGTAAGCTTTGGCCGAATTCTGCGTTCCAAACAAATCGCTTTCCGACTGGCGCGCATTTTCTTCCGATACCGCGCCATATTTCTGCAGCATCGCAACCCGGTTGGCAAACGACTTCATCAGAACAGGGTATTGGTAATCGCGCAGAAACTCGAGTTGGTCCATGGTGAGCAGTCGGCTGGTTCTTCCGGGATGTCCGGACACGAACACCAAGTCACCCTCTTTCACGCCCGTCTTCGACCACTTGAGGTAATCCAAAGTCTTGGCCGGTTGATCGTTCTCATAAGCGCGGAAGAACGAAATATCGAGATCGTAGCGCGGATACTCGAAATTGTCTGGATCGCCGCCAAAGAACGCGATGCTTAACTCCGGCGCCATGACGAGGCGAATGTCGCTGTACTGTTTGTACTTGTAGAGGTGATATAGCGCGCCCGAGTAGAGAGTGACTACATCGCAGCGCAGTCCGTTGACCGAGCACTCCTTCTCCAGGTTCGACATGGCTTCGCGTTGCGCCTTGCCAGAATCCGCCGATGACATACCCGGCTTCGAGGCGGCATTCACTTTCGCGGTTACGTCCTCGATGCCTTGCAGCACAACAAATTCCACGCCGGGACACTTGGGTTCCTCCGCGCGCGTCGGCGCATAGAACCCGTTCTTCATGTAGTCCTTGCCGCCGGTAGAAAGGTCATGCACGCAGCCCTGTGCGATGTGATGGTTGGTGAAGATCAAGCCATCAGGCGAAACGAACGACGACGACCCATTCGGGGCCCGCGCCGAGGAAAGCCGCACATGGTCAAGCCATTCCTGCGACGTATCAAAGCCGTACCTGGCTTTCACTTTGTCTTTTGGAAAAGCGTTGAACAACCACATCCCCTCATCGGCGAACCCCAGGCTGCCGAGTGTCAAGGAAAGCATGAATAGGAAAGCGAGAGTGCGCTTGGTCATATGGGCTCCGGACGCGGTCCAGCCGCGCCTTGATTTCGCGGGCCCATAGCAAGGCCCGGACGCTATAAGCAAACCCTTAAATATATTCCCTTCGAAGGCGGGCAGCAACGTACGGCGACGGGTAAACTGGACTGTTCAGCATGTGGGTAGTACAAAGATTAGTTGCGCAATTGTGTGACTCTAGGGAGCCCTACACCGCGCAACCTGTCCTGAAATCTGACAAATGAGCGGTTCAACAGAACGAAGCGAGGAATTCATGTCCAGTATTCTTAATACGACCAAAGGCCTGGAAGGCGTGACCGCCGTCAATTCCAGTGTCTGCTACATCGATGGTGACCAGGGTGTGCTGGCCTACCGCGGCATCGACATCCACGAACTCGCCGATTACTCGACCTTTGAAGAGTGTTGCTACCTGCTTTGGTTTGGGCATCTGCCGACCCGCGCCGAGTTGCAGGAGTTGAAACTGAACCTCGCGCGCGAACGCAAACTCGATGCCTCCATCATCAGCCTGCTGAAGCAGGCGCCCAAGCATGCGCTGCCTATGGATGTGTTGCGCACCATCGTCTCGGCATTGTCGTTCTGCGACCCGGAAGAAAAGGTCAACGATGCCGCGGCCAATACTCGCAAGTCGATTCGACTCACCTCGCAGATTGCTTACATCGTTGCCGCTTACGACCGCATTCGCAAGGGCAAGCAGCTGATCGAGCCTGACCGCACCTTGTCGCATGCCGCGAATTTTCTTTACCAGTTGAATGGCCAAATTCCCAGTGCAACGGCGGAGCGCGCGCTCGACATCGCCCTCATCCTCCACGCCGATCACGAACTGAACGCATCCACCTTCGCGGCTCGCGTGGTTGCCGCCACTCTCAGCGACATGCACTCGGCGGTCACGGCCGCCATTGGTGCGCTGAAGGGACCGCTGCATGGCGGAGCCAACGAAGCGGTGTTCCGCATTCTCGAGGCCATCGACTCGTCCGGTGCGGATCCGGTGGATTACGTGAAGGGCATGCTGGCCCAGAAGAAGAAGATCCCCGGATTCGGTCATCGCGTTTATCACACCGAAGACCCGAGGGCCACACACTTGCGGACTATGTCGCGTGACCTTGGCAACTCCAGCGGCATCGCCAAGTGGTTCGAGATTTCCCGCAAGATCGAGGAGTTCGTGGTGGCTGAGCGCAAGCTCAATGCCAATGTGGATTTCTATTCGGCCTCGACCTATCACACGCTGGGCATTGATATTGATCTCTTCACTCCGGTGTTCGCGGTGTCACGTATCTCCGGCTGGGCCGCCCACGTCATGGAGCAGTTGAGCGACAATCGGCTGATTCGTCCTCGAGCGGAATATCAGGGGCCGATCTACCCCAACAAATACGTGCCCATGGAACAGCGATAGTTCTCTCGCATCAGACCCAGGCCCGCGTTGCACGGCGCGGGGTTTTATCGCTATCGACTCGACTGGCGCGCCGCCGATTCTTCCGAATCCACCCGTTGACATTCGGAATCCAACTAACACGATAAAATAGGTTTAACGATGCGCAGGGTGTACCTCGATAACAACGCGACCAGCCCCCTTCTGCCTGAAGTCTTCGAGGCGATGAAGCCGTACTTCTTCGAGAAGTTTGGCAATGCCTCTTCCATTCACCAGCAGGGTCAGCAGTCGCGCGCCGCTGTCGAACACGCGCGCGAGCAGGTTGCCGAGTTGGTGAACTGCCGCCCGGCTGAGATTGTCTTCACCAGCGGCGGCACCGAAGGCGATAACCTCGCGCTGTTTGGTTTGCTCAAGCCAGGCGACCACGTCATTACGTCGGCTGTCGAGCACCATGCCGTTCTGAACGCCTGCAAGCGTCTGCAGGAGATTGGCTGCGAGGTCACGTATCTTCCGGTTGATGGATGCGCGCTGGTTGATCCAGACGACGTTCGTCGGGCGATTCGTCTGGCGACAAAGCTGGTCAGTATCATTTTCGCCAACAATGAGACAGGCGTCCTGCAGGCTGTGAACGAGATTGGCAAGATCGCGGCCGAAACGGATGTGTACTTCCACACCGACGCGGTGCAGGCCGCCGGCAAGGTTCCCATCGACGTGAAGGAAATTCGTTGCGATTTGCTGACCCTGACGGCACACAAGATGCACGGCCCGCAGGGGGCAGGTGCGTTATATGTTCGCAAGGGGACGCTGCTGCAGCCGATGTTCTACGGCGGACGCCACGAGCGCTCGCGCCGGGCGGGTACCGAGAACCTTGCAGGCATCGTCGGACTGGGCAAAGCAGCGGAGATCGCGCGCCAGGGTTTTACCGACGGCAGTGTCCAGCGCATGGCCGCGCTGCGTGACAGGTTGGAGCGTACCATCGTCGAAACCATCGACCAGGTTAGTGTGAACAGCGCAGACGCTTCCCGCGTGCCCAATACCACGAACATTGTGTTCGACTGCCTTGAAGGCGAGGCCATGGTGATTGCGCTCGATCTCAAGGGCCTGTCGGTTTCGACCGGTGCGGCCTGCTCATCAGGGGCGATCGAGCCGTCGCACGTGTTGACCGCGATGGGATTGTCGCCGGACCGCGCCAGGGCGAGCCTCCGCTTCAGCCTTGGGAAGCAGAACAACGCCGATGACATTGATTTTGCGCTGCAGTTAATTCCAGAAGTGGTGACTCGGTTGCGGGATTTAAGTCCGGTGTACAAGAAAGCAGCCAGTTCGCAGGCATAGCGGCGATACCCGCGTCGGATAGAAAAATCAAGGACCAACAGGATTCACTTGTTTTGAACCACGAGAACCAGACCGTTGCTGTAGCCATGTCGGGCGGAGTTGATTCGTCGACCGTCGCGGCCATGCTCTGCGAACGCGGGTATAAGATTATTGGCCTTACGCTGCAGCTCTGGAACCAGCGCCGCTTGTCGGGTTACGAGGGCATGCCCGAGGCGGTGCAGGGACGCTGCTGTTCCATCGATGACGTGTACGATGCTCGGCACGTGGCGGAAAAGCTGGGTATTCCGTATTACGTTGTCAACCAGGAGTCGCGCTTCGAGCACGACGTGGTGCGCCCCTTCGTCGAGGAATATCTTTCCGGACGCACACCGATTCCGTGCAGCTTGTGCAATAACCATCTGAAGTTCGACCAGTTGCTGGTCACGGCGCGACAGATTGGCGCCGACCTGCTGGCCACAGGGCACTACGCTCGCAACGAACACGACGAGTTTTCCGGACGGTGGCTGCTGAAGCGACCGGCAGATCTCGCCAAGGACCAGACGTATTTTCTTTTTGGCCTTACGCAAGAGCAGTTGAGCCGGACGCTGTTTCCGCTTGGCGAGATGCGTAAGCCCGAAGTCCGCGAGGAAGCGAAACGCACCGGGCTGCGGCTCTTCGAAAAGCCGGATTCGCAGGAGATTTGCTTCATCCCCGGCGGCGATTACAAGAAGTTCCTCGATGCCTACCTGGAGGAGCAGGGCGAAGAGATTCCTGACACCGCTGGCGAACTGGTGAAAACAACCGGTGAGGTAGTCGGGACCCACACCGGCATCCATAACTTCACTGTCGGCCAGCGCAAGGGCTTGGGAATAGCGACCGGATCGCCCTTGTACGTCCTGCAAATTCGGGGCGATAAGCGCCAGGTAGTCGTCGGAGCGGGAGAAGAGTTGCTTTCTCGCACGCTTCGCGCCAAGCGAATGAATTGGATTGCGATCGATGACCTTCGTGAGCCAATTCGCGTGCACGCGAGAATTCGTCATCGTCACGAGGCTGCTCCGGCGACCGTCGAGCAGCACGGCGACGACGAAGTTCTCGTCACCTTCGACGCGCCGCAACGCGCTATCACTCCCGGACAGGCAGTCGTCTTCTATGATGGCGACGTCGTGGTCGGCGGCGGCTGGATCTGCTAATTTCGTGCCTTCGCAATAAAAAAGGCAGCGCCAAGACGCTGCCTTTTTTTCAAGTTCTAGAACGAGCTAGATAAACATCTCGTCGGCAGGACCGCCGGGGCGTTTCCGCTTCTGACCGAAATATGTTCCCAGTCCAGTGGTGAGCCCCTGTACCAGCCCATTGGCGTGTTTCACCGGGGAGGTCACCGTATGGGCTACCTTTTCCGTGGTGTCTTCGACCGTATCCATGGCGCGAGTAATCATCTCGTCCGCGCGGATGACCTGCAGCCGGGCGCGGTCGAGCAAGTCATTCACTGTGGTCTCTACCCGTCCGATTCCGGCATGGGCTGTTGTAGTGATCGCAGCGGCGTTGTCGAGAACCAACTCCACCTTAGGGGCGGAAGTCTCGAGGATCCTCTTAATGTCGGCCTGAATGGCTTTTCCGGTTTCTATAACAGGGAAGGCCTGCGCCTTAATCTCATCCGCGGTCGTCTTCAGGTGCTTACTGAGGGCACGCAGCGTGAAGTACATCCCCGCCAGGATCAGCATCTGCAGCACAACTGCAGCCGAAGTAACGGCAATAAAAATTGTCAGCTTTTCGTCCATGTCCGTCCTGGCCATGTGGCGCCAACGCCACGGGACCATCCCGTTACAATTTAGTGGCTGCCGTTTCGCCTTCGTCGGTGGTCGTCTCGCGGTAGGCCTGGCGTCCTGCCTCATAGGCGGTCCGGATCTGGTCTTTTTGCGAATTCAGGTAATCGCGGCCTTTGTCAGCCCAGGTTCCAGCCTGCTCTTTCGCCTTCTGCGCGCCGTCTTTCACCGCGTCGCGGCCCTGTTCAGCCGCCTCCCGGATCTTCTGCCGGGTCTCTTCACCAGTCTTGGGAGCATAGAGTATTCCCAACGCCGCTCCAATGCCCAACCCAGCCAAAAACCACAGGATTCCGCCACCATCACTGTCTGCCATAAGTGCCTCCTTCAAGAATGCTCACGAGTCCGGATGTTAGCACTCGCACTTAAGAATTACAAACCAGGCGAATCCCCTATTTCAGCCCTAAAACTTGCTTACAATCGCAATTTGACCAGCGTGATACAGGTGGTGCTGGATGACGCCGTGCACCTCGACGTAGATCGTTTTGTCGCGTCCCGGAGTGGTCTGATCAAGTCTTGCAGGTTCCAGTTGCGAGAGGCACTGCCGGAACTCTGCGTTCGATCGGCATAAATCGGGACAGCGCTGAGCTCCAGTTCTCCTCCGTCGCCTCCGGCATGGTGGGGAAGTTCAATTCCTCAGTCGATCGCGCCGGCAAGTTGTTGAGGCGGCCACAGACTTCAGTCTCCCAGAAGGTCATGTGGGTCACGAGTTCCCAGACCGTATGGGTATTCGCTCCTGCGCGACGGGCCGCCTGTTCGGCTGAGGTGCCATCGAGAATCTTCCACACCGGATCGCCGTGCCATGCGTCGCCGTTCATTGCGCGGTCGTATTGGTCGAGAATGCGCTCCACTTCCGTCATCACTGCGTCCTCCTAACCTGCAAACATTGTAATGCAGGTTAGGGTTTCTGGGTAGGACGCAGCAGTACTTCGCTCACAAACGACTGTGGCCGCTGGGTTACAAGCATGGCTACCACGTGGCCCACGTCCTCGGGCTTCAGCATGCGGTCTGGGTCTTTGCCGAGATGAGGACTGAAGTCAGTATCCACCGATCCAGGACATACCAGGCTAACGCGAATGTTGTACGACCGCAGTTCTTCCGCAACCGAGTACGTCAGTCCATTTAGAGCCCATTTAGATGCGGAATACGCCGCACCGCGTGGCAAAGGATTCTTGCCTGCAATCGACGAGATGTTGATGATGTGTCCGGTACCCGCTGCGATCATCATCGGAACGACCGCGCGCAACATGTAAAACACGCCGCGGACGTTGGTATCGAAAATTGCATTCCATTCGCCGGGATCGAGTTCGTGAAGCAGGGAAGTTGTGCCGCCGATGCCCGCGTTGTTGACCAGGATATCCACGTGCCCATAGTTTTGCCTCAGCCAAGTGCCCAGGGCGGTAACGGACGCAATGTCAGACACGTCGCATACAACACCTTCACAAGCGGGTCCATGGCTGGACAATTCGCGCGCTGCGACGCCGACGCGGGCTTTGTCTCTACCCGTGACAACGACGGAGGCGCCGAGGTCAGCCAGCACGGTGGCGATCCCGACTCCGATTCCCCGACTGCCACCGGTCACGACTGCGACGGAACCGGACAGCCGAGGTGATGGGGTTGACTGCATGATTGTTGTCCTCCCTAAAGTTCTATTTCCCTGAAACGTTGTTGCCAGCTTATAATCGGCTGGTTCGAATGTCGGTTCTTCAGCATCGTTGAGATGCAAGATCTGCGTAGATTCGTGAGTAACTTGCCTTGTGCAAGGTACTTACTTATAATCCCCCTCTTCGCAATCTTGTGTTGATCTAGCAGGGCGTAGGGCATCTTACGGACGGGAGAACGCCTCGATCAACTGGATCTGCGACTTATAAAGGTCGCTTCTGAAGGTGCGAGAACATGTTTGTGGCTGGACGAACGTCATCATTAAGTTCCCAAGACTCTAAGGAGCCAATCGAAATGAAGAAGTCGTTAGTAATCATGTTGCTGGTCTTCGCAATTGCAGGCGTAGTAGTCCAGCAAGCGGCAGCTCAGGCCGCGGCTGCACCGGCGGCACCAGCCGCCCAGGCCGCGGCTGCACCGGCTGCACCGGCTGCACCGGCGGCACCAGCGGCACCAGCCGCCCAGAAGCCGCAAATCAAAGACCCTGCTGAATACAACGCGTATGTCAGCGCCGTGCAGCAGGCCGATCCCGCCGCTAAAGCCCAGGCCATCGAGGCTTTCCTGCAAACCTACCCCAATAGCGTCATGAAAGAGGACGCGCTGGTTTCGCTGATGGGCGCTTATCAGCAGGCTGGCAATGCCCAGAAGACGGTTGATACCGCCAACCGCGTGCTCCAGGCCAACCCCAATAATATTCGAGCACTGGCCTTGCTCGCCTACTACTACCGCAGCCTGGCATCACAGGGCGGCGCAGACGCCACAAAGAATGCCGATCTGGCCATGCAGTATGGCCAGAAGGGAATTGATGCTCTGCCCAATACGCCCAAGCCTGACGGCATGAGCGATGCTGACTTTACCAAGTTCCACAATGAGTTGAGCGCCATCTTCGAAGGTGCAGTGGGCTTCGCCGCATTGCAGAAAAAGGATTTACCGACAGCCCAGAAGGATTTGCGCGGCGCCGTCGAGCATGAGTCGCAGCCCAACATTGCCGATATCTATCCTCTAGCAACCGCTGATTTGGAAGCCAAGCCGATGAACCCAGAGGGCTTCTGGTTCATCATCAAGGCCTCAGGGCTGGCTCAGGGACCGGGCCAGCAGCAGATTCTCGACTACGGACGCAAGAAGTACAACCGCTACCACGGATCGGAAGAAGGTTGGGCCGATCTGGTTAAGCAAGTGCAGTCGTCGCAGGGTGTGATGCCTCCCGCTGGCTTCACCGTGGCTGCCGCGCCACCCCCGCCGTCTCCCGCTGAGCAGGCTGCCGATCTGGTGAAGAGCAAACAGCCTAAGGACATGGCATTCGCGGAGTGGCAATTGGTGCTCTCTTCCGGCAATCAGCAGGCTGCGGACACTGTGTTCGACGCTCTTAAGGACAAGGCGGTCAAGCTGGTTGCGAGTGTTATTAGCGCATCCCCAACCAAGCTGACGCTCGCCGGCAGCGCCGATGACATCGACGACAAGAAGGCGGACATCACCTTGACAATGGAGAAGGCTATTCCGGCGAAGTACGTTCCGCAACCGGGCACGCAGATTGTTTTCCAGGGCACGGTGTCGAGCTTTGCTCCGAGTCCTTTCATGTTCAGCATGACCGACGGAGTGCTTCTCGACAAGACTGGGAAGCCGATAGTACCCGCCGCTGCTCCGGCACACAAGGCGCCAGCCAAGAAGCAGTAGGCAACAGTCCTATGGCAATAGAAACGGGAGCTTCGCAGCTCCCGTTATTTATGTCTGAAGAAATGTGAAGTTAGCGGATACTTGGCTGCGTGCGGGCCGATTCGGCGAACTCAGCGCGCAGCTCTCTTGTCGAAGGGCAACGGACGCGCGCTCCGGGGAGGGCGTCGCGTGCCGTGGCGCACGACCTTTACGTCGAGACTCAGCTCGGCGATGGTGCGGCTGAGAGTGTTGCGGTGCATGCCCAACTGGCGTGCGGTCTTACACTGGTTGCCCTTGTTTTCCTGCAGCACGGTAAGGATGAATCGCTTCTTGAACTCGCGGACCGCTTCCGCATAGAGAATTCCGCTCTTGTGCATTTGCAGTATCAGGGCTTCCAGTTGGTCTTTCACAGTGCCTCTCTCTTACTCTTAACTTTCCGATGATGGTTCGCGTGGACCCGGCGTATTAGTTCTTGTTGCCGTCGCCTGCGTGTTCAATATGCTCAGGAACCGTCCGCAGCAGGTTCCAACCGTCGCGGAAGCGTTGCCGCAAGTCCGCTGGCGCCGCCCAAATCAGCGCGCGTCCGGTAACCAGCATGAAGGGCGCAATGCGCGAATCCTGGATCCAAGGGCTGGTGGGGCTAAAAGCCGCCAGTGCCATCACCACCACGGTGCACACTACAATGCCCTTGAGAAACCCGAACAGCCCACCCAGCAAACGATCCATCCAGCGCAGGCCGACTCCTTCGACTACCGACCTGGCAATCTTGCCGGCCACGCCCCCCAACAGCACAACGACGAAAAATATTGTCAAAAAGCCCGCGATGTCCGCAGTCCACGCAGAATTCACATAGTGCAAATAGAATGCCGCAACCCGCGGGTACTCCCATGCAGCGATCAGGTATCCAAGGATGACTCCTGCGAACGAAAACAGTTCGTAGAAGAAGCCCTGCCCAATTGCACCTAGAACGTTCAACAGAATGACCAGCAGGATCATCCAGTCCAGTACGGAGAAGCCCAACATTCGGTTTTCTCCCTTCAGGCTGGAAGCGGATGCCCAGTCAACTGCGTATAAGCCTCTACATACTTCGCGCTCGTCCCTGACGCAACCTCTGGTGGCAGCCCCGGTGCAGGCGGCTGCTTGTTCCACTTGATGGACTCCAAGTAATCGCGCACATACTGCTTGTCGAACGACTCCTGGGCCCCGCC
>DATBZX010000245.1:0-4907 GCA_036512955.1 Terriglobales bacterium
GCCGTAGAGCTGGCCTTTTAGCTCCAGCAGGGCACTTTCTCCGAGTCCGGTTTTAGCGAGAAACACGCGGAATTGCGGGCATTTCACGCGATTTCTAGGGGAAAGCCGCAGAGTTTCTCTGCAGTTGAGACTAGCTGGCGGAGGATGCAGTCACGAGCGAACCCTTCTCCGCCTGAATTCCCTGCTAACAGGGAAAAATACAGGGAATTTCGCGAATGTTGGGCGACCCAATGTGGCTGTCATCGCTGTAAGATACTCATTCTGCCAGACTTCTCGGACCAGTAACCAGTTTGTGCGCTGAAACGAACAGGGAATTTTCACGGGCCTATCAGGGAATGCAAGATGCTTATCAGGGAATTAAGTTCACCCATCAGGTCATGACCGGAGAACACCGATCAGCAAGCCGCGAGAATGACGCATCAACGCAAACATGCCCGAAATAGTAGTTGCGCTGTCAATCAGCCGGCTTAGCCCAACTCATTCATTTTGCGGGCGTTCTGAGTTTTGGCGAACCACAAGTCCAGTTTGACGGGTTGTCGGCGTTCCGTCCTTGTGGCCAAACTGAAAGTGGCGAACCGTGCCATTAGTCAGCTGTCTATAAATAGTTGTTGATATCAGGGCATGTCGTACCCAAACCCGAACGGGGCGCCCAGCGCGGATTACTCACGAGTTGGCGATTTGCACTAAGCCGCTAGCCTCAGCGATCACCCAAAACCGGCCAACGAGAGCAGCGGGCCTTCAAACCCGGCGCGCAATAGTAGGCGTTTACGATCGGCCTCGGTTTTTGCCAAAAGCGGTAACAGAAGGTCTCGTTGCTCGTGCGAGATCTCCTCGACGCCCAGGATTTCTAGAGCATGCGACAGGTCCAGCATTTCGGCGATCGACGGCGGCTTTTCCATGTTCCAGCCACGCAGAGCGTGCGCGAGCCCGGCCAGTTGTCCCCGCAGCCGCAAGCTTTCACTGCTACTGCGGATCGCCAGAATCTCTCTCTCACGCTCGACCGATGGGTACTCAAAGCGCAGATAGAAACACCGTCGCCGCAGAGGATCACCCAGGCGGCGCTCTTCGTTCGAACTCAGAACAACGAACGGGACGGTCGATGCTCCGATCGTTCCCAGCTTGGGGACTGTGATCTGCCAGGCGCTCAGAATCTCTAGCAAAAGGGCTTCGATGTTGTGGTCGACCTTATCGAGTTCGTCGACCAGCAGCACGCAAGGACGCGCTTCGTAGCGCAGTGCCCGCAATAACGGTCCCTCCGCAAAGAAGTCCAGCGAATGCAGCCGGCTCCGTATCTGGTCCCACTCCTGGCCGAGGTTGGCAGCTTGAGTGTCCAGGAAGAGCTTCTGCAGCGCCTCGTCGAATTTTCCGATGACCTTCTCTTCGGTGATTCCCACGTAGCACTGAAGGCGCTCAACCACCGTATTGGCAGCCGCGGCCACCGCATAGGCCAGTTCGGTCTTGCCACATCCTGGCGGACCTTCCACCAGCAGGGGCTTACGCATACGGGCCGCCAGATACACCACTTCCAGTGTGACCGGATCGATGATGTATCGTGCCGCACGCAGCTTGGTGGCGAGTTCGCTTGCAGACGAGAACACGTCGGCTTCCTTTCGTCGTGAAAACTACATCGGAAGCGCTAATTTTGCATTTGTTGGTGCGCGGACTTTGCGGTTATTCGGCAACCTTGTAGGTGGGTTCCCTCTCACGTCGGGAGCGAGGGTGCGAAGCGACGAATGCGTTTCCATGGGTCTAAGGCCCTGATTCTGTTCACTCGCCGCCTCATGCCGTCAGAGCTGCGGCTCCAATCAGACCGTGGAACTCAGAAATCAGAAATTTATTTCACCAATCACACTTTGACTGGGAAACGGGCGCTGACTGGGAAACGGCCGCTTTTCCGTTGTTGCATTCGGACACTGTCAGGCGATTCCACAGTCCGCGATGTCCGTAACGGCCTCGTTCGCACCGTACCCGTCAGACTTTATTTCACCAATCACACTTTGACTGGGAAACTGGCCGCTTTTCCGTGGCTGGGTTTGGACACTGCCAGGCGGTTCCGCGGGCCGCGCTGTCAGTAACACCTTCGATCGCACGGTGCTCGCCATATTTATTTCACCAATCACACTTTGACTGGGAAACCTTACGCTTTTCCGTTCCAAGAGTCAGAATCAGGGCTGGGTGCCCGGGTCGGGCTGTTGGTGAGGCTTTTCTTCGCGGGGTGCCTGCCATATTTATTTCACGAATCACACTTTGACTGGGAAAAGGACGCCTTCCCGTCGCCGGGTTTGGACTCTGCAAGGCGATTCCCCAGGCCGCGCCGTCAGTAACACCTTCGACCGCCGGGTGCTCGCCATCTTTATTTCACCAATCACACTTTGACTGGGAAAAGGACGCTTTCCCGTCGCCGGGTCTGAACTCTGCAAGGCGATTCCGCAGGCCGCGCCGTCAGTAATGCCTTCGTTCGCCGGGTGCTCGCCATCTTTATTTCACCAATCACACTTTGACTGGGAGCAGAGTTCTCCGACTCCCAAATGGTGCTTTAGTTGGACTTGCAGCTGAAAACTCTCCGTCTTCGCGGTGCTTTTTGACAGCAAAGAGATTTCGCACTACAAAGTGCCCACTATGGCGACCGACTCCCTTGTGCTCAGCACCCTTTTAGCCGAACTTGCCCTACGACAGCTCCCGTGTGGAGGCTGGGCTGCTCTTGCATCTTCTTCGCAGCCAGCCATTGAGCCGACGTGCTACTCAGCGCTCGCACTCGGCTCGGTCCCTGCAGGCGACATCGAACGTGCTCAGGATTTTCTGCTCCACACCCAAAATCCTAATGGTAGTTGGCCGGTCTTTCCCGGAGACGATCAAGAGGGTGGCTGGGTCACTTCGCTGGCTGTAATGGTCCTTCGTGAAGTGGTGCCGGCCATACCGGCAAGGTTGCAGGGCTTCCACTGGCTGATGAACTGTGCTGGCAAGGAATCGAACTGGTTCTGGAAATGGAAGTTTCGGATCGCTGATCGCCACGTCCGTTTCGACCCCGACAAGTATGGCTGGCCGTGGTTTCCGGACACGGTCAGTTGGGTTGTTCCAACCGCATTCGCAGTCCTTACCTTGAACCAGATCCCATGCTCATGCGGTGGTCTGGAACAAGTCTCTTACCGGGTCAATCGTGGCGTTGAGATGTTGCTCGATCGTGCCTGTCCTGGCGGGGGATGGAATGCCGGTAACGGCGTCGTCTATGGTTCCGCCCTTGCACCGCACGCTGATGATACGGCGATCGCGCTGTTGGCGCTGCGCGATCGAGCGAAGGAACCCGTTGTGCAAGGCTCCGTCGACTACTTGGAGCGAGTCGCCGCAACTCTTACGGCGCCATGGAGTCTTGCGTGGGCGATTCTTGCTCTCACAGCACACCGGCGGCCGACTACTTCGCTAAGCAGTTCTCTTGTTGCGCTTCCTGATCTCTCAAGCATCGAGGACACCAGCACTCTGGCTGTGGTATGCCTCGCACTTGATCAACCCCGCGCGTTACAGGCGTTTGGGGTGACGCTGTGAGCCTTACCCGAAGAGAACTCGTGATTGGCAGCGCGGCTCTGGCGGCTGGCGCGGCGGTCACGGCTCCATTTCTGCTGCCCAAATACCATTCAGATCAACGACCAAAGCGATCCCGAGTTGCGATCCTTGATGCACAGCAATACTCCCAACAACTCGACCAAATCCTCGCCGCGGGCCTCCGCCTCTTCCCTCTTGACGTCCGAGGCAAGAGGGTGCTGCTCAAGCCCAACTTAGTCGATTACATTCCAGGCAATACAATCAATACCCATCCATTGCTGGTCCTCGCCGCGGCCGAATCATTTCGCCGACTGGGTGCCGAATCCGTGTTGGTAGCCGAGGGACCGGGACATCAACGCGACACACATCTGGTGCTTTCACAGAGTGGTTATGATCGGTGTCTTCGAGACGAAAGGATCCAATTCGTCGACCTCAATCGCGACCAACTGATTCGCACTGCGTTACGGGCGAGCTATACGGGCATGAAGGATCTCTGGCTCCCTCGGACCGTGCTGGAAGCGGATTTCCTGGTTTCCATGCCCAAAATCAAGACCCATCACTGGTCTGGCGTGACGCTCAGCATGAAGAATATGTTCGGCTTAGTGCCGGGCGCACGATACGGATGGCCGAAGAATATTCTCCACTGGAAGGGCATTCAGGAGAGCATCCTCGATTTGTGTGCAACCGTTCCCATCCACTTCGTTATCGCGGACGGCATTGTGGCGATGGAGGGGAACGGGCCCCTCAATGGCTCGGCTCGTCCTTTGGGAAAGATCGTGCTTGCGGATGACCCGGTGGCTGCCGATGCAACCTGCGCGCGGTTGATGGGATTCGAACCCGACCGCATAGCGCACATTCACGAGGCCTCAAGATTCCTGGGCAACGCTTCTCCTGCACTCATCGAACAGGTTGGAGAAACCGCCAATGCTCCCGCGACTCCCTTTCAGGTCGTACCGGAGTTCCGACGTCTTCGTGCACTGTGAAAGGTGCTTGCTTGTCCTTGCGTAACCAGTTGTGCGGCATGCCCAGTCCGTTCGGCTGCAGTTCCAGGGCCCGCGAGTAGAGTAGGTGCATTGTTTCCGCGTTGGCGCTTCGTACGGCGAACGAGACGAACTGCAACGCCTGCTGGATTGCTTATTGGAGCGACGCGGCAAAGTCCGTCAGCTAATCGGAGACTTCAGGACATCCAGCAGAAAACCTTTTCCGAATTGGACCATGGAACGGTCGACACCTTGCGCGAGCGAAGCCAGGGTAGAGACGATTGCGGTGTGAGATCCGCCCAGCTTCAGCAAACCCTTGTAACTTGAAGCATAAAGTGGCACCGGATTGAAGCATAAAATGGCACTGCCGCGCTGGTGATCCCTTTCAGA
>DATBZX010000246.1:0-4149 GCA_036512955.1 Terriglobales bacterium
GAGATAGCTTTCGATTCCAGTCGTCGGATTGAGAGGCCCTGCAATCAGCGTCCAGCCGGTTGGCGTTGTGACGGTGATGTTCGCGGCGTTATCATGAGTGCCGACGTAGCAGAAAATTACGTCGCCTCTTTGCACCCCAGCGGAAGAATTGACGGTGATTGAAGTGGCACCCGAGCTGGCACTGGCACCTACTGCCGGCGGGGTCGGCAGCCCCTTGGAAGCCAGCCGAAACAACGATTCGTGTGCGCCGTTAAAGACCGGAGTTGCCACTACTTTTTCGGAGAGTTCTGGCAGACCGCCAAACTGCACAACATTGCCTTCCGCCAGTATGCATGCGCCGGACTCGAGTCGCCGTTGGATCTCACTGTCCGGCACCTCGCGGCCGAACGAGGAAAAATGGCCCGACCCAAAGAGTAGCGTTCTCGGATAGAGCGACTGCAATATGGGAGCGTGTACGCCGCCCGACCATGCGTTTCCAAATTCCAGGGCGAAACTCGGCAGCGAAGAGGGGTAAAATCCCATTCGCAAACAGTCCTTGGGACCAGCCAGCGCGATGTTCCTGACCTCCTCGCGGTAAGCGTTGCGTGTGGCGACCCATTCGTCAACGGTCAATGCACTCCGTACCAGACCCAGCGCGAGCAGCACGCCGCCAATGCCGACAATTAGCGCGGCGGGCCAGTGGCGAGGGCGCACGTTGAGAGACACATCGATCAGAATAGCCACTGCGAACGCGGGTACCACCAAGACAGGGACGATGTAGCGGATGTCATAGAGCCCTACTTGGATAGCAGGGTGCGCGGCAGTAATTAGAACCTGAATAACGATCACGACGCCGCCGAGCAGGAGGAAACGAGAGGCGGGTTTGACGTCATATGACGATGGCAACAGGAATCGGCCGGATATCGACAAGAACAGGAAGTAGGAGAGTGCTACGAACAAATACGGTTCTGTATGGTAGATCATCTGGAGGCCTGCACTAAACGCATCCGGCGTGGGCAAACCCTTGGCTCCGGTGCCGTAGAAGCCACGATGAAGGAGAATCGATAAAAGCCAGTTCCCTGCCGTCGGAAGAAGGGTAAAGATAGGCAATGTCAGGATCAGGAACCCACAACAGAACGCAAGCCAGAATCTCGAGATCTGCCGCCATCCTGCGAGCAACAACGAAAACGCTCCGAGCGGCAGGAATGTAACCTTCGTGACCACGCCGAAGGCAAAAAGAGCACCAGATGTGTAGGCAGTCCAAGGCCTTGCGGTATAGTCGGATCGTTCGCCACCGAAGAGCAGAGGAACAAATGGAATGAAGAATGCGCACGCTACTGCGACCAAAAGAGGCTCGGGAGAAACCCGTGTTTGTGCAATAAGCACTTGCGGGAAGAGCCAAATCGCCGCTTCGAAGCCCAAAGCTGCAAGCAAGGAGCGGGAGTGCGAGTATATGCTTCGTGCGCAGATAAACACCGCGGCACAGACCAGCAGGTTCAGCGCCAGGTTGATGGCGTGCAGAAACGCCTCGGGATCGGCCAAAACTGCTTCCTCCAGGCTTTGCGTGTGTCCCGCGACTGACCGGATTGACCACGTGACGAAAATAACGGCCGCGCCAAGTTCTTGCAGAGTGGTGCCGGGGTGTTCCATGAGGCGAGGTTCGGTGAACTCAAGGATGTCCAGCGCATTGAAGAGGTACGCGTAGTCCGGATCACTATTGTAGACGAGGTAATAGGGGCCGGCCTTAGAAGTGAGTACGCTCGAAAGCACGAAGAGCAACGCAGGTATGATCAATAAGTATCTTGTTGAAGTCCTGGATGCACTTTCCATGAAACAGCCCTCCTCAGGCAACCCCATCTGATTTAAGAAGTTCTATTTCCACGAAACTGCCGAAATGGGGAGAGACTTTCAGCGGGAGCTTGTCGAATGTCGTAGCGTATTTCCAGGCACTTTCCGGCAAAAGAGACCAACGCTTCAACCCGCCCGACAGCCAATAGCGCAGCGGCGTCGTAGGGTTGTATTGGAGCAGTTTCAGATTGGGGAACTCCCGCTCGAATCTCGACCGATCACGCGCAAAGACTATCCAGGCGAGGGCGCCATTGGCCCCGCTTAGGGGCCTGTGCTTGCGAATTGCCATGATTTCGATTCGGGAGCGTAGCGATCGCCGTGGAAATAATGCAAGATGGGAGAACTGATCCAGCCACGATTCTGGTCGGCAATGAACGATCGTCCGTTGGGGACGAGACATCTCGCGGCCTCGGAGAGAAACGCTGCCGCGTCGGAAATATGGTGGAAAACGTTCAGCATTCCGCGATGATCAATGACGACGGCTCTCCCTTGAACGGTACCGGAGTGAATTTGGGGAAGTTTCAGGACCGTGCCGACCGCGACGAATTTCGAAACACCTTGCAGCCGCGCCTGCTCCAACGTCCCGGATTCTCGACGATTGGCGCCTATGCCGCCCACCACCGCTGCCAGATGAATCACGATTTCCGGGCGCGCGTCGGCGCACATCCGCACGACGGCGTCCGCGCGGCGCAAGTCGTAGTCGCGCGAACGCGGTACGAATACTTACCGCATCCTGCCCACCGCAATTCCGCGACTACGTGGCTGCCCAGGAACCCAGCGCCTCCCGTTACTGCCACCCGTTTTCCCGCCGACGATTTTCCCGTCTTCTCAGCCATTATTTCGTTCCTTGCCGGCGGAACCCCAATTGGTTCAGACCAGTTTTAACGCTCCTAGTATTGCCGCACCCGCGATGCGATGCGCCTGAGATTGCGCCATCGATTTGGTCACCCTGCCGCCACGTCGCCGCACCTCCCTGACGCGATGATCGCTGGTACGGAAACTGATAGTATAGCATGCTGTATGCCGATTGAACCGTCCTGCACCTCGTTTCACGTCCTTTGAACCGATGCTTAGTACTCATACCAAGGTTAAGATTGCCCGCGCACTTTCGCGGACCGTTCGCGCCGTGCGTAGTCTGGCCGGTCGGGATTCGAAGGAAGTCGAAGTGGTTCGTGACGGACTCAAGTGGCGGCTCGACCTGGAGCAGGGCATCGACCTCGCAATCTACCTGCTGGGTGCGTTCGAACGCCCTACGGTGAATGCATATCGCAAAATTGTCAAGCACGGCGACACGGTCCTCGACATTGGTGCAAACGTCGGAGCGCATACCCTCCACTTGGCCAGACTCGTCGGCGACAAAGGCGTTGTGATCGCCTATGAACCCACCGCGTACGCGGTGCACAAGCTGCGGCAAAACCTTGCTTTGAATCCCTGCCTCGTGCAGCGCGTCACTGTCGCGCAATTGATGCTCACCGATAGCGACGATCAGATTCCCGAACACGAGATCTACAGCGCTTGGCCTCTGAACACCGAGGAAAATCTGCACGCTGGTCATCGCGGCCAACTTAAGTCAACTGAGGGCTCCAGAGCGCTCAAGCTCGACAGTCACCTGCAAAGCCTCAATTTGAAGAAAGTGGATTTCATCAAGATGGACGTTGACGGGTTCGAGTGTCATGTCCTTGGCGGCGCGACGGCGACGCTGGAGACTTCTAAGCCCGCAATCCTGATGGAGTTGTCGCCGTATCTCTATTCGGAACACGACAAATCTCTCGATGATCTGCTATCACTGTTGAC
Source organism: Terriglobales bacterium (assembly GCA_036512955.1). Taxonomy (GTDB): domain Bacteria; phylum Acidobacteriota; class Terriglobia; order Terriglobales; family Acidobacteriaceae; genus DASRAA01. Next base: position 3,622 of record DATBZX010000246.1, read on the forward strand.
TCGCGCCGGCTATTCAATGTTTTATCTCCACGATAGATCCGAACTGCCGATGGAGTCACGTCGAATCCATGCTATGGTGCCGGCCGGCAGCAGCATCAACGTGATCGCGAAGTTCCAGGGCCCCAAAACGCGGTCCTGATTAACGAATCATTCCCGGTTGGCGCGCGTCGGCGTACATCCAGGCGACGGCGTGCGCGCGGCGCAAGTCGTAGTCGCGCGAACGCGACGAATACCTCGGCGCATCCCGCCCGCCGCAATCCAACCACCGCGTGGCTGCCCAGGAATCTTCGTATAGTACCGCCTACGCGATGCTGCAACGCATAAATCAGACGGCCGCCCCGCCGGATGACTCATGCGGGTTTCTCCAGCACTACCATCATTCGCATTCCGGTCAGCCAACCGGCGAAAGGCCGCATGATCTGATCCTCGAGCTTTTGCAGGGTCGCGAAGCCGGTGCTCGGAAGGTAATTTCGATAGCCGAAGCCGCCAGTGAGTGGATAAAGCAGAAATCCAAATTTCTCCGCATGC
>DATBZX010000247.1:0-4884 GCA_036512955.1 Terriglobales bacterium
ACAATTGCCTCCGCAGGCGACATCTTCATGTGCGTGCAGGCGAGGGAGAGCACGAACGGCATGGAGGTCGTGGGAGAGGTTCCGGGATTGTAGTCCGTTGCCAGGGCGACAGCCACTTCGGAGTCGATGAGTTTGCGTGCCGGCGGAAAAGTCGAGAGGCCGAGGAAGTAATTGGCGGCGGGAAGCATCGTGGCGACGGTGTCTGTGTTGGCGAGCCAGGCGATGTCGGCGTCGGTCAAGTGGTCGAGGTGGTCAACGCTCGCGGGGCGGAACTCGGCGAAGAGTTCCAGTGCCGTGTGGGTAAGTTGTCCGACGTGGATGCGCGTCTTGAGGCCGTTGGCTACGGCGGTGCGCAGGATGCGGACGGACTGCTCGGGAGTGAAGGCACCGCGCTCGCAGAAGACGTCAACGTAGGAGGCCAGTTGTTGCTTCGCATCGTTACCCAGGTTAGCGCCGAAATAAGGGGCGCGAACCTGGGGCACCCCGCAGACGGTGGGGATAATTTCTTCGCAGACGATACGGACATATTCGTCGGGATTGTCGCGGTATTCAGGCGGGGGAACGTGCGCGCCGAGGAGTGTCGCGACCACCGTTCCGGGCCAGCGCTGTGCAGCCTGCTGAACGGCTTCAAGGGACTTGATCTCGCTATCGAGGCTGAGACCGTAGCCGGATTTTGCTTCGACGGTGGTCGTACCGTAAGCGGCCATTTCTTCGAACGCCCGCAAAACGTGCTCGGCAAGTTGTTCGGTTGATGATTCGCGCACGCCGCGGATGCTGGCGCGGATACCGCCACCGGCTTGAGCGATTTCTTCGTAGCTGGCGCCCGAGCTGCGTTTTTCGAAGTCGATCAGCCGTGGGGCGGCAAAAACCGGATGGGTGTGCGAATCGACGAAGCCGGGGAGGACGACCTTGTCGCGGCAGTCGATTTCCACTGGAGGCTCCGAGTTACCCAGGTTAGCGCCCAACTGAGGGGCGCGAACCTGGGGCACCCAGCTCTTCAATTGTCGGCTGAGTTCGTCGGTGGTGCCGACGGCGGCGATCTTGCCGTTTTCGATGAGGGCGGCGCCATCTTCAATGATGGCGAGGTCACGCATCTCTATCCCGCGCCGGGGAGCGACATTGCCACGCAGCGTAAGCAGCTGAGAGGCGTGCGTGAGGAGTATGGCGTTTTCTTTCATACGGCGTCCCTACCGGGACTCCTATTCTCTTTTTCTGCTTCCCAGCGCTGAAGCGCTAGGCTTTGCTCTGTCATCTCTCCGGGGCTGCCTCCGGGGCTGGAGGAAGCCTACACGTTCTCGCGTCGGGTTTCCAAGTCGAGATAGAGGTGGTACCCCCCTCTCCTCCCCCATGTGTTTTCAGACACTTGTGATAGGTTTACGGCGCAGCTTTTGGAAAACAAAGAGTTTAGGGGTACATGATAGGAAACATTGGGGTTATGAGTGGGCTGCAGACGGGAAGCCCGCCGGGCGGGGAGGGCGGCGGCGGTGAGATCCAGGGCCCAGAGCATCAACCGGGCGGAGTCGAAGTCACAATTGCCGGCGGTCACGATGCGGAGGATTTCAGAGCGGTTCAAGGCGAGGTCGCGCGGGGTCATGGGCACGCGAAGCCGAGGGATGCAGGCGAGGCGGCGAGCACGGGCCATGTTGTGGCTGCGGGCTCGAGCGTCAAGGTGGTGGCGGCAGCAGGCGCGTCCTCGAACGGCGGCACCTTGACAGTGGCGGCCGTCGGGAAAAGTATGGCGGCAGGTACGGATGATCAAGTGCTGCGAACCCATAGAGACCTCCGCAGGGTCATCTAATCAGGATAGAGGAGCAGGTGGAGCGATTGGAGGGGAAAGTCGTCGAGCGCTGTTACGAAGGTAATCGGATTTCCCGGAAACAACCCCACATATTCCAAAAGAAGGAATATGTGGGCCACCTGCGGCTGAAGCCGTGCCCTGACGCGAACACTTACTCGGTCGCCATCGGGATAAGGATGGCGCACCTACTTGTAATGTTGTCGTGACGGAAAAAGACCTACACAACCAAATCGGGATTGTGTGGGGCACCCGGCCGCCGGAAAGCCGGGATTACCTACCAGATGGGGATTGTTCGCCAGCTATTCAGCCTTTCCCCTACAATCCTCAGTAAATGGAGAGCGTTTTCTACGTTGTGAGTTTCGGGTTGTTGGCTGCGGCCGTTGCGACCTTCATAGCGATAGTGCAGGAAGTAGCACCGTTTCTTTCTGCACCAGACCGTAACTTACTCCGTGCCATTGGCTCCCTGCAGAGCCAGCTTCGCGCGAGGGACTACGTTTTAAATAGAGCGTGGAGAATGCATGTCGAACGGTTCCCGGACAGCCGCAAGCGACAACTGTTTGCAGTGTTACTTATCGGCGCAGCGATGTCCGTTTTCGGATAAACGCTATGGACCACTTTCAGATAACGCGGATCACTGCTGATGAAAGGCCATTGCGTAGGTGATCGCCCGCGTAGGCACTTGGAGCGTTCCCTTTCGGGATGAGGTCGGTGACCATGGGTGAAGCCCGTTCGCAATTGAGGCATTTACGGCACGACTGAAGAGGGCACTGAGAAAGTCGAGAAGCAGATTCGAGCGGGCCGAAGAGGCTGCGGACAAAGGCCGAAATGCTCACGCCTCGGGACTAAAGTCCCCTCGGTGGGTCGAAAACAAACGGCTGAGACGCTGACCTAAAGGTCAGCTCTACCAAAACCGCTCTATTCCGCAGCCTGTAAAGCTGCGCCCCTTCGAAACCACTTACTCGGCGGCCATGGGGATCTTGATGCCCTTCTCTTTTGCGAAGTGTTTGGCCTCGTCGTAGCCGGCGTCCACGTGGCGGGCCACGCCAATGCCGGGATCGTTGGTCAGGACGCGCTCGATGCGCTTGGCCATTTCGTCGGTGCCGTCGGCGACGGTGACTTGTCCAGCGTGTTGCGAGTAGCCGATGCCCACTCCGCCGCCATTGTGAATCGAAACCCACGATGCGCCGCTGGCGGTGCTGAGCAGCGCGTTGAGCAACGGCCAGTCGGCAATGGCGTCGCTGCCATCTTTCATCGACTCAGTCTCGCGGAACGGCGAGGCAACGGAACCGCAGTCGAGATGATCGCGTCCCATGACGATCGGCGACTTCAGCTTGCCCTTCTTTACTAGGTCATTCATAGCCAAGCCGAATTCGGCACGCTCGCCGTAGCCGAGCCAGCAGATACGCGAGGGGAATCCCTGAAACTTGATCCGCTTGCGCGCCAGGTCGATCCAGCGGCTCAACACGCGGTCCTGCGGAAACATCTGCAGTACGAGGTCGTCGGTGGTGTGAATGTCGGCGGGATCGCCCGAAAGCGCCGCCCAGCGGAATGGTCCGCGACCTTCGCAGAATAGCGGGCGGATGTAGGCAGGCACGAATCCGGGAAAATCGAACGCGTCTTTCACACCGTGATCGAAGGCGAACTTGCGAATGTTGTTGCCGTAGTCGAAGGTCACCGAGCCCATTTTCTGCAGCTTCAGCATGCCCTCGACGTGTCGGGCCATGGTGTCGAGCGACTTTTCCACGTAGGCCTTGGGATCGCTCTTGCGCAGTTCCAGCGCAGCTTCTAAAGACATTCCGCTGGGAACGTAGCCATTTAGCGGATCGTGCGCCGAAGTCTGGTCGGTGAGAATGTCAGGCACCACGCCGCGCTCGGCCAGCTCAGGAATAACGTCGCCGCAGTTGCCAACCAGACCGACCGAGATGTTTTCCTTCTTGCGGACGGCATTCTTCAGGATGCGCAACGCTTCATCGAGCGAGTTGACCATGAAGTCGCAGTAGCCTGTGCGCAGCCGCCTCTTGACGCGCTCGGGATCGACCTCAATGCCGAGGTAGCAGGCGCCCGCCATGGTCGCAGCCAGAGGCTGGGCCCCACTCATGCCTCCCATGCCGCCGGAGACGATCAGCTTGCCCGCAAGTTCGCCGCCAAGATGTTTTTCGCCTGCGGCGCAAAAAGTCTCGTACGTTCCCTGGATGATGCCCTGCGAGCCGATGTAAATCCACGAGCCGGCGGTCATCTGGCCGTACATCATGAGGCCCTGCTTCTCCAGTTCGTTGAACTTCTCCCAGTTCGACCAGTGGCCTACCAGGTTGGAGTTGCAGATGAGCACGCGCGGCGCGTACTCATGGGTGCGGAAAACCGCGACCGGCTTGCCCGACTGCACCAGCAGCGTCTCGTCGTTCTCCAGCGAACGCAGAGACTTCACGATGGCGTGATAGCACTCCCAATTGCGGGCGGCGCGGCCGGTTCCGCCGTAAACGACGAGGTCTTGCGGGCGCTCGGCTACCTCCTCGTCGAGGTTGTTCATCAACATGCGCATGGCGGCTTCCTGGGCCCATCCTTTGCAGGAAAGCTGGTTGCCGCGCGGCGCCTTAATCGGAGTGTAGGTGGTACCGGTTGAATCGATGGCGACTGGCATAACCCAAGAATGTTAGTTCCCGCGGCGATGGAGCGCAAACTGCGACGCTCGATTGTGGGAGATGCGGGCAGAAAAATCGGGGAGCGGCTGTTTGGCCGTCTCCCCACTCTCTCCGATCAGGTTCGCTATTGACGCTACTCTATTCGTGCGGCGACCTCAGCGCATCAAAGCACCATGAATTGTGCATGAAGAGATTGTGACAGGGTGGGGAAGCGCGCGGCTTCGGGGCTGAGCGTGTGCCGCTGCGACGCGGCTCGGTTATCTTATTCGATCGGCGTCCGCGGGCTTACGAGGCTGCTGAAAAAGGCGAAAAACAGATTCCTCGCGGCCTAAAGGCCGCTCGGAATGACAAAAATAAAGGGCTTGAACGGCACGGCTGAAGCCGTGCCCTTTCAAAACAAATTCAAAACCGACTTTTTCAGCAGCCACTCACATCCACGGTTAAAAC
>DATBZX010000248.1:0-15468 GCA_036512955.1 Terriglobales bacterium
TGAACTACCCGTTGGCCTCATCCAGCGGCCCGTTCGAGGTTACGAGGAATTGCTTGGCCTTTTCCTGCAACTCAACGGTAAGGGGTACGCTTTTCCCGGATTCGAGGCTGGCCCGGACCGCGACGCTGTCACAGGTGGCGACCATGCGGCCGCTCTCGCTGTCGAACTTCTGGTGCAGGAATCGAAAGTACTTTTCGCCGACGGCAAGGAAACCGCTCTTGATCTCGACCAGTTCTCCGCCGCGCAACTCGCCGAGAAACTGGTAGTTCTGGCGCACGATGGCGATACGCAGATTCTGTTGTTTGATTGACACCGGCGTGACGCCAATCGCTCGCAGCAGGAACCACGTCGCCTGGTCGAAACGCGACACGTACATCTGCGAGTTCATGTGGCTGGTGAAATCGTATTCCGAGGCCAGCACCGCGCCTTTGAAAGTGTGGACCCATTCCGCCATGATGTTCCTTCCCTTCAATTCCAATCGTGGTGTCATCCTGAGCGAAGCGAGGTCGCACAGCGACCGAGCGCAGTCGAAGGACCCCTATACCCGCAAAACACTCCCACCCATCGATGCCACAAATTCCGCCATCTTCGCCAGCGTGGCTTCGCTCTGATCGCGATGCGGTGAGTGCGCGCAATCCGGCAGCATGACGATCTCCGTCTCCGCGATCCGCGCTCGAATGGCTTCCACTTGCGCACGCGTGCCGTATTCATCCTGCTCGCCTTGAATGCAGAGTATCGGGCAGCAGATCGATTCCAAATATGACTCGATGTTCCAGGAGCGAAAGCGCGGGTCGAGCCAGATGTCGTTCCATCCCCAGAAAGTCGCATCCACGTCGGAATGGTAGATCCCCAACTTGTGGCGTAAGTTCGTCGTCTGGTACGCAACTTTGGCGGCCGCAATACTCGCCACGCTGAGATCTTCGACGAACACATGCGGCGCTTCGAGAATCAGCGCACGCACGCGACCCGGATAGCGTCCGGCACAGATCAGCGCGATCGATCCGCCATCGCTGTGCCCCAATAGGATCGGACGTTTGATGTCGAGCTTGTCGAGCAATTCCGGCAGCACCACCTCGCCTTCGTGGTGCATAAAATCAACCGGGCGCTTCTCCGCCAGCTTGTCGGAATTCCCATGTCCGTAACGCGAGTACACCAGAACTCGACATCCCGTGCGCGCGGCCAGGCGCTGCGGGAAGTCTTTCCACACCGCAACCGAACCCAATCCCTCATGAAGCATCACGATGGTTGCGGCGCTTGCGTTGCCCGGCTCGAGCGAGAGGATCTCCAATCGCTTGCCAGTGACCTCGACCTCGCCGAATTGTTGGCGCAGTTCCGTGGACATAGATGAGGACTTATTCGGCGGTTGCATCCGTCAGCTTCCCTGTAAGCGTATCCGCGGACACGCTCATTGCGAGCTCGGCCCAGGGAACGATCCACTGCGCAGCGACTTCTTCCGGCAACGTTCCGGAACTGGCGTCGTGCTTGAGAATGTCGCCCACGCGTCGCGCGCCCAGTTCAGTCATTAGCGTGTCGAAGCGTATTCCGCCTTCGCAGAACGTGTCTTTGTAGGTGAGGTCGCCGAGAGCGATCACGCCGTAGACCACGGCTGACAAATCAGGCCGCTCGGATTCGAGGCTGGCGTACAACGCCTGCGCGTTGTCGGGTACGTCTCCCTGGCCGTACGTCGAAGTGCAAATCAGGAATGTACTGCCGGTTTGAAACACCGAGGCGTCGAGATCGTCCATCATACGAATGGACGCGGCGTGCCCGGCCGCCTCCAGCGCGGTCTGCACCTCCTGGGCTACCAAATCGGCGGTGCCGGTCATGGTGCCGACAAGTATGGTGAGATTCAACGCCACCAGATCCTGCTCCGCCCCTCCGCAATCGCGACTTCGAACTCATGCATCTGACTCGGCTCCCGCATCGATAGAATTAGATAGCTGAGGAAGTATAATGCATGTACTATAGCCGCACGCGATGTCCAGCCATCCAGACACTTCGATCGGCAATTCTGAACGTTATAACGAAGGTTATAACAACCCCCAAAATAACGACGACGGCTTCCTCAGGATACTCGGTAACCGGGTTCGCGAGGCCCGAGCCAGCCGCGGCATGACCCGAAGGATCCTGGCGCGCGATTCCGGTGTTTCGGAACGTTATCTGGCGCAACTGGAGAGCGGACAAGGCAACGTTTCGATCCTGCTGCTCCGCGACGTGGCGCGGGCGCTCGATCTTCCCCTCGAAGTATTGTTGGCCGAGGGGCCCGACCCGTCGCTCGATCTCGTCCATACGGTCGAGCTCCTGCGGCGGTTGCCCACGGAGGAGCTGCTGGAGGCGCGACAGATGCTGCTGTGGCGATTTGGCGGCGTCGATAGCGCCACCCGTTGCGGACGCATTGCGCTCGTCGGACTGCGCGGCGCCGGCAAATCGACTCTGGGCGTAAGGCTCGCAGGACTGCACCAAATCCCCTTCGTTGAACTCGACCGCCTGATCGAGCAGAAGGCGGGCGTGCCCCTCAGTGTGGTCTTCGATCTGTATGGACAAAGCGGCTTTCGCCGACTGGAGCGCCAATGCCTGGATGACCTGCTCGAAAGCTATCCGCGCTTTGTGGTGGCCACCGGTGGCAGCCTCGTCTCCGAGACGTCGACCTTTGAGCGTCTGCTGATGATGTGCTATACGGTCTGGCTGCACGCTGATCCGGCTCTGCACATGCAGCGCGTCATCGACCAGGGCGATACCCGGCCCATGGCCGACAATCGCCAGGCCCTGGAGGACCTGAAACGTATCCTCGAAGTGCGCGAACCGCTCTACAGAAGGGCCGATTTGAGCGTCGACACGGGGCGAAAATCTATCGAAGGTTGCGCTTTAGCGATCCGAAAAGGGCTCGCGAAGAAACTAAGGCCGGGCGACGAGTGGAAAGACTAGGCCCGGCAAGGCCGGAATTGTCACAATTTTTGGACGCCGTTGTCATTAATCTGCATCTTAATTCGTAGTTTTTCCAGAATTTGGATAGCCGAACTGAACTATAATGCATTAAATGAAAGTGGGGACGGGCCTGAACTTAGGCTCCATTTTTTGCGCCGCAAGACGCAATAACGGAGCACAATCGACACCCGGAATGAGGAGTACACGACTCAATGCTGAATACTGACGAAGCGGCGCGCGTCACCTTTGACGTTGCAGGCGGTGAGTATCGCCACTGGCGTCTCACCTTCGACGGCCGCGTGGCCACGCTTGCCATGAATGTGGACGAAGAAGGCGGGCTGCGGCCTGGCTACAAGCTCAAGCTCAACTCCTACGACCTCGGCGTGGATATCGAGTTGCACGACATCCTGCAGCGTATTCGCTTCGAGCATCCCGAGGTGGCTTGCGTGGTGCTGACTAGCGCGCGCGAGCGCATGTTCTGCGCGGGCGCGAATATTTACATGCTGGGCACGTCTTCGCACGCCTGGAAGGTGAACTTCTGTAAGTTCACCAACGAGACGCGCAATGGGATGGAAGATTCCAGCCGGCACGAGGGGCTCAAGTTTCTGGCGGCCGTGAATGGAACGTGCGCCGGCGGCGGCTACGAACTGGCGTTGGCTTGCGACGAGATTTTGCTGGTGGACGACCGTTCCAGTGCGGTGAGCCTGCCCGAAGTTCCGCTGCTGGGAGTACTGCCTGGGACTGGCGGTCTCACGCGCCTGGTGGACAAGCGCAAGGTCCGTCGCGATCTCGCTGACATGTTCTGTACTAATCCTGACGGCGTGAAGGGTGAGCGCGCCAAACAGTGGGGGTTGGTGGATGAAGTCGCTCCTCCTGCGAAGTTCCCAGAACTGACGCGGACGCACGCGCAGAAACTGGTGGAGAGTTCTTCGCGACCTGCCGACGCGATGGGTATCAAGCTGAATCCGTTGCAGCGCCGCATCGACGAGGATGGCTATCACTATCAGCATGTCGCTATGACGTTCGATCGCCCGGCCCGCACCGCAACGCTGACGGTGCGCGCTCCAGGGACGAACCAGCCAGCTAGTCTGGATGAGATTCATGCCGTTGGCGATCAATGGTGGCCGCTGGCGATGGCGCGCGAACTGGATGACGCCATCCTGATGTTGCGGGTGAACGAACTCGAACTTGGACTGCTGCTGATCAAGACCGCTGGCAGCATCGACGCCGTACTGGCCTCTGACGCGGTGATGCTGGAACATCGCCACGACTGGCTGGTACGCGAGACCATTGGACTGTTACGCAGAACTTTCGCGCGGCTCGATGTGTCCTCGCGCAGCATGTACGCCGTCATTGAGCCTCACTCATGTTTTGCCGGCGTTTTGTTTGAACTGGTCCTAGCTGCGGATCGCAGCTACATGCTGGCGGTGTCGGGATACGGAGCCGACGCTCCGAACATTGCGCTCGATGGCTTTAACTTCGGACTACTTCCGGAAGTGAACGGTCGCGGCCGTCTGGACACGCGATTCTGCGGTGATGCTGACAAACTTACGGAACTCGAGCAGCACATCGGTAAACAACTCAGTCCGGAAGAGGCGCTGGAACTTGGGTTGGTCACCGTCGCACCCGACGATCTCGATTGGGAAGACGAGGTTCGTATCGCGATTGAGGAGCGCGCCAGTCTGTCACCTGACGCGCTGACCGGCATGGAAGCGAGTCTGCGATTTCCTGGCGCCGAGACCACGGAGACGAAGGTATTTGGACGGCTTTCGGCGTGGCAGAACTGGGTGTTCATCCGGCCGAACTCGACCGGCGAACAAGGCGCACTGAAGTTGTTCGGCACCGGATCGAAAGCGCGATTCAATTGGGAGCGAGTTTAGGACTTTGTTCCCGCCATTCCAAAACCGGGAAGAGGATGGGGCACACAGATCGTTGGAAGTGAGGGAACGACCCCGCCCTACCCGTCGCTGCGCGCCGGGTAGAACGGGTCACCCGATGGAGAGTTATGAGCATCAATTATCAGGACCGCATTCCGAACAACGTCGATCTCGGGTCGAACCGCACCCTGCAGCGCGCGCTGGAGCACTGGCAGCCGGAATTCTTGAAGTGGTGGGAAGAACTTGGCCCGAAGGATTTCCAGGTGGCCGACGTGTACCTGCGGACCGCGACCTCGGTGGATGCGAAGGGCTGGGCGACGTACGGCTACGTGCGCATGCCGGACTATCGCTGGGGAATCTTCCTGAACGACCGCGATCCCAACCGGCGCATCGGATTTGGCGACAACTACGGACAGGAAGTTTGGCAGCAGATCCCGGGCGAATACCGCGCGACCTTGCGGCGGCTGATCGTGACCCAGGGCGACACCGAACCAGCCTCGGTGGAGCAGCAGCGCATGCTGGGCCACACCGCGCCATCGATTTACGACCTCCGCAACCTGTTCCAGGTGAACGTGGAGGAAGGCCGCCACCTGTGGGCGATGGTGTACTTGCTGCATGCTTACTTCGGGCGCGATGGCCGCGAGGAAGCGGAAGAGTTGCTGGAGCGCCACTCCGGCGACGCAGACAAGCCGCGCATCCTGGGCACGTTCAACGAGCCCATCCGCGACTGGCTCAGCTTCTTCATGTTCACCTACTTCACCGATCGCGATGGCAAGTTTCAGCTGAAATCGCTGGCTGAATCGAGCTTCGATCCGTTGGCGCGCACCTGCCAGTTCATGCTGACGGAAGAGGCGCACCACATGTTCGTGGGCGATACCGGCATCAATCGCGTGGTCAAGCGCACGCTCGAAGTAATGAAGGAGCTGAACACCGACGATCCGCTGGCGATCCGCAACGCCGGCGCCATCGATCTGCCGACGGTGCAGCGGTACCTGAACTTCTGGTTCAGCTCTTCGCTCGATTTGTTCGGATCGGAGACGTCGTCGAATGCGGCTTCGTACTTTGCCAATGGCTTGAAGGGACGTCCCGACGAAACCCAGTATGAAGACCACATCGCGCTCGAACAGACGTACCACCTGGAGTTGCCTGATGGACAGGGTGGGACCAAGAACGAGGACATCCCCCTGCGCAATGCGATGAACGAGGTGACGCGCAGCTCGTATGTGCGCGATTGCGAAATCGGGCTAAAGCGCTGGAACCGTTTGATCGAGAAGGCGGGCCACGGCTATCGCCTGTCACTGCCAAGTACGCGCTTTCGCCGCAACATCGGAAACTGGGCCGGGGCGCCCACCACTCCCGAGGGCCAGCCCATCAGCGCGGAACAATTCAACGCCCGCCAGAGCGATTGGCTGCCCAGCGAAGGCGACCGGGGATACATTATGAGCCTGATGCAAGGCGTCTCCGAGCCGGGAAAGATGGCAGCATGGATCGCTCCGCCGGACCGCGGCATTAACAACAATCCGGTGGACTACGAGTACGTGAAATTGCAGTAGGGCAAACGGCGTGTCGCCGGCATTCGATGTAGTTTGGCGTCGGTGGGGATTTTCGGGTTCTTCTGTATGTCTTTTGATAAGGTACGAATACGGGGCGGGCAGCCGCTACTTCGGAAATGAGCATCACTCACCAGCACGCAGGTCATTGCAAGGATCACGACCATCACCGGGGTCTGCGGACCGTGTCCATCCTCGAAGCGTCCAAAGGCGTGCTCGTGCTGCTGGTGGCCTTCGGGTTCGCGGAGATCATTCATCTCCACATCGATCTTGAAGACACCGCGCAAAACCTGTTGACTTTTTTGCAAATCGATCCCGACCGCAGAATTTCGCACGCCCTGTTGCATGCCGCCGGAAGAATGATGGATGCGGACCTGCTCACGGTGCTGGCCATTGCGTTGGTTTATTCCAGCTTGCGCTTTGTAGAGTCTTACGGACTATGGCGACAACGGGTGTGGGCGGAATGGCTGGCCATTGTCTCGGGTACGATCTATCTGCCGTTTGAACTCTACAACCTGATACGCCGGCCCAGCATCATGCATTGGGTGGTCCTGCTGATCAATATCGCGATTGTGGTTTACATCGCGTGGGTGCGGTGGGATGAGATCAAGGCGCGACGGCAGGGACAAGTTCCGTCGGCGCAGTTGGCAGGGATGGGAATTGAGTTCTCGCGCGTGACGTCCCCTACACAAGTCGAAAAGCAGATTCCCCGTGTGCTGAAGCCCACGAGGAATTACAACAATAAAGGGCCTGGGCGGCACAACTGAAGTCGTGCCCTGATACAAAGCTGTTCAGAATCGAGTGTTCCCGTAACCTGTAAAGCTGTGCCTCTTCAGCTGCCGTTATCTTGCGGGCAGATGCGGATGGGTGCGATCACTCAGGCAGGGTTTGCGATAAGACTCGCGCCACGTTCTCGCCCATGATGAGGCGGATGTCGTGGTCCGAGACGCCCTGCTGCAGTAGCGCTTCGGTGATGAGAACTAGTCCACTGGTATCGAACGGTTCGGTCACAGCGCCGTCGAAGTCGGATCCCATCGCGACGTGCTCCGCTCCGACCACTGCCACGGTATAGCGGATCGCAGTGGCAATCGCCTTCGCGTCGTGGCCACAGGTCGCGACATCCCAGAAGCCGACGCCGATCACGCCACCGGTGGCCGCCACAGCGTGCAGCTGATCATCGCTGAGATTGCGGTTGTTGTCGCAAACGCCCTTCACTCCGGTGTGGGAAACGACCACGGGTTTGGTGGCCATCGCAGTCACGTCGCGCAAGGTGTCGGGCGACGCGTGTGCGAGGTCAATCAACATGCCGCGGGCTTCCATCTGCTTCACCCACTCGCGGCCCAGCGGAGACAGTCCGCCCCGTCCGACTCCGGCAGCCGAACCGCCAATCGCGGTGTCGGTGAAATGCGTGGGCGCCATCATGCGAAAGCCGGCGGCGTAAAGCGCATCGAGATTTTCCAGCTTGCCTTCCAGCGGCTGGGCGCCCTCGGTCCCGAGGAGCGTGGCGATTACGTGGGATCCACCGGCACGCATGTTCAGAAAGTTGGCAAGGTCGCCGCGCCTCTTCAGCAATATCAGCGCACCGTTCGACTGGTCCACGAACTGCTGCATGCGCTGCGCCTGGTAGAGCGCGCGCTGCTTCGGGCTGTTGAGCGCCTTGAGCGGCCAGCCCTGGGCCATTCCGAGATACGGCAGCAGGTCGGTGGAGTCGTCGTTGCGATCGATGTTCAAGTTGCGCGGCACGGTGGAGACCACGGTGAACGCCTGCAAGCCTACATTGCCCGCCGACATGCGCGGCAGATCGATGCTGCCGGTGCGGCTGGGCTCCAGCAGGTTGCGCCCCCACAAAAGCGTGTCGGCGTGCAGGTCAGCAACCAGTAGAGTGCGATGCAGCGCCTCGGCCTCGGCAGATGCGTGATAGGGGCCGGACTGCAAGATGTGGTTCTGCTGCCGCTCGACGATCGACGGCACGATCAGCCGTGCCAGGAGAAAGAGACAACCCAGCACGACAGCAACAATCAGCGCGCGTTTCATCGCCCAAAGCGTATCACCTGGGGGAAAGTGAGTGCTGTGATTATTAGTGAAGAGGAACTTGCGGAAAAGTCTAAAGCATATCCCTCGGGGACTGAAGTCCCCTCGTGATGACAAATGGTAAATAGCCTGTGCGGCGCGGCGAAAGCCGCGCCCTTTCAAATCACCTTGGACCTCTCGACGGAACAACTTGCCTGGGCTTATGGTTGAGGCGAGCAGAGGGGAAACGGGTTGGCGAACATCCTGCTGGAAATCATAGCCTCAACGGTGGACGACTGCGTCACGGCCGAGAGCGGCGGCGCCGATCGCATCGAGTTGTGCGCGGCCATCGCAACAGGCGGACTTACGCCTTCGCTGGGTACGCCGGTTGAAGCAAAGAAACAGGTACGCATTCCAGTGATGGCGATGGTGCGTCCCCGCGCCGGCGGCTTCTGCTATTCCGAAGGGGACTTCGCAGTCATGCGGCGAGACGCCGAGCTGTTGGTGGAGCAGGAAGCCGATGGAATTGTGTTCGGCATCCTTCATTCCGATGGAAGAGTCGACGCCAAGCGATGCGGGAAGATGCTGGAACTTGCGGGTGGACGGCAGACGGTGTTTCATCGCGCCTTCGACGTTGTGCCCGATCCATTCAGCGCGCTGGAAGAGTTGATCGATCTAGGCTTCACCCGCGTGCTCACCAGCGGACAACAGAAGACCGCGCTGGAAGGCAGCGAACTCATCCGGCGGCTGGTCGATTTTTCACGAGGCAGGATTGAGGTGCTTCCCGGAGCAGGCATCCGAGCGCACAACGTTGAGCGATTGATTCACGCGACGGGATGCACACAGGTCCACTTGACAGCATTCAAAGCGAACGTCGATGCGTCGGCCTGCGAGCACGTTGATCGCGAAACCGTGCAGCGGATGAAGGAGACACTCGATGCCATTGGGCGGAATGGAGAATGAAGTGCGGGGAACAGTCGGACGGATAGGTCGGGGCCTCATGGTCGCCGCATTTGCCATAGTTGCGCTGCCCACCAGCAGCGCGCAAACACAGGCGCCGGGATCAGTTCATCAAGTCGATGGTGCAGAGCCCGTGAGGTCGAAGACTGACGCGCAGCAGGCCAGCGCGGTTGCCGTCAAATCCGCATGGACGGATGCGCAAAAGGCTGAGATGGCCGCGAAAGTTCGCGCGGAGTTCCTGCATGCCTGGTCCGGTTACCGCCAGTACGCCTGGGGACACGACGAATTGCTCCCGCTGAGCAAGGGATTCAAAGATTGGTATGGCACGTCGCTCTACATGACTCCGGTAGACGCTCTCGACACGCTGCTCCTGATGGGACTCACCGAGCAAGCCGACGAGACGCGCGAGCTCATCGCGAAGAACCTGTCGTTCGACAAGGACATCTACGTCAAGAATTTCGAGATTACCATTCGCATGCTGGGAGGCCTGCTCAGCAGCTATCAACTCACGGGCGACCAGCGACTGCTGGCGTTGGCTGATGATCTGGGCAAGCGGTTGCTGCCTGCGTTCGGGTCCCCGACTGGCATGCCCTACGTTTTCGTCAACCTGAAGACAGGCGCGGTACGCGGGGCGGAAACCAATCCCGCCGAAGTTGGCACGCTGCTACTTGAGTTCGGAGCGCTGAGCAAGTTGACCGGCAAGCCGGTGTATTACGACAAGGCCAAGCGGGCGCTGGTCGAGATCTACAATCGGCGCTCGCCTATTGGACTCGTCGGCAGCAGCATTAATGTCGAGACCGGAAAGTGGACGGACACGGACAGCCACGTCAGCGGCGGCATCGATTCGTATTACGAGTACCTGCTGAAGGCATGGATCCTGTTCGGCGACAAGGACTGCGAGCGCATGTGGAAGCAGAGCCTTGCCAGCCTCAATCAGTATGTTGCCGACGATGCTGCTACCGGATTGTGGTATGGGCACGTTGATATGGCCACTGGGAAAAGAGGTGCCACGGAGTTTGGCGCGCTCGACGCATTCTTTCCTGCAGTGCTGGCGCTGTCAGGCGATCTGCCGCAGGCGCAACGGCTGCTCGATTCCTGCTACAAAATGTGGAATGCGTATGGCATCGAGCCGGAAGTCTTCGATTACCCAACGATGAAGGCGAAAAAGTTCGGCTACGAACTGCGGCCGGAGATCATCGAGTCCACGTATTACGTCTATTTCTTCACCGGAAACCCGCGCTACCTCCAGATGGGACGGACCTACTTTGATGCCCTGATGAAGAATTGCCGTAGCGATGTTGGCTACGCCGCGTTGCGCAGCGTTGAAACCATGGAAAAGAAAGACGCCATGGAAAGCTTCTTTTTCGCCGAAACCCTGAAGTACCTGTACCTGTTGTATGCACCGAAGTCGACGCTCGATCTGCACGCGATCGTGTTCAATACCGAAGCGCATCCGCTGCGGAGGACGTGGAAGTGAGTCGCCGTCCCCACAAATGCCATGGCCAATTTTTTACGCTATTCAGCGTTACGCCAAACAGCATAACAATCGACAGTCCAAAAAGCTCTTCAGTCTTTTGCCGAAGACAGGGACCAATGGAGTCCGACTCACTTCCCCAATACCAACTCTCCACCGGGCCCAACAATTCGCGCGCGGAGATGCGCGGCTTCACCATTTGCGACTTCAACCTCAAGTCCCAGCCGATCAAACTTCGCGGACAGCTCTTTGGGATCGGGACCCGCGACGGCGAAGCTCTCCAGCTTGCAACCAGCGGGTGCATCGACCGACGGATGCACCGTCGCCGCACTCCATTCAATGAAAAACGGCAGCAGGCCATCGCGATCGTTTTCGAGATTGAGCGTCTGCCAGTGCAACATCGTTCCGTCGGGCCGCGCCCGCGACCCAGGTGTAGGCCCATGAAACGCCACTCCAGCTTTGCGCCACCGCTCCGCCACGGCTGCGATGTCAGACGTATGCACCGCCCAATCCACCAGTCGAGGTGCAGAGAGCTGCTTCAACATCGCAGGCAACTCCGCCCTCGTCATGGGAATGCCGGTCTGCGCCGGGTCGGGCGCAATTACCTCGAGATAATGCAGCGGCCCAAGCGCCAGCAGAGCGTTGCGCGTACCGCGTCCCGGGTGCACGCCTCCCATCGCGGGACGCACGCCGGTATGCTGTTCCACGAAAGCGATGCCTTGATCAAGGTCGCCGCAGCCCAGAAGTAAGTGATCGAGCATAGTAGGGACCCGCTCCGCCGCCCATGTGCCACGGGACATGACAATCGCGCTACCCGCAAGAATCAGAAAATCTCGACGCAGAATCATTCTGGAAAACCGATTGCCAAAATACTCGGGCCATTCTAGACAAGCCGGTTCTGTCGCAGCACTTGGAAAAGCGCTTGGGCATGCACCCTTACACTTTTTGCTCGCGCAGTTTTTTCAGGACCTCGATGCCGCCCTCGGGGATGGGCTCTCCATGACCGACTCCCACGATCTCGACGTCGCCGAAGTCCGACAGCTTTCCGACCGATTGCACGTTCTGCTTCATGTCCAGGGTCAGTCCCGCCCAACCCGCTTCGACGCGCGGCCACGTCACAATCACATCGCCCACGAACAGCGCCTTTTTCGCAACGACAGGCAACCCGGCGTGTGGCCGGGAGTAGAGATAATGGTCAACGGCCCCACCTGGTCCGCTTCTTTCAGCGATTGGTCCACCATGCAAGGCTTGTGGCCGTCGAAGCCGATGGCGAGTCCGAATTGCAGCTTGTACGCGGCCAGCGGAGCCTTGGGCCACAACGAAACTTTGGTGGACTTACGCTTGCCTTCGATGATCTCGATTTCCCATTCGTGCGCATACACCCGCGCATTGGTCTGCTTCTTCAACTCCGCCATGCCGCCGATATGCGAGCGGTGAGCGTGGGTGGCGATGATGTTTTTCAAGTCGGATGGCTGGCGGCCCATGGCCTTGATCTCGTCGAGGATCATCTTCCCGTCGTTGTCGTACAGGGAGTCGATCAGGGTGATGCCGTTCCCGTCGTCCAACAGGAACGCGTGCACGTGACCACCCATGTCCTGGCTTAAGTAGTGAATCCCGTCGGTGAGTTTCATGGTTCCCCTTTTCCTTGGTTTTCGCCGGGGGCCCAAATTCGGAAAGCCATAATACACGATCTTTGTGGCGGACGAACCCCCCCGTGAGTTGCCCGTTCTACTTGAATTTTCCTGCCACTTCTTTCACCAGCGTGATCACCTGCAGTACGTACCCAATACTCAGAACACCCGCCACTTTGCGATTAAACGGAAACACGTTTGTCTCATAGATATCGCTTGCCACGGCATGCAGGTCGCGCAGCGTCTTCAATTCTTCGATATTGCTGACGCGAAAGTCAGCGTCCCCGAGTTGAGATTCGGTCTTATCGAGCACCGTGTTCAATAAACGCTCGACGGAGGCCAGGTGCGACATTTGTGCGCGCCGGATCTCCCGCGTCACATGGATGAGCGGCTGAATGACGATCCACGGTATAAACGTCACCACCGCAATTGCTCCCAACCATATTCCCGGAAAGTCCTCTACCCCGAGATACCCGTGCCATAGCGTAATCCACGCCGCGAGTGCGCACAGAATGCTCAGCACCAGCAAGAGCAGAAGATAGTTCCCCAGAGCGGCAAAGCCATTGGAGCCGTCCGGATGGAACGGCCGCAGGTGGATACCCTTGCTGATCAGCCTGCTAATCGAGTGCTGCCCCACAGCCAACAGGTAGAGCGAGTGCATGCCATAGAAGATGGCCAGCCCAATCGCCACCGCCAACACCAGGCCGGCGATTCCATACGCTGGATTGCCCCACCATTGGGGGTCCAGTTTGCCGTCGAAATACAAGGCTGCCCCGCACAACATCGCAATCGCGGCAAACAGCAACACCAGCCAGCGATTGCCAAGCCATCGTTCCAGCCGCCGTACTTCGGCAGAAATCTCTTTGGGATCGGCCACGAGCAGTCCCGGCTCCGTAATGGCTCCGTATACGCCTTGAAACTCGTCGAGTGCGGTCAGGGCAACTGCCCCTCCTATCGAAACCACCAGCGCCATCAGCAGGTGGGTGAAGTCCCGCAGGTAGGGGAACTCGATATGCTGGCTACCTGCGTGCTTGGCCAGCCACGTGACTCCCCAGGGCAGTTTTTGCTCCGCCGCCTTAGCGCCGATCAGCACGCCCTCGATGCCACACAACACCAGCGGAACAAAGTAGTACACAGCAAAAATGATCACGCTCCACAGCGCGTGTGGGACGCCAAAGCGCCGGCTGGTTTTTCCGATCAGGATCAGGTGGTCCAGCAGCGGACGTGGCTGGCTCTCTTTGCTCATGGTTTGCTGCCTGCCTTAATGGTTAGTCGCCCAGGAGACGTTGCCACAACGATTGCGGCGAATTATAACGTACCGCCTCGCGGCACTCCCCGCTTTATACTCTCGACACCGATGCTTGACGAATACACCGACCTGCCGCCCGGTAGAGTCGCCTCCGTGGTGACCTACCTCGAGATGCGCACGCCGTCTCCCCTCTCGCCCACTCCCACAACGTCGGAGTTCGCGATGCGCCGTGTCGCCCAGCCCGATCTCGACTGGTACCGCCAGCTTTACCGCGTGATTGGTGAGCCTTGGCTGTGGTTCAGCCGGTTACGTCTGTCCGACGACGAGCTTCGTGCCATCCTCTGGGACCCAGCTGTCGACGTTTTCGCACTATCCCACGAGGGAACAGACCACGGCCTGCTGGAGTTCGACCGGCGCCACTTTCCTGATATTGAGCTTTCGTTTTTTGGCGTGACAGCTGCACTTATCGGCAAGGGAGCCGGGCGAGCTCTGCTGCGGCACTGCCTCCCACTGGCATGGGAGCAAAAGCCGCAACGCGTCTGGCTGCATACATGCACTTCCGACCATCCGGCAGCACTGGCTTTCTACGTGAAGGCAGGCTTCGTGCCCTACAAACGCGCTATCGAAATCTCCGACGATCCGCGCGTCACAGGAGAAATGCCCCACACCGCCGCTCCCCACATACCCATCGTGTGAACTCCACTAAGGCCTCACGTACACCACGCCGCCCTTCATTACGAAGTTCACCTTCTCCAGTTCGTGGATGTCGGTAAACGGATCGCCGGGCACGGCCACGATGTCGGCATACTTGCCGACTTCGAGCGAGCCAATTTTGTCCTGCATGCCGAGCAACTCTGCAGCCGTCATGTTGGCGGAATGCAGCGCTTGCACCGGAGACATGCCCGCCTTCACCATCAGCGGGAATTCTTTCGCAGGATTGATCTTCCAGTCGAAGCCGCCCGCGTCGGTGCCGAACGCGATCTTTACTCCGGCATTGAGCGCCCGCCTAAAGGTGTCTTCATGGATCCTGACCATGTCCAGCCACACCTTTGCGCCCGCGGCCGCGCGGCCTTCCGCTACGTACTCGCCCACAAACAGCGTGGGTACGTAGTAGGTGCCGTGTGCCGCCATCGTCTTCAGGTCGGCATCGGCGATGTACTGGCCATGTTCAATGGAATCGACCCCCGCCTCCACTGAGTTGTGCACACCGTTCAGCGCGCTGGCGTGAGACGCGATCCTGCGGCGCTCGCGATGGGTTTCATCCACGATGGCCTTCAACTCTTCGAGGGTGAAAGTCGGAACGTCGTCGAGCACGCCATCGGGCCGAACGTAGTAGCTGCGGTCGGAGTACACCTTGATCCAGTCCACGCCGTGCGAGATCTGCTCCCGCACCGCCTTGCGTCCGTCCTCGGGTCCATCGACCTCTTGCACGCCCTTGGGCATCTTCAGTTCCCACGAATATCCCAGCAGCGGATACGCGCCCGTCACGTTCATCGAGCGGCCCGCCACCTGCATGCGCGGCCCGGGAATCACGCCATTGTCGATCGCCTTCTTGATGTCCACATCGGCGTAGCCGGCACCTTCAGTTTCGAGGTCGCGAATGGTGGTGAAGCCGTACTCCAGCGCCCGCCGCGCCGACACGGTCCCAAGAATGGTGCGGTAGGGTGTGGACCACTTCAGCAACTGCACATCGTAGTCTTCGGCTGTGATGTCACCCTGCAGCAGCACATGCGTGTGAGTGTCGATCAGGCCGGGAAGGCAGACTTGCCGACTGAGATCGACGACCTCGGCG
>DATBZX010000249.1:0-11065 GCA_036512955.1 Terriglobales bacterium
CAGCGTGTGGGAGCCGGCGATATTCAGGTAACCGCGCGCGCTGGAATCGGAGTTCAGATAGAGCACCGCGTACTGACGCAGTTCATCCTGGTGCTGCTCAACCCACTCGGTGGAACCCAGCAGGCCCGGCTCTTCGCCGTCCCAGGCGCAGTAGATAATGGTTCGCTTGGGACGCCAGCCCTGCTTCACCAGCTCGCCCAGCGCTCTTGCCTCTTCCAATTCGACCACCATGCCAGAAATTGGATCGTCAGCGCCATTGACCCAGGCATCATGATGATTGCCACGGAGCACCCACTGATCGGGAGTTTCGCTGCCCGGGATCTTGGCGATGACATCGTAGATGGTCTTCAGGTCCCAGTTGGACTTCACGACCAGATGGACCTTGGCCGGACCGGGGCCGATGCGGTAGGTAATGGGGAGCGCTCCGCGCCAAGTGTCAGGTGCAGTCGGCCCAGAGATGGCCGCCAGCAAAGGCTGCGCATCTGCGTACGAAATCGGCAGCACCGGAATGGTGGTGATGGTCTTGGCCTCGCTGATGTCCAGCCGCTTGGCATCCTTGGTCGCGCCCACTCCCGGAGTCAGCGGATCGCCGGGATAGTCTGTGTCCATCACGCTGCCGCGCTGCACGCCATCCTGCGGACGGAAGGGGCCGGTGGGAAAATACTGCCCTTCGAAGTAGCCGTCATCGCGCGGATCGGAATAAATGATGCAGCCGATGGCTCCATGCTCGGCGGCCACCTTGGGCTTGATGCCGCGCCACGCGCCGCCGTAGCGCGCGATCACGATCGCTCCCTTCACCGACACACCCAGGCGATCGAGCTGCTCGTAGTCTTCGCGAATCCCATAGTTCACGTACACCAGCGGAGCAGTCACGTCGCCGTCTTTCGAATAGGCGTTGTAGGTCGGCAGTTGCTCCGCGGTCTGCCCTGACGTGGGATCGACAGCCAGCGCCGGTTCCTGTAACTTCGCCGTGAATTTTGTCGGCTCGAGCAGCTCGACCACGCGTTCCTTCGGCGTTGGGAACAACACGTAGAAGGTCTCGATCTGCGCGTCGAAACCGTACTCCTTGAACTTCGAGA
This sequence comes from Terriglobales bacterium, assembly GCA_036512955.1. GTDB lineage: Bacteria > Acidobacteriota > Terriglobia > Terriglobales > Acidobacteriaceae > DASRAA01. Next base: position 1,080 of record DATBZX010000249.1, read on the forward strand.
GCATCCACTCGGCGTTGTCCTTGTCATAGGGCGAGCCGACGTGGTGCGGGTGCGCACTCAGGCGCTGCATGGTGTCGCGCAGGTTTTTGGGATCGGGAAGGCTGCGGAACTTCGTCTCCCATTCGCGCTCGGCGGTGGCGTGCGATGGAGAGTAGCCGTCCATGTTGGTGGAGGACGCAGCGGGAGGATTGGCAGCGCTGCCGGTTTGCAGCAGCGCAAGGATGAGAGCAGCGACAGAAAAACGGCGCGTCACCGGATCGGCCTCCTGGAGAAAATGCTTCAGAAGATGCAGCGAGAATTCTGCAAGGCTGCCGGATTATATCTCACGCCCGCGCCGGCGCTATCTGCCTCTTTGGTGGCGGATGATTTCGAAGGGGAACGGCCTCGGCTGCGCATTGGACGCCGGTTCTTTTTGTTATCACGGGGGGCATCAGCCCCCGAGGGATCTGCTCTCATGACGCGCTCAGAAGGATCGAAGCCAACGCGGCTACTTCAGTAACCCCTCTACTTTTGCCCTCAGCTCGGCATACTTCGCATCGGGAGCCGCACCGTGCGTCTGGTATGCGACCTTACCGCTGCGATCGAGCACGACGACGTAGGCATCGTCGGCCTGCTTGTAGCCCACCAGCTTCTTCAGTTCGGCTTCGCTGTGCACGACAGGAATGAAGTTGGCGCGCAGGTTTTCAGCCACGCCCTTTCTTCATTCCGGAAATGATCATGCCGCGGATCAGTTTCGGAGCTTCTTCGATCACCGGCAACTGGTAGAGCACGAAGCCGTGCGACTTGCCGAAGTCACCCTGGATGTGCTTCATCCAGCCCCCTGTCGTGGTCTGCGAGGCGCGTGTGAATCCAAACACCAGCACCGCGACTTTGCCGGATGCAGCATCGGGCAGCACCACCTGCTGTCCGGCAAGGTTCTGTTCCTGCAATCGGGGAAGCTGCTGCGCCGCGGCGTCGAGTGACATCGACAGCACAACTGCAGCGTCACTGGCGACAGGACGAATTCGCTGCGGACTTTCATGCCAGTCATTATGCACGTCGGTTAGATCTTCCGACGGCGTTGCGTTTCCCGTTCCGTCCAGCGCAATTTACAATCGCAGGTACACCGGAGCACCGGAATCAGCACCAACTAGGACCCGTATCGTGCAGCCACCAGCTCAATCACCGCGCATGGCCATTCTCGGACTGGGAAAAATGGGCAGCATCCTACTACAAGCTTTCTGCCGGCAGAACATCGTGAAGCCCGAAAACATCGTGGCCACGGTCGGTCACGGTGAACGCGTCGACGCGCTGTCGTCGAAGTTCGGTGTGCAGGTGACGACCGACAACCGCGCTGCCATCAAGGACGCCGACATCATCCTGCTTTGCATCAAGCCGCAAACGCTGGGCGACGTGGTCAGCGAGATTGAGCCCGACCTGCGCGCCGATCAGCTCATTATCTCGATCGCGGCATCGGTGCCCACGTCGTATATCGAGCAGCGCATCAAGGCCGGAATTCCGGTGGTTCGCGCCATGCCCAATACGCCCTCGAGGGTTGGCGCGGGCATGACAGCATTCTGTTGCGGCAGCGCGGTGAAGCCGACGGACCTCGACATCGTGCACCAGTTGTTCGACACCGTAGGGGAAACCATTCGCGTGGACGAGAAGCACATGGACGCGGTCACCGGACTCTCCGCCAGCGGGCCTGCTTATATTTTTATGATCCTGGAATCGCTGGCTGAAGGCGGCGTGAAGGTTGGACTGCCACGCGATATCGCGATGAAGCTCGCCGGACAAACCGTGATGGGCTCAGCCAAGATGATGCTTGAAACCGGCGATCACCCCGCGTTGCTGAAGGACGCCGTAGCGACTCCTGCAGGCTGCACGGTCGATGGCATTCTCGAACTGGAGGAAGGTGGCCTGCGCGTGACCATCATCAAGGCTGTGGTGAAAGCCTCGCAGCGCGCCAAGGAATTGCTATTCAGCTAGCTACAGCATCCCGCCCGTCTTGGTGGTGAGCACGCTCAACGCGACTTCCAGCCGCTCGATCGCGGCCTCGAGGTCGGGATGCTTGTCGAGTTCCTTGCGAAGCAACGTCAAACGGCGATGCGCCTCGGCGACATACTCTACGGCATCCGGTGTGTGTTCCAGGTTTTCCGGCAAAGCGTTGTTTTCAGGGGCCATGACTTCATCTTAACTCCCCGCCCGCACAGCGAAAAGGCCGCAACCAGAATCGCCGGTCTGGATTCCCATTTATGCATTCTTCACATCGCATGAATCGCATTCCCCGCAGCATGATTCGGCTGTTTCATTTATCGTAGAAGCAAGCCCCGCATAACCTGATTTGTTGCTCAGCCGTGACGAGCTGAGCTGTGCGGGCGGGCGGACTTCCATGAGCGAAAAAGAAAAGATCGTTGTTCCGAACCTTGGGCCCTGCGAGATGCCGTCGCCGCTGCGGCGACACGCGCGCGGCGCAATGAAAGGCACCTTCGTCACCGATAGCACCTACGTTCGGCTGCCCATTGAGATCGACACCTCCGCCGCTGGCTCTGCTCAGCTCTTCGAAAAGGCCGGACCTCGCGAGAAAATCTTCTTCGATCCCGCCCGCACCAAGGCGGCCATTGTGACCTGCGGCGGATTGTGTCCGGGGTTGAACAACGTCATCCGCTCGGTCTATCTGCAGTTGCATTTTCACTACGGCGTGAATGCCGTGCTGGGCATCCGCTACGGCTTTTCCGGATTCGCTCCGGAAGCGGCCGCGTCCCCGGTCTGGCTGAATACCGAAATGGTCAACGACATTCATCAGCGCGGCGGCACGCTGCTAGGGTCGTCGCGCGGGCCGGTCAGCGCCGACATCATCGTTGACGTGCTCGAGCAGCGGGGGATCAACATCCTGTTCGCGGTCGGAGGCGACGGCACGCAACGCGGAGCGCATGGCATTGCCGAAGAAGTGAAGCGGCGGAATCTAAAGATCTCGGTGATCGGCATTCCCAAGACCATCGATGATGACGTGATGTACGTGAACCGCTCGTTCGGCTACTTCACCGCCATCGCGCGCGCCAAGGACATCATTGATTCGGCGCACGTGGAGGCGCAGTGTGCGCTGAACGGCGTCAGCATTGTGAAGGTCATGGGCCGCGATTCGGGCTTCATCGCCGCCGGAGCGACGCTGGCCAGCCAGGAAGTCAACTTTGCTCTGGTTCCGGAAGCGCCCTTCAGACTCGACGGCGATGGCGGGCTGCTGGCCGCGCTGCACCGTCGCCTGCTGGAGCGCCATCATGCGTTGATCGTCGTCGCCGAGGGCGCCGGCCAGGACCTGTTGCCGCCGTCCGACGAACGCGACGCCTCCGGCAACCTGAAGCACCGTGACATTGGATTGTTTCTGAAGGAGACGATCAAGGCGCATTTCGGAAAGCAGCGCCTGCCGGTCACCCTCCGCTACATCGATCCCAGTTATTACATTCGCAGCGTTCCGGCCTCGACGGTCGATTCGGTACTGTGCGATTCCTTTGCGCGCAACGCGGTGCACGCCGGGATGGCGGGCAAAACCGACATCATCGTCGGATTGCAGCATGGCATGTTCATCCATGTGCCGATAACGATGGCCACCGTCCGTCGCAAGCAGTTATCGGCGGAAGAGTGGGCCAGCGTGGTGACTGCCACCGGACAGACGGACTTAGCCTAGCCATTGCGGCGTAAACTATAGGCATGAGCAGAGGACACGAAGATCGACTCCGGCAGAAGTTTGACGATAAGATGCGGCGCTCCGCCGAGAAGGCCAAAGAAGAGAAGGCTGCCAAGCAAACGCCCCCCACCAGCCCAAGCCAGTCCGGCGATCCCCACGTGAAAGACGAAGCGGAAAAGAAGTAGCTCAGACCAGAGTCGCCGCAGGGCTCCCTGAACGATGCACTCTGCTAGTTCAGCATCTGCGATCGTGCCGACACCAACACCACGCGATCGCGACCGGCGTTTTTGGCCCGGTAGAGTGCCTTGTCCGCCGCGCGCAGCAAGTCGTCAGCGGTGTAGCCATGATCGGGGAACACCGCGACTCCGATCGACACTGTCACCCTGGGCAAATCGATGCCATTCTCTATGGTCTGAATGTCGCTGATCGCAATGCGCAGTTCTTCGGCACGCCGCACTGCGTCGATCTTGTCCATGCCGGGCAGCATCAGCAGGAACTCCTCGCCTCCGTGTCGCGCTGCCACGTCTTCGGTGCGCGAGCGGAAACGCAGAATGCCTCCCACTTCCCGCAGCAGGTGATCGCCCGCCGAGTGTCCGTAGGTGTCGTTGATTTTCTTGAAGTGGTCCAGATCGAGGATGAGCAACGCCACCGGAGTGCCACTGCGGGTGGCGCGCGCGATCTCCCGCTCCAGCGATTCCTCCGTGTATCGGCGGTTGAACAACCCCGTCAAGGGGTCGCGAATGGATTGGTCCCTGAGCGCGTCACGCAATCTCAAGTTGGCCAGCCCCAGCGAAATCTGCTCCACTGCGGTCCCCAAAAATGGCAGGTGGTGGTTGGCTTCGGCCGGGTCCCAGGTGGAGCGTTGCAGACAAACCATGCCCTGGGTATCGCCGTGCGCGGCCAGCGGAATGCACACGGTCAATCCCGTGTCCGCAACTTCGATGTGTTCGCAAATCGGGTTCGTCACACCGCCGTGGACCACGTGGGCACGCCCGCGCCGCAGCCCCCAGCACCATTGCGGCGCAAACATTTCCGCCTTTTCCGCCGGATCACCCCAGGCAATCACCCGCTCCAGCAGTTGAGTCGACGGCCGCAGCAGATACAACGCGCCAGCCCCGCATTCCGCAACGTCAGGAAGGAAGGTGCTCAGCACCGCGTATGCTTCGTCGAGTTGCTGGCAGCGCTGCAGCAACTCGACCATGCGATTCAACGATTTGATCTGTTCGTTCTGCCGCGCCAGGTCTCCGACGGAGTGGGTCAATCCCGCATTCGCCCCCTGCAGTTGCACTCGCACCTGTTCCAACTCCGATTCCCGCAGCAGGATGGAACCGTATTCGTGCTTGATGACGAAGTACGACAGCACCAGGCCAGCCATCGCCAGCACCCGCAGCAGAAGCAACAAAAGGTCCGTGCTCTTGCGCAACTGGTCGGCGTGTGCCTGTCTCTCTTTCAGGATGCGGAGTTCATCATTTTCCATCGCGGCCAACTGCCGGCGAATCGCGGCAATAGGGTTTTCGCGCGCATAGATGCCGGCGGCCCGCGCCAGATCCGCTTGCCTGGCCGTTCGCCTTGCGACCTGCAACTCCTGGGCGGTAAGCAATCGGCTCCGAATATCTACTTCCAATACATCCAGACGCTGCAACATCCGGGGATCGACCAGCATCCGCCGCAATTGTTTGAGTTGTTGCGGAAGCCCAAAAAGTACGTCTTGATAATTCGAGAGGTCCGACACTTCGCCGGTATAGAGGATTGCCTGGATCCCGGCCTCGACGTCTTCCACGCTGGAGTGGACCAACTCAATTTCCCTGCTGATCTCGTGGGTCCGCATCACCCATTGCGACGCCTCCACGAAGCGCTGCCCCATGACGAAAGAGGCGACAGCTGCGGTGATCAGAACGCTGGCTGCGAAAAAAAAGATGATTTTCAGGAACCTGTGCGACTTCATGCGCCTTCCGCCCGACCGCCGGCAATCGGCTCGGGACACGGTAACTCCCGCGCGCAGTTCCTCCGTCCGGAACCGCGACTTCGGTGCCACGTCTGTCTGACCTATCGGCAGGACGACGGTCCACTTAAGATGGCCGGTCATTTCTTATGGACGGTCGTGTTTCCGGCGTATCGTCTGTACCATTGCGAGTTGAGGAGGATGTCTTCACGACGTTTTAGGTGCGGAGGGGTAACCATGCGAAAACGAGCGCCTATCGCAGTTGTTGTTTTCTTTCTGCTACGTTCAAGCGCCATGGGGGCAGCATTCCGCCGCTGCTAAGCCCTATGACGTTGCCGAGGCTTACCAGGTTTACAGCGCACTGCTTCCGCGCGAAGAATCTGCAGAGTTCGCCAAAGGCACACTCGTCATTCAACAGGAGACGGAGGCGAGGCAAGAACCGCCAGAGCCTTGTTTGACTCCCGACGCCGCCGCCAAGTTCAAAGACGCAGTCGTAGACTACAAGCAAGTAAACAGCAAGCCATGGCTGTTGCAGCGACAGTTCCAAATTGAAAAGCCGTACGAGCTTGTGAACTCGGACACCATCAAAGTTCTGTTCAAGCAGGGCGACTGGGATGGTTTTTATAGGCGCTACCCGGACTCGGGAGGGTACCTTTCCCTGTCCGCTGTCGGCTTCAATCCAGAAAGGAGTCGAGCGATCGTCTATACGGGTAGCGCTTGCGGAAACCTATGCGGCCGCTGGGCTTGGCACTTGATGGAAAAAATCGATGGGAAGTGGCAGGAAGTGCCCGAAGTCAGTTGCGTCACCGTATCGTAACGATCGGGAATCCCCCAACTGGCCACCCTAACGGTCACGGGACTAGTTCGGCCGCCCGCGATCCCAACCAGACCATGAAGAATCCCACCAGCACGCTGGAGCCAACGTAGAGCAGGCCGATGCCGATCTGGCCGTCCTGAAGCTCGCGCATGGTTTCGTACTCGAACGTGGAGAATGTGGTGTAGGCGCCGATAAATCCGATGACAACGATGTAGAGCCAGTGCAGATCGAGCACGCCGCGCTCGGCCAGCAGATGCATGAAGAACCCAATCAGGAAGCAGCCCGACACGTTGATCAGAAACGTGCCATAGGGAAAGCGCAGCCCCATGCGCTGGGTGACGAACGTCCCCACCCCGTAGCGCGCAATCGCTCCCGCGAAACCGCCCATGCCAACCAGGAGATACTTGTGCATGCTCTGTCGTTCCTATCCGTTCGTCTTCCCACCCTTTTCGCCAAAGGCGGGAGAAAAGGTTGGGGCACCCAAAGAACTGTAGTCATGTCGGGAGCGGATGCGGGAGGTTACGGCAGGCGAGACTCCCCCAAAGCGAACCCTGGTAGGAGTCATCTTCCCCAAGACGGGGCGGTTAAGGGTGAACTCCAACACCCGTGCCACGATTATGCGCAATCCGGCGTGGCGCGGTCAATTTCAAAATGCCTGCAAGCGTGCTCCTGCAGCTATCCGATCGCCTCATCCAGCGGCACGTTCGGCGTCACCAGGTACTGCTTGGCCCGGTCCTGCAATTCAACCGTCAGCGGGACGCTCTTGCCGGACTCCAGGCTGGCGCGCACCGCAACACTGTCACAGGTCGCGACCATGCGGCCACTCTCGGCGTCAAACATCTGGTGGAGAAAGCGAAAGTACTTTTCGCCCACCGCCAGGAAACCACTCTTGATTTCGACCAGTTCGCCGCCGCGCAACTCTTCGAGGTACTGGTAGTTCTGGCGCACGATGGCGATGCGCAAGTTCTGCTGCTTGATCGACAGGGGCGTCACGCCAATGGCGCGCAGCAGAAACCACGTCGCCTGGTCGAAGCGCGACACGTACATCTGCGAATTCATGTGGCTGGTGAAGTCGTATTCTGACGCCAGCACAGCACCCTTAAATGTGTGAACCCATTCCGTCATCGTGTCTGCCTTTCGCGAAGTCAGCAACTAGCAATTAGCTTCTGGCCGTTAGCTCTTGGAATTGAAGACTCGATCCGTGTCATCCGTGGAAATCTGAGGTTGATTATTAATTCTCTCCACAAACTCGGCCATCTTTGCCAGCGTGGCATCCCGTTGATCGCGGTGAGGTGAGTGCGCGCAATCCGGCAGCATGACGACCTGAGCGCCCGCAACCCGCGCCGCGATTGTATTCACTTGCGCAGGCATTCCATATTCATCCTGCTCACCCTGAATGCACAACACCGGGCAGCGGATCGACTCCAAGTACGACTCGATGTTCCAGGAACGAAAGCGCGGGTCGAGCCAGATGTCGTTCCATCCCCAGAAGGTCGCGTCCACGTCGTCATGGTAGATTCCCAACTTGTTGCGCAAGTTCGTCGTCTGGTAGGCAACTTTGGCGGCCACAATACTCACCACGCTGAGATCTTCGACGAACACATGCGGCGCTTCCAGAATCAGCGCGCGCACGCGGCCCGGATAGCGCCCGGCGCAGATCAGCGCGATCGATCCGCCATCGCTGTGCCCCAGTAAAATCGGGTGCTCGATGTTCAGCTTGTCGAGCAATTCCGGCAGCACCACTTCACCTTCGTGATGCATGAAGTCAACCGGACGCTTCTCCGCCAGCTTGTCGGAACTCCCATGTCCGTAACGGGAGTACGCCAACACTCGACATCCCGTACGCGCCGCCAGCCGCAGCGGGAAGTCCTTCCACAACGCAATCGAACCCAGCCCTTCGTGCAGCATCACGATGGTCTCAGAGAATGCAGCGCTGGGCTCGATCGAGAGCGTTTCCAGAAGCTTGCCCTCCACTTCGATTTCGCCGAAGTGCTGTTGCAATTCCCTCGCCACAGATATGGCTTCATTCATTGGCCGCATCCGTCGTCTTTCCGGCAAGGGTATCGCCAGATGCAGCCATGGCCGATTCGGCCCAGGGGACGATCCACTGCGCGGCGACCTCTTCCGGCAGCGTGCCGGAACTGGCGTCGTGTTTGAGAATTTCGCCCACCCGCCGCGCGCCCAGTTCAGTCAGTAGCGCGTCGAATCGTATCCCGCCTTCACAGAAAGTGTCTTTGTAGGTAAGGTCGCCAAGGGCAATCACTCCGTAGGTCACGGCCGACAAATCCGGCCGCTCGCGCTCGAGACTGGCGTACAGAGCCTGAGCGTTGTCAGGTACGTCCCCCTGGCCATAGGTCGAGGTGCAAATCAAAAACGTGCCGCCGGTGCTGAAAATGCTGGCATCGAGGTCGTCCATCATGCGGATGGACACTGTATGGCTGCATGCCTCCAGCGCGGTCTGCACCTCCTGCGCCACCAAATCTGCGGTGCCCGTCATGGTGCCCACGAGTATGGTAAGACTCAGAGCCACTCGCCCCGCCCCGCGCCTGTCAGTATTGCGACGACCCAACTACTTTTCACCAAACCCACTCCGTACTCGTCGAATTATACGTACGCAGCCGGAAGTATAATCCTTGTACCGACACCACCCTCGTGGGGAGGGTCCACACCGCATGCTCAATCTCAAAGAATCGGAACTTATTACGTTCGACGTGACCCGCGAATATCGCCACTGGCGGCTAACCTACGATGGCCGCGTGGCCACGCTCGCCATGAACGTGGACGAAGACGGCGGACTACGGCCGGGCTACAAACTCAAGCTCAATTCCTACGACCTCGGCGTGGATATCGAGTTGCACGACATCCTGCAACGCATTCGCTTCGAGCATCCCGAGGTGGGGTGCGTGGTGCTGACCAGCGCGCGCGAGCGCATGTTTTGCGCCGGGGCGAACATCTACATGCTGGGCACGTCGTCGCACGCGTGGAAGGTGAACTTCTGCAAGTTCACCAACGAGACGCGCAATGGGATGGAAGACTCCAGCCGTCACGATGGACTCAAATTTTTTGCTGCGATCAATGGAACGTGCGCTGGGGGCGGCTATGAACTGGCGTTGGCCTGCGACGAAATTTTATTGGTCGATGATCGGTCGAGTGCGGTGAGCCTGCCTGAGGTTCCGTTGCTGGGAGTGCTTCCGGGTACCGGCGGCCTCACGCGCCTGGTGGACAAGCGCAAAGTCCGCCGCGATCTGGCTGACATGTTCTGTACCAATCCTGATGGCGTGAAAGGCGAGCGCGCCAAACAGTGGGGACTGGTGGACGAGGTAGCTCCGCCAGCGAAATTCCAAGAGTTGGTGCGGGCACACGCACAGAAACTGGTGGAAAGTTCTTTGCGGCCCGCAAATGCGAAGGGCATCAAGTTGAATCCGCTGCAGCGCCGAATCGACGACAGCGGATACCATTATCAGCATGTCGCTTTGACGTTCGATCGCGCTGCCCGCACCGCAACGCTGACGGTGCGCGCTCCGGGGACGAATCAGCCGGCTAGTCTCGACGAGATCCATGCT
>DATBZX010000250.1:0-30488 GCA_036512955.1 Terriglobales bacterium
CGCCCTTGATCGCAGTACGAAGGACCCGGATTTCCGGCTGATTCCGGTTCTGGGAGAGGGCTCGAATCCGGAAGACCTCCCGTTGTTCCTGAAGCAATACCAGTGGCTCGATCTTCGAGAGGGATGGAGCGGCGCCAGCCAAGGCCGAGACCGAAAAGAGGCGAGCTTACGTTGATTCATTGTTCTACGCCGCCAAGTCTGAGACGTCGCGCCCAGTTCACGTTCTGATCACGTTGCGCGCCGACTTCTACTCACATTGTTGGGACCATCCTGAGCTCATCAGACGCATGTCAGCCAACCAGTACAACGTGCGACGAGCCAGCGCCGAGCGCCTCCGGGATGTGATTGAAAAGCCGCTGGCGCTTGCCGGAGCAAAAGCGCAACCCGGACTGGTGGACGACATTTTGAGCGACGCGGGTGACGAGCCCGGCAACCTGCCGCTGCTGGAACATGCGCTGTCTCAGTTATGGGACAAACGCGCAGGCTCGGAAATCACGCACGACGCCTATAAGGAGATTGGACGGCTGAGCGGCGCGCTTAGAAATCATGCCGATATCGTCTTGAACGGCTTGGGACCAGAGAATCGTCCTTTGGCCCGCAAGATTTTCCTTTCTTTGACCCAGTTGGGCGAAGGTTCGGAGGACACCCGGCGGCGCGTCAAGAAGGTGAACCTGATTGCGCTGAGTGCCGGCAGCGATCAAACCGAAAGAGTCCTGAAGGTTCTTACGGACACCCGGCTCCTGACCAGCACCCGTGCGGTCGATTCCTCCCAGGAAGACCCTGCCAACCCGGCCTCCGAATCGTCCAAGCCGGATGAGATCCTGGAAGTTTCGCACGAAGCGCTAATTCGGGAGTGGCCCGTACTTAGAAAGTGGGTGAATGACAGCCGGGATGAATTGCAATTCGAAAGGAGAGTTTTCGAGGCAACGGCGGAGTGGGAAAAGGAAAAGAAGGATGTCGGCTTGCTTTGGTCTGGGACTCGATTGGCGCGGGCCAGCGAGTGGGCTCATAAGCATGAGACCGAAGTGCCGCCCGAGGTGCGGGCATTCCTGGATGCCTGCCAGCAGCAAGCCCGTTTGGAAGCCCGCAAAGCCAAACGGCTTCGAACATTGGTCTCGGCGCTCGCATCCGTGGTACTCGTGCTGGTTATCGGCTTCATGGGCTGGACTACATACCGGGCGAAACAGGAACTTTTCGCTGAGAACATCGTCATTTATGAAGGCAGAATGTGGACGCGGAATGACAATCTGAAAGAGGTCAATTGGCAACAGGCTGACCAATACTGCAGAACTCTCAACTTGGTCGGCTTATCGGGTTGGGAACTGCCTACGATCGACGAACTGGCAAAGCTCTACGATCCCCAAAGCTCAAGCGCATACAAAATCCGAAAACCGTTCCGGCTGGCCAGCTATTGGGTGTGGAGTTCGACGAAGGACGACAAGGAAGACTCGGGTTCCGCGTGGTTCTTCGACTTCCTCCGCGGTAAGCGGTTCGCGGACAGAATGGACGCCTCCGACTCCTACCGCGCCTTGTGTGTGCGTCGTTCCGGAGAATGATGTGGGTGATTTGGTCATTTGGTCATTGGTTTCCAAAAATCTAGAGAACAAGCCTGTTGGGAGCGCTTCACTCGTCGATAGGCTCTTTGTAATCTTAGGGTTTCTTTACATTCAGCACTGAGAGCCGCCTGTGCAGAGTTCCGCTGGCACACCTCTCAGAACCCCATGATGTTGTAGCCGCAGTCCACGTAGAGCGTTTCGCCGGTGATGCCGGTGGCGCCTTCGCTGGCTAGAAAGACCGCCGTCGCGGCGACCTCGTTCACGTCGATGTTGCGCTGCAGGGGAGACTTTTCAGCCTGGCTCTTCATCATCTCGCCCAGGCTTCCAATGCCGCGCGCGGCGAGGGTCTTCATGGGTCCAGCGGAGATGGCGTTCACGCGAATGTTGTTCTTGCCCAGATCGTAGGCGAGGTAGCGGACGCTGGCTTCCAGTGCGGCCTTGGCCACTCCCATGACGTTGTAGCGGGGGACGACCTTCTCGGCTCCGTAATAGGAGAGCGTGACAATGCTGCCGCCGCCGGTCATGAGCGGAGCGGCGGCGCGGGAGAGCGCGACCAGCGAGTAGGCGCTGGTATCTAGGGCAATGCGGAAGGCTTCACGGCTGGTCAGGACGAAGTCGTTCTGCATAGCCTCGGCGGGAGCGTAGGCGATGCTATGGACTAGGGCGTCGAGCTTGCCGTATTTCCCCTTCAACTGGGCGAAGAGCGCGGCGATCTCGTCGTCGTTGGAGACGTCGCACTGGAAGCCGGTCGAGTTGGGCAGGGCGGAGATCATGTCGTCGGCTTCCTGCTTGAGACGCTCGTTCTGGTAGGTGATGGCGAGCTGTGCCCCCGCTTGCTGCATGTGCTGGGCAATGGCCCAGGCAATGCTGCGCTTGTTGGCCACGCCAAACACCACCACGGTGCGTCCTTCCATGCTGATCGGCATTCGTGAATCGTCCTCCGCAAGTGTTGTTAGGGCAATTTTTGAGGATATCAGCGTTGAGGCGGGGATGTCTTGCGGGGAGTGGCGCCGTTACGGGGCTCGGTTCTCTGAATGGCGCGCGACCCAGCGCTTACGAGTCTGTTACGAAACCACGTTCGCCGCTCCGCGGCCCGGCTCAATTTCCCACTTTACCCCGGGCTGACGCCCGGGTTCTAAGACCACATCGCCGCTTCGCGGCTGAATCGAGCACTCCCAGGCGCCCTTTGTTCCACCGCACAGGTCGCAATCGGAGTTTCATAACAGACTCTTACGCTCCGGACAGCGATTGTGCCGCCCTGCGGGCTGGGGACAGCGGGGAAAGGGGTCCTTCGACTCCGGCGGCAAGGCCGCCTGCGCGCAGGATGACAGAGGTTAGGATTGTCGGAGCAATTGAGGTGCTTCGGCTCCGCTCAGGATGACAGGCGAGAAGTATTGCTATCTGCGCTGGGTCGCGGACCGGGGGAAGCAGATCCCTCGCTCCGCTCGTGATGACAGACGGTAAGTTGAAGAAACACAGAGCGGGAAACAGGGGCTGTTGCCGGTGCGCAGGAGGGTGGCTGCAAAGGCCGTGGCCAACGCAGCAATATTCTCTTTTCTTTCGAGCGGGGGAGGTAATATACTCCCCCACACTACGGGGCCCCACTTCGGCGGAGGCGCTATGGCGACGATACGAGATTTGCTGATCAATCGAACCATCCACTATGTTCAACCCGACCAGACTGTGTTCGAGGCCGCCGGATATATGGCTGCGTGCAAGGTCGGTGCAGTCCCCGTGTTGGATGGCACCACCCTGGTTGGAATATTTTCCGAGCGCGACATCATGAGCAAGATAGTGACGCAGCGTCTCGATCCGCTCACTACGCGCATCGGCGAGGTGATGAGCACCGAGATCCGAACGCTGACGCCGGAGTCGAGTTGTGAAGATGCCATGGTCATGATGCAGGCGCATGGTGTCCGGCACTTGCCGGTGTGCGACGGCAGAATGCTGGTGGGGTTTCTCTCGCTGCGCGATCTGCTGCGGCAGACGCTGGAAGAGAAGTCCGGCGAGGCTGACATGATGCGCGCGTATATCCAGACATCGGTATGAGCGCTGAGGAATCACCGCGCCGCCCGCTCCCGCGGTGCTAAACTCAGTGTCGTCCTATGCGCATCTCAGCGGTTGTCGAGCAGCTGCGGAAGATCGCGGGGCGCGACGCTGTACTGGACCGTCCCGAAGACCTGATGCTGTACGAATACGACGCCGGAGTGCGTAAACGCACGCCCGCCGCGGTCGTGTTTCCCCAGAACACCGAGCACGTTTCGCAGATCATGAAGCTGGCCAGCTCGGCCGGGTTTCCCGTGGTGGCGCGCGGCGCGGGCACCGGGCTGAGCGGCGGATCCATATCGCCCGAAGGCGGAGTGGTGATTGCGTTCGCTCGCATGAATCGGATCCTCGAAGTTGATGCCGAAAACATGCGCGCCGTGGTGCAGCCGGGCGTGGTCAACCAGACACTGTCAGACAATGTGGCGCATCTCGGGCTGTACTTCGCGCCGGATCCATCGAGCCAGAAGGCCTGCACGATTGGCGGGAACGTCGCGGAGAACTCGGGCGGCCCGCATACCCTGGCCAGCGGCGTCACGGTGAATCACGTGACCGGTATGACGGTGGTGATGCCGAGCGGCGAAGTGGTGCGTTTGGGCGGAAAAGCGGCAGAGAGCAATGGCTATGACCTCACGGGATTCTTCGTCGGGTCGGAAGGCACGGTTGGCGTCGTTACTGAGATCATTGTGAAGCTGCTGCGGCGTCCGGAGCGCGTGGCCACCCTGCTGGCAATCTTCGAAACCATCGACGACGGAGCGCGTACGGTTTCGGCGATCACCGCTGCCGGCATTACTCCGGCGGCGCTGGAGATGCTCGATGGCTGGACGCTGCGGGCGGTGGAAGCCGCGTGTCATGCGGGTTATCCGTTGGACGCGGGCGCGGTGCTGCTGATCGAACTCGAGGGACTGGCGGAGCAGGTGGAAGAACAGGCCGAGGCGGTGCGGGAAGTCTGTGTGCAGCAAAGAGCGCGCGAGGTGCGCAGGGCCAAGGACGAGACGGAACGCGCGCTGCTGTGGAAGGGCCGCAAGAACGCGTTCGCGGCGCTGGGGCGTCTGGCGCCCTCGTACTATTCGCAGGATGGCGTGGTGCCGCGCACGCGGATTCCGGCGGTGCTGGAGTTCATTGGGGGCGTGGCGAAGAAGTACGGGTTGCGCATCGGCAACATCTTTCATGCGGGCGATGGCAATTTGCATCCGCTGATCCTGTTCGATCCGCGCGATCCCAAGCAGTTGGAGTTGGTGCAACAAGCAGGCCGCGACATCCTGGAATATTGCGTGTCGGTGGGCGGGTCCATCACCGGGGAGCATGGCGTAGGACTGGAGAAGCGCGACCTGATGCCTCTGCTATTCACCGACGAAGATCTCGACGTGATGTTGAGCCTGCGCAATGCGTTCAACGCCGCGGGAGTACTGAATCCGGGCAAGCTGTTTCCCACCACGCGGGTGTGCGCCGAGACGCGTGGGGCGTCGCTCAATCCGGTGCTGCAAGCGGAGGGCATGTGAGCGCGACGGGAGTTTCGATCGACGTGACGCGCGAACTGCGTGCGATTTGCGGGGAGGAGTACGTCAGCGAGGAGACGGCGGGCACGCCGGTGGTTAAGCCTGGCTCGGCGGAGGAAGTGGCGACGGTTCTGCAGTTCGCGAATATGCATGGGCTTGGCGTCGTGCCGGAGGGCGGAATGACGGCGCAGAGCTTCGCGGCCCAGGCCAGCATTGTTTTGCAGACATCGCGGCTCGCTCAGGTCGAGCACTACGATCACGCTGACCTGACGGTCGGGGTTGGTGCAGGTACAACAGTTGCGCAACTCAATGCGATGGTGGGCGCGGATCACCTGCTGTTCGCGTGCGATCCGCTGCTGCCGGAACGAGCGACGGTGGGAGGCATCCTCGCCTCGGCCAGTCACGGCCCGCTGCGTCACGGCTATGGTGCATTGCGCGATTTCTGCATTGGAATTCGCTTTGTCACGGGCGAAGGACGGCGCGCGAAGGGTGGCGGCAGAGTCGTCAAGAATGTGGCGGGGTATGACCTGATGAAGCTGCTGATCGGCAGCTACGGGACGCTGGGGGTGATTACTTCGGCGAGCTTCAAGTTGTTTCCCGCGCCAAGGCAGACAAGGACATTTCTCGCCGAGTTCAAAACTGCGAAAGAGGCGCTGGAGTTTCGCGACCGGGTGGTGCGCTCTCCGCTCGCGCCAATTTGCCTGGAGTTAGTGTCGCCCATCGCGCGCAAAATGATGCGGCCGGAGATGGCGTCCGATGCCTGGGTGATCTGCGTGCGCGCTGCCGGTAGCGACGCCGTGCTGGCTCGGTACCGCAAGGAGTTGGGGATGGCGATCAACCGCGAGGTTGCGGGCGAGAGTGAAGTCACCATGTGGCGGGCGATCGAGAACTTCCCATACTCCGCTGGCGATGGCACAACGGCCCGTGCGGGTGAGAACCTGATGAGACGTATCCACATCACCGTGCCACCGCGCGATCTTCTCGCGGTCATCGAAGTCATGAACAGGGTGATGCCTTCCCTACAGATTGACTTCGGCTGCATCGGTCACGTCGGCATCGGGCATTTGCAATTTGTTGCCCAGCAGTTCAATCACGTGGGTACCGGAATTACGTCCGGACTCACGGACGCGTTGCGCAGCGAAGTGGGTGACAAAGCTACAGTGAAGATGGACGGCGCCGCCAATCCATGGCCCATTACTCCGGCCAACCTTGCCAGCATGCGCGCGGTGAAGCAGGCGCTCGATCCGAACAACGTCTTGCGCGGGAGGGAAATCTCTTGAGCACCGCAGCGACTACAACCGAGATTCCCCACTCGAACTTCTCTGCGCATGAGAAGCCGACGTGGGAGTTGTATTCGCGTTGCGTGCACTGCGGGCTGTGCCTCGACCAGTGCCCGACGTACCGCGTCTTAGGCACGGAAATGGACTCGCCGCGCGGTCGCATTTACCAAATCGTACAGGTGGACGCAGGGCGGCTGGCGCTGAGTGATTCGTTTGTCTCGCACATCGATCGCTGCCTCGGGTGTCTGAACTGCCAGACCGCTTGCCCGTCGGGTGTAGCCTACGGCAGCCTGCTTGAACAGGCGCGGGCGCAGATCGCCGAAAACTATAAGAGGCCATGGCTGGCGACGAAGTTGCGCGAACATTTCTATGGAGAAATTCTGCCGTCATTTAGCCGCCTCGCACGCCATGCGCGTTTCATTCGCTTCTATCAGCGATCGGGACTGCAATCGCTGGCGCGTGCGACGGGAATGCTCAAACTTTTGGGGATGGAAGAGCTGGACGCGCTGTCGCCACGGATGGAGAATACGTTCTCATTCGAGGACCTGGGACGCGTATTTCCTGCGGAGGGCGAGCGGCGCGGGAAAGTCGCCCTGCTGATCGGATGCGTGGCCAGCGTTGCTTTCGCAGAACTGAATCGCGCCACGATCCGAGTGCTAACCAAGAACGGGATTGAGGTGCATATTCCCGAGAAGCAGGCATGCTGCGGAGCGTTGCAGTTGCACGCGGGCCATCTGGATCTGGCGCGGGAGCAGGCGCGGCGCAACATCGATGCCATGCTAAGCCCGGAGTTCGATGCGATCGTTAGTAACGCCGCCGGATGCGGATCGGCGATGAAAGAATATGCCGCGCTGTTGCACGAAGACGAAGTTTATCGAGAGCGGGCGCAGGAATTTACGGCGAAGGTGCGGGACATCAATGAGTATCTGGCCGAAGTGGGACTGCTAGAGCCCAAGCGGACGCTGAGCGTGCGCGTGACCTATCAGGATCCGTGTCACCTGGCGCACGCACAGGGGATTCGCAGCGCGCCCCGGCAACTGTTACGGCATATTGGGGCGGAACTGGTGGAGTCGCCGCGACCCGACTCGTGCTGCGGCAGCGCTGGGGTTTACAACGTGGTGCAAAATGAGATCTCGATGAAGGTGCTCGATGAGAAGATGGGCTTCATCGGCAGTGTCGAGCCGGAGATCATCGCTACGTCCAACGTAGGTTGCATGTTGCAGTATCGCGCGGGAATCGAGCGGCAGAAGATGAGTGCGCGTGTGGCCCACGTGGTGGAGTTGCTGGACGAAGCGTATTGAGCGGGTGAGGAGTGTGCGGCGAAAAACCGCAAAAGCGGATCCCCCGGCGGCTAAAGCCACCGAGGGATGACAAACACTAAGAGCTTGCAGGGCACAGCTAAAGCGGCGCCCCTCCAACTCGATACAGACCTACTCCGCGGCGATGGCCTCACGCACTACTTTGTCGAGCTCTTCGGGATCGTCGATGGGCGGGCGGCAGGTAAAGTTGGTGCACACCACCGCGATGGATTTCTTTTCTTTCAGGGCGGGCAAATTTGGAATCGTCTCCGCAAGCGCGGGAGGTAGATTGCCGGCGACTGCTTCGCTGTCGGTCAGATGAACCACCGACAAGTTGACGGCATAGGGTGCAGACGCTGCCTTGAGAAGCGCCTCGGCCTTCTCGTCTTCTCCCACGACGATCACCTGGGTGTGCGGGCGCGCCAGCCAACTCGCAGCGAGTCCATAGGTGCCTGCATAAATTCCGAACTGTTCGGCGGCACCAGCGAAAACTTCCAGCGTGTCTTCGGCTTTGTCGTAATACTTTGCGTCATTGGTGTAGGCATGCAGTCGCAGCAGGGCAATCGCGGCACAGGGATTGCCCGCGGGCGTGGGCGCGTCCTGAAACGGCTTGCGTCGTGCCGACAGCGCACCCAACTTCAGGCGCTCTTCGAGTGGAGGCTCGGTGTCGAAGAATCCTCCTGAGGTCGGATCGGAGAAGCGGCTGATCATCTGATCAGCGATCTGTTGCGCGAAGCGAAAGTAGCTAAGGTCGCCGGTAATCTCATAGGCGTCCAGGCACGCGATGGCAGTGTAGGCGTAGTCATCGAGCAGGCCACGCACGAAACGTTTACCCGCGCTGGGATCGCTGTAGGCAATGACGTGCGATAACCCGCGCTCTTCATCCCACGCCTCGGCCAGAATGCGATCGAGGGAGCGCAACGCGAATTGGCGGGCATTAGGACGTCTCAAAGTCCGCGCATAATGGAGGTAGGCCGAGACGCACAGCGCGTTCCAGTTCGTGTAGATGGTCTTGTCGATAAACGGAGTGGGACGTTGCGCCCGCGCCGCGCTCAACTTGGCGCGTGCAATGGCGAGGAACTCAAGTACGTCCGTAATGTCGCGGCCCATGCGGCTTGAGACTTCATCCGCCAGCTTGCTGACCCAAAGCACGTTCTTGGCGGGGTTATGGTGCATCTCTCCAACTTCCGCGATGTCGTAGTGCAGGGCGATCGCCTGGAACTCATCGGGACTCAGCACCGCTTTGGCCTCGTCGACGGTCCAAGTGAAGTAGTCGCCGTCGTCATCGAGGTTGATGTCGGCGTCCTGCGAGGCGTAGAAACCGCCATGCTCCTGGTCGGTGAGCCATTCGTCCATCCAACGGACGATGTCTCCCGCGATGCGCCGGTAGAAGTCGTAACCAAACACCTGGTAGGCGTGGACGTAGTTCTTCAGCAGCTCGGAGTTGTCGTAGGACATTTTCTCGAAGTGAGGAACGATCCAGCGCTCATCGACCGAGTAGCGATGGAAGCCGCCGCCGAGCTGGTCGTAGACGCCGCCGTTGGCCATCTTGGTAAGCGTGGTGGTGATCACGGTGGCGACGCGCTCTTCTTTCGTGCGCGCGTACCAGTCGATCAGAAGATCGATGGCCGAAGAGTGCGGGAATTTTGGAGCGCCGCCAAATCCGCCATGCTTGGGGTCAAAGATGGGCAGCGCCGATTGCACCATCACACCTACGATGCGCGGGGAAAAGTCGGCATGATGTCCGCCATAGCCCTCGGCATTCGACAGCATGTTCATGCTTTCGTCGGCGGACTTCAGCACCTCGTCGCGGCGATCGCGGTAGGCTTCGGAAATCGCCAGCAGGATCTTCTTGAAGCTGGGACGGCCATAGCGATCGTCGGGAGGGAAGTAGGTTCCACCATAGAACGGTTTGCCATCGGGAGTGAGGAACACGGTGAGTGGCCATCCGCCGGTGCCGGAAATCGCCGATACCGCAAGCTGGTATCGGCTGTCAACGTCAGGGCGTTCGTCGCGATCGACCTTGACGGCAATGAATTCGCGGTTGATGATTTCGGCGATTTCGCCGCTCTCGTAAGACTCGCGGTCCATGACATGACACCAGTGACACCACACCGCTCCAATGTCGAGCAGGATCGGTTTGTTCTCGCGCTGGGCAGCAGCGAAGGCGTCTTCGCCCCACTCGTTCCACTGGATCGGTTGATGCATCGCCGTGCGCAGATAGGCCGACGAGGCTTGGAAAAGCGCGTTGTTCGCTTCGCTCATAGGGCATCAGTCTAACAGGGGACTGCGGGGCGAGTTCGGGTAACGTCCGGTTTGATAACCTGAGAACCAGCGGCTACCGGGCACCTGTGTAGTTGCAGAAAAGTAGTGGTAGTTCCTTAACTTTTTAGGAGCTCGCAAATGCAAAAGCAGGATGCGCTGGATCGGATCGCCCGAGGTGTCGCCAAGTTTCAAACGGAAATCTATCCCGCGCAGCGCGAAATGTTCGAGCGCTTGAAACGTGGCCAGGAGCCGCTGGCGTTGTTTGTAACTTGCGCCGACTCGCGGGTGAATCCCAACCTGGTGACGCAGACCGACCCAGGCGAAATCTTCATCGAACGCAATCCCGGCAACGTCATCCCGCCCTACCTGGACTTCGTTGGTGGCGTTACTGCGGGCGTCGAGTACGCCATGCTGGCGCTGAAGGTGCCGTTGATCGTGGTCTGCGGACACACCGATTGCGGCGTAATGAAAGCGCTGCTGCGTCCCGAGCAGGTAGAAGGAATGCCGGGCGTACAGAAATGGATGAGCCACGCCTTCGACGCGAGAAGACGAATGCGGACTAAGTTTGGCGATGGGCCCGAGGAAGAGCAGTTGCGACGCATGACCGAGTTCAACGTGCTGGGCCAGATCGAGAACTTGAAGACGCATCCCAGCGTGCGCGCGCGGTTAGACAATGGGGAGATCGAGATTCGGGGATGGGTGTACGACATCGGCGACGGAACGATCCGCGAGGCTGACCCGGAGAGCGGTCGGTTCGAGATGCTAGTGCAACGATAGAGAGGAAGTCCACTCCTACTTGGCTATGAAAATCGCCACGCTGCGGGCCATCACGGGGTAGCTGTTCTGCGACGACAGTGGGAATTCGTTGCCCTTTTCAGCGATGTCGGCAGGAGACGGCAGCGCGGTATCGACCAATCGGAACCACTTGCGCTCACCGATTTCGGGCAACTCGAACTCGCGGTCTTCCCAGTGGGCGTGCGCAATGAAGTGCACGTCGTCGCGGGTGCCGTCCGTATGGAGTTGGGTCCACTGCATCGCGACTGAACGTGATTCCGGACTCCAGTCCGCTGACATGCGTTTGGTCCCATGCCAGGTCACGTGGAAACCAGTTTCGCCGTCGAGCGCGAAGGTGTCACGCCGCAGCATCGGGCAGCGCTTACGGAAGGCAATCAACAGTTGGAAGAAGCGCAGCAGGCCGGCGTTGGTTGTCGCCATGCCCCAGTTGAGCCAACTGACGTCATTGTCCTGACAGTAAGCGTTGTTGTTGCCCTGCTGGGTGCGTCCTAACTCATCGCCGGAGAGAATCATTGGCACGCCGTGGGAAAACATGAGGATGGCAGCGAAGTTCTTGCGCTGGCGGGCGCGCAGCTCGTTGATGGCCGGATCGGACACCGGACCTTCGACACCGCAGTTCCAGCTCAGGTTGGCGTTGTTGCCATCCTGATTGCTCTCACCATTGGCCAGGTTGCGCTTTTGGTCGTAAGAAACCAGGTCGGTTAGCGTGAAGCCATCGTGGCAGGTCACGAAGTTGATGCTGTGATAAGGTTCGCGCGCGCTGGTCTCGTACAAGTCAGGGCTGCCCAGCAGACGCGTCGCCAGCGCCGAGGTCATGCCTGCGTCGCCCTTCACGAATTTGCGCACGTCGTCGCGGAAGATACCGTTCCATTCCGCCCAACGTCCCCATGAAGGTAAAGTTCCCACCTGGTACAAACCGGCCGCGTCCCAAGCTTCAGCGATCAGCTTGGAATTGGCCAGCACGGGATCGTAGGCCATTGTCTCCAGCAGCGGCGGGTTCTTCAACACAGCGCCGTCCTGCCCGCGACCAAGGATCGATGCCAGGTCGAAGCGGAAGCCGTCGACGTGCATCTCGGTAACCCAGTAGCGCAAGCAATCGACGATAAATTCGCGCACCACGGGGTTATTGCAATTTACCGTGTTGCCGCATCCGGAGTAGTTCAGGTACTTGCCGGTTTCGGGGTCGAGGATGTAATAGGTCGAGTTGTCTATGCCGCGAAACGACCAAGTAGGTCCGTTCGCGGCGCCCTCTGCGGTGTGGTTGAACACCATGTCGAGGATGACTTCGATGCCAGCCTCGTGCATCGATTTGACAAGTTGCTTGAATTCCCGCACCTGGTCGCCGTCTCCACGCTTGGACGAGTATGCCGTGTTGGGCGCGAAAAACGCCGTCGGCTGGTAGCCCCAGAGATTCACAAGGGGCTCGCCGGTGAATGGATTCACGCGATCGGTGTCGCCTTCCTCAAATTCGTTGACCGGCAAAAGTTCGACGGCAGTTACCCCCAACCGCTTGAGGTAGGGGATTTTTTCGATCACTCCGGCAAAGGTGCCGGGATTGGCGACCCCGGAGGAGGGATGGCGGGTGAAGCTGCGCACGTGCATCTCGTAGATAACGCTATCGACCAGCGGAATGTTGAGAGGTTGGTCGTTTTCCCACTCGAAATGGTTCTCGGTCACCACGCCAAGACGAAAAGGCCGCTTGCCATCTTTGAAGGTTCCCCATGGCGCTCCGCCTGACAGAACCCGCGCATACGGATCGAGTAGCAAATCAGAAGAATTGAAGCGATAAACGTTGGGGTCGGGATTGGGCTGCATGTCGAAGCGAAACGCGTAGTGCGCGCCGGCATCCAGACCCTCGATAAAGATGTGCCAAACCTGACCGGTGCGATTGGAGCGGGGATCCAGGGGGAATGTGGCGAGCGACCCCTTGACTCCGGGTTGCAAGAGCAGCAGACAACACGAAGTGGCGTGCTTGGAGAAAATCGAAAAGTTCACACCCTGTCGCTGGATCGTTGTACCCAGCGGCAAGGGATGTCCGCGGCTGATGCAGAAGATTTGCGGCGGGAAATCGGGTGCTGGTTGCGAAGTCTCGATGGGATCATTTCCAGTGGCCATGATGGGTGGCCGCAGTTACACAGCCAAAGGATGGGATATCAGAAAGCCGACGCGGGAACAAGTGCCGGCACATTGCGGGTACCCTAAGGCGTACCGATTCTGAGCAGGTGCCGAGCAATCTGCGCGTAAAGATCGACGGCCTGTACCAGCTGCTTTTTCTCGATATACTCGCCGTCGGTGTGGGCTACGTGAATCGAGCCGGGACCGATCAGTACTGGCTTGCCCCAGTTGGGCAACGCGGGAATGTCGGTGGTGAAGGCGGCGATCATGGTTTCAATACCGGGCACGGTGCCGAGCTCCATGAATGGAATCTCGAGGATGAAATTGGCTTCTGCTTTGCCGGCCACGGCCGCGGTGATCTGGCGGCGCAGTTCGTCGGCGGGCCCGACAAGGCGGATCAGCAGGTTCGCACTGGCATGGTCGGGGATGACGTTGGGGGCGCGGCCTCCTTCTATGAGCCCGATATTCATCGTGGAAGGTCCTGCAGCGGCGTGCACGGGCAACTTCAATTTGCGGATGCTCTCCAGCGCGTCGAGCAACTTCTCAATCGCCGACTCCCCCAGTTCGGGATAGGCCGAGTGCGCCATCTTGCCGGTGGCGACAACTTCCACGCGCAGGGTGCCTTTCGAGGCGAGTGCGATGCGGTTCTCGGTGGGTTCGCCGTTGATGAGGAACTTCGCTCCGCGTGGATCCTGGTTGGCGGCCTGGGCGCCCTGGCTGTCGCGCTCTTCGCCCACGAGGAACAGCAGGCCGACGTGGATGCCTTCGGCCTTGAGTTTCTCGGCAGCCGCGATCTGCGCCACGATGATGCCCTTGGCGTCGCACGACCCCCGTCCGTAGATACGATCCGGCGTCTCCGACGAAGAGATGAATGGAGGCACTGTGTCCATGTGTGTCGAGAGCACCAACTCGGGACGCGGTTGCTCAGGCGTTGCCCACACATTGAAGCGTTCGCCCTCTACCGGCATGCGCTCGACGGCGTAGCCCAGCGCGGTCAGTTCGCGCGCGAGGGCCTCTCCCATCGCGGTTTCATTGCCGGTGACAGATTCGATGTCGATAAGCTTGCGAGTGAGAGCGAAGAGATCCATGAAGTAAGAATAGAGGATTTCTACCACTGAGGCACGGAGGCACAGAGCGACACCGGAACCATCGAAGTCGAATCAGGTCTTCGCGATTCGCAACCCGCCGATTTCGGTAGCAAATACTTTTTCCAGTGCTTGCTTGCGATGTTCGAAGATGGAACGCATCATGCGCTGAAAGATCACCGTCTCGATCATCTTCCCGATCACGCCAAAGCCGACCTCGTATTCCACTTCATCGCCGACGACAGTGCCTTCGCGTCCGTCGACAACCTTGGCTTCGAAGGTGTGGGTGTGATGCCAGGATTTGAATGGCCCCTGTTTCTGGGTGTCGGCGAAATACTCGTTGAAAACGAATTCCGTGATCAGCGCGGTCCAGCGTTCGTGGATGGGCACATAGGGGATCGCGCGGAACTTGAAGGTGATTTCGGTGCCCGGTCCAGCCATGTGTTCGAGGCCCAGCGGACGCGAGCCTTCGGGCAACCGCGGTGGCACCAGGTTGAACTTGATGAGCTTTGCGCCTTGCGATGGCGGCATGATGCGCGGCAGGTTATGCGGGTCGGAGAAAAATGCGAACACCTTGGGCACGGGAACCGGAATCCAGTGCTCGGCTTGCAGGTGCTGACTCATGGCATTGGGTGACGCAATTGGTGACGCAAGGAATATACTGCGCTGCCCTCCAGTTTCCAAATTCCCGGCTCACGATCCACGCTCACGGCACCTCGCGGCGTAGTCCATTTCGTTCACTCGGCGGGTCTCCCGGAAACAATCGAGCGAGTCGATTGTCGGTTTTATGCCGACAACTTCGGGTTTCTTCCGGAATTGGCCCGCCGCGGTTGGTGGAGAATCGCCAGAGTAAACGCAAAATGCTGTAGGAGGGGAGGGAGGGAGCCCAACCTGTCGTAGTCAGGCAAGTCTTAGAAAACTTTCAGCGAAAATTACAGAATTCCCCTTGACACGATATGGAAAGGGCGTAAGATTCAGCCCAAGTGGTACAAAGTGGGAGGCGGTGGTAAATCCGATACCCCCGTGGAAGCTGCTTAAGCGAATTGGGTAATTTGGCCAAACGCGCGATGCAACCGGATTTTAGCTCCCACGTGGGGTGGTTTTTCAGGTTTTCCTCCTCTCCCGGAAACGAAGTAGGGTCCCGGTGGTATGGGCCCGGTGTTTATGTTTCGTGGTTCTCACTTAACCCGGCTGGACGACAAAGGGCGTCTCAAGATGCCCGCGGAATACAAGCGCCTGGCCGACGAGAAGTACGGAAGCAAATTCTACATCACAAGCTGGGATGGGAAGAGTGCCTTTGTATATCCCATCCAGGAGTGGGAGACGATCGAGCGCAAGCTGGTTGGTCTGTCCACCTTCAATGCGTCAAAGCAAAAGTTGTTGAAGCGCACCAGTTATTACGGACAGGAAGTGGAGTTCGATGGCCAAGGGCGTCTGCTGCTGCCGGCAGTGTTACGCGAGTCGGCCGACCTGAAAGGCGAGGTCTCGGTGGCGGGACGTTTGACGTACCTCGAAGTACAGAATGCGGAAGCGCTTCGCCAAGAGGTGCTCGAGCCTTTTACGGATGAGGATGCGAAAACCCTGGACGGTCTGGGCATTTAGTGAGGCAGAGCGATCCATTCAACGTCTCGGGACGGGAGTGAATGGACGAGTTTCCAAGAGCGGACAGCGCCCCCGGGCGCGAACATGGCGAAGCGGGCAAAAGGCAGTTTGGCCATGTACCGGTTCTTTTACAACAAGCGATCGAATTCCTGGCCGTGCGGCGCGGCGGGAGCTTTATCGATCTGACCCTCGGCTTAGGCGGACACAGTCTGGAAATCGCAAAACGCCTCGGCCCAGCGGGTCGTTTGATTGGCTTCGATAAAGACCCGGCAGCGCTGGAGCGGGCCCGCGAACGGCTGATGAGTCCACCGCCGGAGTTGGCAGCCGATTGGCCAAAGATCGAGCTGGTGCACGCGAGTTTTGCGGAAGTGGGGCAGCATGTGGCGCCCGCCAGCGTGGACGGTTTGTTGGCCGATCTGGGAGTCAGTTCTTTGCAGTTGGACAATGCCGAGCGCGGATTTAGTTTTCAGGCGGAAGGCCCCTTGGACATGCGGATGAATACGCAGTCCGGGCAGACCGCCGAACAAGTGGTAAACCGTTTCGACGAGCGCGAGCTTGCCGATGCGATTTACGAATTCGGTGAGGAAAGGAGGTCGCGGAGAATCGCCAGAGCCATTGTTCGGGCGCGGCCGATTCGGACCACCGCACATCTTGCGGAGGTGGTTTCGGCTGCGGCCCGGCCAATGAACCAGGCTGAGCGGCGCATTCATCCGGCGACAAAGACCTTTCAGGCTCTCCGAATTCTGGTGAACCGTGAACTTGACGACCTGCAGACGCTGCTTAGTAAGGGCGCGGCGCCGCAGGTGCTGAAGAAGGGCGGCAGGTTGGTAATCATCAGCTTCCACTCGCTGGAAGATCGCATCGTGAAAGATGCGCTGCGCGAGGGAGCGCACGACGGAACATACCGCGTGCTGACCAAGAAGCCGGTGACCGCCGAAGAGGAAGAGATCGATCGCAATCCGCGGTCACGCAGCGCAAAGCTGCGGGCGGCCGAGCGGGTCTAAGTTACGCGGGAAGTAGATAGTTGATGTGTTGCGAGACTTATCAACAGTTTCCTCAGGTATATCCACAGAGCCTGCGGAAAAGGTTGTGGGAAATGTGAATGAGTCGCCGCCCCGACAAAATGGGACTGCGACATTGTGGGAGTGCAGTCGGACATGTGCCGGGTACAGGGCCGTCCGACAGGAGAGAGCGATGGCAGCCGGAATTCTTTATCCAACCGCAGCCGATGCAAGCAGCTGGGGCGAGCAGGTATCGGACACCCGTGGCATGTTCATGGGCACTCCGGAAATCTACTTCACCAAGCGCATCGACAATTCGCGCGTGGTGCGCATGGTCGATCCCAAGCGCCGCCGCGAGATGAAATCCTTCGGCGTGACGCTGGCCGTCTTCTTTCTACTGGTGATGGTGTACCTGCTACAGCACCTTAGCGCCATTGAATATGGCTATCGCATCGAGCAGGCCAAGGCGGAGCAGACCTCCATCGTTGAGAGCAACCGTGAATTGAAGCTGGAGGAATCCTCGCTGAAGGACCTGGAGCGCATCGATATCGAGGCGCGCAAGCTGGGAATGATTCCGCCGGTGGCCGGACAGATACAAACCATCGAGACCGGTAACGGGGACAGCAATGTACCGGTCATGGCGAGGGCGAATCCCAACGGAATTATGGTGGTTTCGATGCAGCAGTAGACGTCTGGGTGACAGCGCGACGGGCTAACCCGGACGGGAGTTCACAGCGGCGGTCCGCCCATGTCGGACCGCCTTCTCCATGTAAGTACCACATTGTAAGAGATGTACCACAGAGTAAGACTGCGATCCTGGCTCAAGCTGGGACGGGGATGCGGGGTGAGCAGGAATGCGGGCAAACGCGCCGGCGAAGACACCAAGCAAGAGGCTCTACATTCTTGCGGCTGTGCTCTTCCTGTGGGTGGCGGCGGTGCTCGGACGCCTGGTTTACCTGCAAGTCATCAAGTACCAATTCTTCCTGAATCTTGCTTCCCGCCAGCATGGACGCACCATCGATGTGGACCCGCGACGGGGCACCATTTACGACCGCAATGGCGCCGAGCTGGCGATGTCGATTGACGTCGATTCGGTGTTCGCGGTTCCCAGCGAGATCCCCGATCAGGAAACCACGGCGCAAATCCTTGCCAAAGTACTCGATCTTGACGGCCAGGAACTGCTGGCTCATCTCCGTGCACAGAAGAATTTCGCGTGGGTGAAACGTAAGCTCGATGCCGAGACGAGCCAGCGCGTACGCAACCTCAACCTGCGCGGGATCTATTTCCGCAAGGAACCACAACGCTTTTATCCCAAGCGCGACCTGGCAGCCCAGACCATCGGGTATGTGGGAGTTGACGACGAAGGGTTGGGCGGTCTGGAACTGAAGTTCGACGACGATTTGCGCGGCATGCCGGGCCGGGAAATGATCTTCGTCGATGCCCGCCGCAAGTGGTACGGACGAGTGGAGCGGCAGCCAGACCCGGGGCAGAACCTAGTGCTCACGCTCGACGCAACTATTCAGTACATCGCCGAAAAGGAACTCGAGCGGGCGATGGAAGAAACCAAGGCAGAGGCTGGGACGGTCGTGGTGCAGAATCCGCAAACCGGCGAAATTCTCGCGCTCGCCAACCGTCCCACGTTCAATCCCAACGTTTTCAACAGCGTTCCCAAAGAAGCACTGAAGAACCGTGCGGTCAGCGATGTGTATGAGCCGGGATCGGTGTTCAAGACAGTGACGTATTCGGCGGCGATTGAGCAGAAGGTGGTCAAGCCCGAAGACATGGTGGATTGCCAGGGCGGCTCCATCACCATCTTCGGCATGACCATACACGATGCCCACAAGATGGGCGTGATGACCATTGCCGAGGCTTATGCGCACTCCAGTGACGTTGCGGCCGTCAAGACCGGCATGAAGCTGGGCGACGTTCGCTTCGATGATTACATCCGCTCCTACGGCTTCGGAGCGCAGACCGGCATCGAACTCCCGGGCGAGAGCCGGGGGTTGAAGAAACCGGTCAATCGCTGGTCCAAAGTTTCGATCGGCGCCATGTCGATGGGACAGGAAATCGGTGTCACCGCAGTTCAAGTTGTGTCCATGGTCTCGACCATCGCCAATGACGGCGTGTACACTCCGCCGCGCATCGTGGCCGGCGAGTTGCCCCCCAATGCGGCACCGAAACCGGTGGTGTTTCATCCCCCGCAACAGCATCGTGTGATCTCCACCATGACTGCCGCACAGATGAAGAAGATGATGGAAGCCGTTGTGCTCGACGGCACGGCACGTCGCGCCATCCTGGATGGCTACACCGTGGCCGGTAAGACCGGCACCGCACAGAAAGTCGACCCCAAAACCGGGACCTATTCCAAGACGAAATACGTCGGGTCATTCGTGGGCTTCGCGCCCGTTAACAACCCTGCCATCACGATTGCAGTCATCCTCGATTCAGCGCAGGGACTGCACCAGGGCGGGCAGGTGTCGGCGCCAGTGTTCAAGCGTGTCGCCGAGCAGGTGCTGGAGTACATGCACGTGCCGCATGACATTGAGCCGAAGAACCAGTCGCTGCGGCAGACGCTGATGGCGTCAGCCAGGAAGACCGATGACGCGGAAGAAAGTTCAGACCGGTTGGGCGCGCCGCTGATCTCTGACGCCGATGATGCTGCAGCGACGGCGGTGGGGAAAACCGACCAACCCGTAGCTGTCGTTCCGAATGCCGGTCAACCGGGCGGCGCGAAGCTGGTGAATGTTTCTGCGGGCCCCGCTGTGACGACGCCAGCATCCCCACCCGATGTCGGCGGCGCTGGCCTACCTTCGCCAAGTTATTCCACTGGGCAAGTCGCTCCCGGCCAGGGTACCGTGGTGCTCGACGTGGACAGCGGCATCGTGGTGCCGTCGTTCATGGGAAAGACGCTGCGCTCGGCGGTGGAAGTTGCGCAGCAGAGCGGGCTGGAGATCAACGTTTTAGGTAGCGGAATCGCGCGCCAACAAGTGCCGCTTCCCGGCAGCCACCTGCTCGCGGGACAGAAGGTCACGATTCGCTTTAGCCATTAGACAGCTTGGTTTTACCGTTTTGGAAAAGCTGCGTCCAGCGGCGTAAACAGTCGCGCTGCGGTTTCGGAGCGCAGCTATAATGCGGGTAGAATGAACTTCCTAAAGTTGCTTGATGGTGCGGAATATCTGGACCAGAGAGGCGACCCACCAATTGCCGGCCTGGATTACGACAGCCGGCGGGTGAGGCCGGGATGGTGTTTCGTCGCCATGCGCGGCGAGAGCACCGACGGCAACCGTTTTATCGACCAGGCGATCGCCAACGGAGCGGTTGCGGTGGTGAGCGATTCGGTCGCTCCGCGCGAAGGGATTGCATGGGCGGTGGTGCCGCACGGACGGCGGGCGCTGGCGCGTCTTAGCGCGAATTTCTACCGCCATCCTGCGGAAAGATTGACGATTACCGGCATCACCGGCACGAACGGCAAGACTACGACGTCGTTCATCCTGAGCCGGATGTTGCGGGCCGCGGGGCGCAAACTCGCGCTGCTGGGCACCGTGGAGTACCGCATCGGAAACGATATATTTCCTGCTCCTCACACCACGCCTGAAGCTCTCGAATTGAACCAGATTTTCGCCAAGGCCGTGAATGTGGGGTGCTCGGAGGCGGTGCTCGAAGTTTCGTCGCATGCACTCGAGCAGCAACGTGTCTTCGGAATTCCGTTCGAAGTGGCGATATTCACCAACCTCACGCGGGACCATCTCGATTATCACCAGACGATGGAGAACTACTTCCAGTCCAAGATCGTATTGTTTAAGGGGCTGGGAGTAGAGCCGCCGCGGTTCGTGGTCATCAATATCGAAGACGAATACGGCCAGCGCCTGCTGCCGTTGTGCAAGAAGCATCATGAAGTGATTACGTACGGCATCGAACGCGGAGACTTTCATGCCAAGGATTTGAAAGTCAGTGGCAATGGAGTTGGCTTTCAATTGGTCACGCCGCAGGGTGAGATTCCCATCTGGAGCGCGCTGCTGGGACGGGTCAACGTGTACAACCTGGTGGCCGCTGCTGCCGCCGCATATGCGCGCGACGTGGAGCCCAACGCCATCTCTGAAGCCGCGGACCAGATCGCTCACGTCGCCGGCCGCTTCGAGCGGCTTGACCTCGGCCAGCCGTTCACGGTAATCGTCGATTATGCACACACCGATGATGCGATTCGTAACCTCACCGCCGTGGCTCATGATTTCCTGCACCAGCGCGGCGGGCCGGGAAGGGTGATCACCGTCTTCGGATGCGGCGGCGACCGCGACCGCACCAAACGGCCACTGATGGGCGAAGCCGCGGGACGAGGCAGCGACTTCGTGATCCTGACCAGCGACAACCCGCGCAGCGAAGACCCCATTGCCATCATGAATGACGCATTGCCCGGACTGCAGCGCACCGGCGCACGTTACACGCTGGAGCCTGACCGGCATAAGGCCATCGAATTGGCCATCCATGAGGCCGAGACAGGAGACATCGTTCTGATCGCGGGCAAAGGCCACGAGAAGCACCAGGTGACCAGGGAGGGCGTGGTTCCTTTCGACGATGTGGAGGTCGCCCAGAAAGCTCTGCAACACGCCGGATACGCGGCTGCGCATCCGGTCAAATCATGAAGCTGAGCCTCTTGCATGCTGCCGAGTTCATGCAGGCTAGCGGAGAGTTCGATCCTCACGCCGTTGCCGGTGGCTATTCCATTGACTCCAGAACCATTCAGCCCGGAGAGCTTTTCTTCGCCGTGCAGGGCGAACGCCTGGACGGCCACGACTTCGTAGAGGCTGCGCTGGCCCGAGGCGCGATTGCGGCAGTGGTTCGCCGCGACCAGTTGGCACGGTTTCCGGGGAAGGCTTCACTGCTTGCCGTAGACGACGCGCTGACCGCTTTGCAGCAACTTGCGGCGGCAGTCAGGCGAGCATGGGGCAAGACGCTGATTGGAGTAACAGGATCTGCGGGCAAGACGACCACCAAGGAAATCATTGCGCACGTTCTGGCGACCAAGCATCGCGTGCTGAAATCGCAAGGCAATCTGAACAATCATTTCGGCCTTCCGCTGCAACTGCTGAAGCTGGAACCCGAGCAGCAGGTTGCTGTAATCGAGATGGGCATGTCGCACGCGGGCGAGATCACCGCGCTGGCGAGATTGGCGCAACCCAACTGTGGCGTGGTCACCATGGTGGCTCCGGTGCATCTGGAGTTCTTCGATTCCATCGCCGGAATTGCCCGCGCCAAGTACGAGGTGATCGAGTCGTTGCCCGTCGATGGCATCGCCGTGCTCAACGCCGACGACACCTACGTATCGCAGTTCGGTCGTGACTTTCGGGGCAAGGTTGTGACGTTTGGGTTGCAGAAACCCGCCGACATCCGAGCGGAGAACATCGAAGCGCTGCGGCCCGTGGGATCGGCATTCGATCTGGTGAGCGACAGCGAGCGAGTGCGCGCTACGCTTCCGCTGTTGGGCGAGCACAGCGTCTATAACGCGCTGGCGGCTGTGGCCGTCGGGCTGCAATACGGCCTGACACTACAGGCGGCCGCCGAATCGCTGGCTGCGCTTTCCGCGGGCGAAAAGCGCGGACAGGTGCTCGAATACGATGGAGCTACGATCATCAACGATTGTTACAATTCAAACCCGAAGGCCCTCGACAGCATGGTTCGTTCGCTGGCGCAAATGCCGGCGCAGCGCCGCATCGTGGTGGCCGGCGAGATGCTCGAGTTGGGGCCGAGCGGCGAGGCCATGCATCGCGACTGCGGCCAACTCATGGGAACTTATGGAGTGGACTTCGTGCTCGGCGTGCGGGGCCTGGCGCGGTTCATTGTGGAAGGCGCGAATGCCGCCAACGTTGCTGCGGAATTCGCGGCCACTCCGGAAGACGCTGCCTTCTGGCTGCAGCGCAACGTGAAACCCGGCGATCTGGTGCTGTTGAAGGCGTCGCGAGGAGTTCGCCTGGAGCGCGCGTTGGAATTATGGATGAGTAAAACGACTGACGCCTCCCACTAGGGATTTAGGCCGGACGATTTTCTAACGACGGGGAAACATTTTGCTCTATTGGCTGCTTTATCAGAAGGGATTTGTCGTACTACACATCGGCCCGTTCCGAATCTTCCGCTATTTGACGTTTCGCACCGCGTTCGCGAGCCTTACCGCGCTGTTCATGGGATTGGTGATCGGCCCGGCGGTGGTGCGCCGACTGCGTGACTTCCAGATCGGCCAATATATACGCGAAGACGGCCCGCAGGCCCACCAGCGCAAGGCCGGAACCCCCACCATGGGCGGAGTGCTGATCGTGGTCGCCATGGTGGTGCCGACGCTGTTGTGGGCCGACCTTAGCAACCGCTTTGTTTGGATCGCCGTGGTGGCGACTCTGGCCTACGGCGGCATCGGATTCGCGGATGACTATCTGAAGGTGGTCCATCGCCGCAACCTCGGCCTGACCGGACGCGCCAAGCTCTTCTATCAGTTCTTGACGGCGCTGGCGATTGGACTAACCCTGATTGTCCTGCAGCGCTATGGTCTCTATTCCACTCGTCTAATCGTGCCATTCTTCAAGCACTTCCGGCCTGACCTCGTCATTGGGGCCCTGCTGCACACTAGCTTTTGGCCGCTGGCCTTCCTGCCGTTTCTCATTTTCATAATGATTGTGATCGTAGGATCAAGCAACGCCGTGAACCTGACCGACGGCCTCGACGGACTGGCGATTGGATGTACGGTGATCGCCGCGGGAGCGCTGACTATGCTGACCTACGTCAGTGGACATGCGCTGTTCGCCGACTACCTGGAGATTTCTAAGATTCCGCAGGTTTCGGAGCTGACGATCTTCTGCGGCTCCATGGTCGGCTCGGCGATCGGCTTTCTCTGGTACAACGCTCATCCGGCAGAGGTCTTCATGGGCGATGTGGGATCGCTGGCCCTGGGTGGCGCTATCGGCACCGTGGCGGTGCTGATCAAGCAGGAACTGCTGCTGCCCTTCATCGGCGGCGTATTTGTCATCGAGGCGTTGTCGGTGATCCTGCAGGTGGGATCGTACAAGCTGCGCAAGAAGCGCATCTTCAAGATGGCGCCCATTCACCATCATTTCGAGCTGATGGGCTGGAGCGAGTCCAAAGTAATCGTACGCTTCTGGATTGCTTCGCTGGTGTTTGCACTCTTTGCTCTCACCACGTTGAAGTTGCGCTAGGGGCGCGGCAAACGTGGCACAATGACCCTTCGGGCGGAACTTCTCATGGATGTAAAAGGCAAGCGCGTGCTGGTGGTCGGGTTGGGCAAATCGGGAATCGCCAGCGCACTGTTTCTGGCGGATCGCGGCGCACGCGTCGCTGTTTCGGACACCAAGTCTGCCGAGGAATTGCATCACGAGATTCCGCAATTGCTTGACCACGGCATCGTGGTTGAGGCCGGGTATCACGGCGAACGCACCTTCAAAGAACAGGAACTCATCGTCATCAGCCCGGGCGTGCCCGCGGACGTGCCGCAATTGCTGCAGGCTCGCCAGGCCGGCATACCTGTCATTGGCGAAGTCGAACTGGCGTCCCACTTTCTAAAAGGACAGATCGTCGCCATCACCGGATCGAACGGCAAGACCACGACGACCACTCTGGCAGGCGAAATCATCGCTGCCAGCGGGAACAAGACGTTGGTAGGCGGCAACATTGGCACTCCGGCAATTAGTTTTGTGGAAAGCGCCACCGACGACACATGGATTGTGCTCGAGGTCAGCAGCTTCCAGTTGGAGACCATCGAGACGTTTCATCCCAAGATCGCTGTGGTGCTGAACGTAACACCCGATCACCTCGACCGCCATCACACATTTGAGAACTACGCGGCCGCCAAGCTGCGCATCTTCGAAAATCAGACCAGCAGCGACTTCGCGGTTTTGAACGCCGACGACAGTACCTGCGTCCCCATGGCCGATAGCACCAAAGCTGCTTTGTATTGGTTCAGCCGTCAACGGGAAGTTGAGCACGGAGCATTCGTCCGCGGAGAAGCGATTCTCTGGCGCGATGCCGACAGGGAACAAACCATCATGCCTGTCGCGGAAATTTCATTGAAGGGCGCGCACAACGTGGAGAACGTGCTGGCGGCGGTTTGCGCCGGCATGCTCGCAGGCGTCGATCCGGGTGACATTCGCCGGGCCGTGGCGAGCTTCAAAGCCGTAGAGCATCGCCTGGAGTTCGTAGCGACGGTTCGAGGCGTCCAGTACTACAACGACTCCAAGGCCACGAATGTGGATGCGACCATCAAGGCGCTGGAATCGTTTGCGGGAGGAATTCACCTCATCCTCGGGGGCAAGGACAAGGGTAGCGACTACAGCGTTCTCAATCGTTTATTGGAAAAGCGGGTGAAGCGGGTGTACACGATCGGTTCGGCGGCGAACAAAATTGAGTCACAGGTGAAAGGAACGAAGATCGTCAGCGCCGGCACGATTGACAACGCAGTGCGCCGTGCCAGCGAATCGGCCGTAGCTGGCGACATCGTACTGCTGGCTCCTGCCTGTGCCAGCTTCGATCAGTTCGTCAGCTACGAACATCGCGGACGCGTATTCAAGGACCTGGTGAAGCAGATGGAAGCGCGAGAAGTCCAACCCTCGGCCGGCCGCTCTGGAGGCAGGGTTTAATGGCGAAACGCGTCAGCGTCGACAAATGGCTGTTCACGGTGATTCTGCTACTCGTGTTCCTGGGGCTGATCATGGTGTTCAGCGCGTCTGCAGTGATGGCGCGGGAGCGCTTCGGCTCGTCGTATAGCTTCCTGCTGAGGCAGTTGGGCTGGGCAGCCGCCGGAATCGGCGCCATGCTGGTGGTCATGAACATCGACTACAAGCAGTATCGGCGGTCGTCTTTCGTATTCACGTTTCTGGGTCTCACAACCCTGTTGTTGGTGGGCGTGTTTCTCTTTCGCGATTCGCACAATACCCATCGCTGGATCAAGATTGGGCCGCTGTCGTTTCAGCCGTCGGAACTGGCCAAACCCGCAATTATCCTGTACCTCGCGTACTTCCTGGAGTCGCGATGGCAGCAGATTTCCGACTGGAAGCACGTATTACTTCCGGCAGCCGCGCCCAGCCTGCTGTTGG
This sequence comes from Terriglobales bacterium, assembly GCA_036512955.1. GTDB lineage: Bacteria > Acidobacteriota > Terriglobia > Terriglobales > Acidobacteriaceae > DASRAA01. The sequence continues at coordinate 25,629 of DATBZX010000250.1, forward strand.
CAGCGCTCATCATTAAAGAGCCGGACCTCGGCACCGCCGTTGCGTGCATGGCCATCACAGCTTCGGTGCTTTACATCGCGGGCATGAAGATGCGTTATCTCGGATACGGCCTGCTGGCATCACTGCTGCCGCTGTATTTCCTGATTGTGCATGTTTCCTATCGGTGGCACCGCATCATCGCATTTCTCGATCCCTGGAAAGACCCGCAAGGACATGGGTTCCACATTATCCAGTCGATGATTGCGGTCAGCACCGGCGGGCTGATGGGCGCGGGCCTGATGGAAGGCAAGCAAAAACTCTTCTACCTGCCAGAGCCGCATACCGACTTCATATACGCCAACATCGCAGAAGAACTTGGGCTGTGGGGAGCGGCGCTGGTCGTCATCTTGTTCAGCGTATTTCTTTATCGCGGCATTCGCACCGCGCTGCGCACCCAGGATCCCTTTGCGCGTTTTCTGGCGACGGGAATCACCGCCATGGTAGTGGTCCAGGCGCTCATCAACATGAGCGTGGTTCTGGGCATGATGCCGACCAAGGGCATCCCGCTGCCTTTCGTTTCCTACGGCGGGTCATCGCTGTTCATCACCCTCGCCAGCGTGGGAATTCTGCTCAACATCACGCAACAGACGGACTAGCGATGCGGGTCATCATTGCCGGAGGAGGCACGGGCGGACACGTCATACCCGCTCTGGCTATCGCGCAGGAGTTGCGGTCTCGCTGCTTCGCGGAAGTGCTTTTTATCGGGACGGCTCGGGGAATTGAGACCCGACTGGTACCAGCGGCAGGATTTCGGCTGGAACTGATCACCGTCGGAGCGCTCAACCGAGTCGATCTGGCGACGCGCGTCAAAACGGTGTTCGATCTGCCGCGTGCGATAGCACAATCAGCCCGCATGATCACGGAGTTCCGTCCAGACGTGATGATCGGTGTGGGCGGATACGCTTCGGGCCCGGCGATGCTCGCGGCCTCATTCATGAACGTGCCGATGATGGCGTTTGAGCCAAACGTGATTCCCGGCATCGCCAACCGGCTGGTCGCACCCATGGTCAAGGCCGCCGCGGTGCACTTCCCGGCAACGCAAAGATATTTCCGCAATGCAGTGGTCACCGGAGTCCCGGTGCGGCGAGAGTTTTTCCACGTTCCCGAACGTTCGCCAGATGCTCGTCCCACGCTCCTGGTGTTTGGCGGAAGCCAGGGAGCGCACGCCATCAATGCGGCCGTCATCGAGTCTCTCCCCAGGTTGGCGCTGGCGGTACCGGGCATTCACCTGATCCACCAGACTGGCGAAAAGGATTACGAGGCGGTGCAGGCCGCTACGGCGAGCGCGGGAATTTCCGCCGAAGTGTCGCGCTTCATCGACGACATGCCGGGAGCGTTCGCCGGCGCCAACTTGCTGGTTTGCCGCTCCGGAGCCAGCACGGTGGCTGAAATCGCGGCGGCAGGGAAGCCGGCGATCTTCGTTCCCCTGCCGACCGCGGCAGACGATCACCAGCGCTACAATGCCGAGACCATGGCGAATGCGGGGGCCGCGTTGTTGCTGCCGCAGGCTGAGCTGAGTGGCGACCGGTTGGCGCGCGAAATCGCAGCGCTCTTGGGGGACCGCACCCGCCTGGCGCAGATGGGGGCGGCCGCCCGCCGCTTCGCCCATCCCCATGCGGCGTCGGAAATCGCAGCCCTTGCGCTCCGCATCGCTGGCGTCCGGGACGCACACGCGGTAGCCTAGAGAGTCTTCTCACTACTATGTTTGCCAAGATTCAACGCGTTCATTTCGTGGGCATCGGGGGCATCGGCATGAGCGGTATCGCCGAGGTGCTGCTGAACCTCGGCTACAAGGTTTCCGGCTCTGACCTGAAGGCCTCTGCCATCACACATCGCCTGGCCGCCATGGGCGCGGTCACCTTTGAGGGACATCGGGCAGAAAACCTGGCTGGAGCCGAGGTGGTGGTTACCAGCTCCGCCATCGCGCGCGATAATCCCGAGGTCGCTGCCGCTCACCTCAGCCACATTCCGGTCATCCCGCGCGCCGAAATGCTGGCCGAATTGATGCGCCTGAAATATGGAATCGCGGTGTCTGGAATGCATGGCAAGACCACCACAACTTCGATGCTAGCTGTGGTCCTCGCGGCCGGGGGACTCGACCCCACGGTCGTCATCGGCGGACGCGTGGACGCGATGGGGTCGAATGCCCGCGTGGGCAAGTCCGAATATTTCGTAGCCGAAGCCGACGAAAGCGATCGGTCGTTCCTGAAGCTGTGGCCGATTCTGGCCGTCGTTACCAACATCGATCGCGAGCACATGGATTGTTATCGCGACATGGCCGACGTAGAGCGCACATTCGTCGAGTTCCTCGACCATGTACCGTTTTACGGGATGGTGGTGGCCTGCAACGACAACGACGATCTGCGGCGGCTGTTGCCTGCCGTGCGCCGGAGAACTGTGACATACGGCACGCGCGAAGGATCGGACTTTCTGATTACCGATATTAGCAGCGGGACTGCAGCCGAGGGACGGCTCGCGACCAGCGTGTTTCGCGTGCACTATCAAGGCAAGGATTTGGGCGAATTTCATTTGCATGTGCCGGGCGAGCACAACGTGCGTAACGCCACCGCCGCCATCGCGGTGGGCTTTGGGCTTGACATACCGGTGGAGAAGATTCGCGAAGGCCTGGAGAAGTTCAATGGCGTGGACCGCCGCTTCCAACTCAAAGGTCGTGCCAATGGCGTGACCGTAATCGACGATTACGGGCACCATCCCACGGAAATACGCGCCACGCTTGCTGCGGCGCGAGAATGTGGTTTCAGCAAGATCCACGTCATCTTCCAGCCGCATCGCTACACTCGCACGCATTTGCTGCTCGACGATTTTGCCACGGCATTTCGTGACGCCGATTCAGTCACGGTGCTGGACATCTACGCCGCAAGTGAAGCTCCTATTCCCGGGGCAAGCGGCCAACTGCTCGCTGAACGAATTAGCCATGATCGACTCTCGAAGGCGGTTTACGCTGGCTCGTTCGCCGAGGCTGCCGAGATGACAGGAGCGACCGCGAAATCCGGCGATCTGGTGCTCACACTCGGCGCGGGGAACGTGGTCCAACTGGGACCGCTCGTGCTTGAAGCACTGGAAGCGCGCGCCGCTCCAAGTCTCAGCCGGTAGAGAATCGCCGAGTACCGGTTACTTCTGTGGTTCCACATTTGCGTCCTCCTCCTCCGCAAATTCTCCGCAATCCGCGCGAATCCAGCCGAATACAGCAACTCATCTGCTGCAATCGTGCGTCCGATGTTTTCAAATACAGTACGTCCCCAGAAAACGTGCAAAAAGCGTGACCGCGTTGCCGAAGAAACCGGATATATTGAGGCCAATAGCCGAAGTTTTCGGCAGTTCCACCGTATTCATGGCGCGGAAAGCGACTTCCACATTGCCGGAGGAGTTTGAAGCGGCCGCCGAATCGCGGAGCTCTGGCCGCTTGTTCGACGAGTCTCCGCTCGACGCTCGCATGCTCGACCTCGACGACGAGGGCGAATCGCCATTTCTGCGTGGACAGAAGCGCGTGCCGGTGCGCCGGGGAGCGCTACCGCGCAAAGCTATCGGCCGCATCAAGCTGCTTCTGATCGTGCTGCTGGTGCTGGGCGTGATTGGACTGATCGGCGTCACGCTTTACCGTTACGGCACGCAATCTTGGCGCTTCCGCATCGATTCCAGCGACAACATCGCGCTGCTCGGCAATCGCAACGTCACGCGCGGGCAGGTACTCGAGGTCATGGGCGGCGACATCGACCGCAACATCTTTTTCGTTCCCCTGGCCGAACTTAAGAAGCAACTGGAAGACATTCCCTGGGTGGAATCAGCCACGGTCATGCGGCTCTACCCCAACCGCATCAGGATCGAACTGCGCGAGCGGACGCCAGTAGCTTTCGTGGCGGTCAACTCGCACATCGCGTTCATTGATGCCCATGGCGTGATCATGGACTTGCCGCCAGGCGCGCAGACAAGCTATTCGTTCCCGGTAATCGTCGGCATGAGCGATAACGAACCGCTGTCCACGCGCGCTCCGCGCATGAAGATCTATGCTGAGCTGATCCGGGAACTCGATTCTACGGGCGCGCATTACTCGCAGAGCTTGAGTGAGGTCGATCTCTCTGATCCGGATGACGTGAAGGCGACCGTCTCCGACCCGAAGGGCGCGGTGCTGGTCCATCTGGGATCGTCGAACTTTCTGGAGCGTTTCCAGGTTTACACTGCCCACGTGCAGGAATGGAGATCGCAATTCAGCCGGCTGGAAGCGATCGATCTGCGTTATGCCGGCCAGGTGATCGTGAATCCTGAAAACTCGGCAGGGCAGCCAAAACCCGTTGCGTCGAATCCGCCGCCTGTAGTCGCGCCCATAGTTCCGAAGAACAAGACAACAGCATCGAAGAAGGCAAAGAAGCACTGATCAATCATGGGAAGTCAAAACGAAAATCTGCTGGCCGTTATTGATATTGGAAGCGCCAAGACTTGCGTCATGGTCGCCGAGGTCAACGAGTATGCTCTGCGCTATCGTGGCCACGGAATCGCCGACTCGCGCGGCATGCGCAAGGGTGTGATCGCCGACCTCGACAAGGCGGTGGACTCTATCAAGAAGGCCGTCGAAGAGGCCGAAAACGTTGCTCAGGCTCCGGTTGAGCATGCCCTCGTCGGCATCGCGGGATCGCATATTCGGGGCGTCAATAGCCACGGTGGCATCACGCTGGGAGGCCGATCACGCGAGATCAGCCGTGACGATGTTCGCGCCGCGGTCGAGAAGGCCCGCACCATTCCGCTGCCAGAGGACCATGAGCCCCTGCACCTGTTGCCGCAGGAGTTCATCGTGGATGGACAACC
>DATBZX010000251.1:0-2768 GCA_036512955.1 Terriglobales bacterium
AATGGGACGCAGCCGCTCACAGATCTCATCGCGGTCGCATGAAAGCAAGCGCCGAAAGCGCCCGTCGAACGTGTTGCTGTCCACCGCGAGTAGGCGACAGGTGGTTCCGAGGTTCCCGCTGTTGGTCACCTGCGGATGATACGCAAACAGTCCGGCGACGGTCTCAACCCGAGGATTTCCGATACCGCCCACCCGTGCGAGGAGAGGCCATGCACGAGCTATCTTGGCGGGACTAAGAGCGCATCTGAGATCGGCCATAGCGCCCCGGTCATTCTTCAACTTCCCGAGGTGGCCCATGAGACGTTTGGCTCGTGCTACAGGATCAGACCTGTCAGAGTTCATGTTTCAACCTCCTGTTCTGTATCAGTCTCCGCCGACCCCGAAGGGAGCGAGACCAAGGTATTCAATCCCAGAGCATGCGCCCGCATCTGCCGGGTAGTGTGGCGTGGGCAGGCCCGGTTATAGGAATCAACAGCCGCCTGTCGGACGTGCTTGCCCCAGGCGGTTTTCAGAAATTGCAACTTGCCACCGCGCAAGGGTACGGGACCACGGGCGAAGGCCATTAAGAGTTCCAATCTCTGCTCAACGAGCGTCCAATATGTGGAGTGTGACTTCTCGCTGATGGAAGCGAGTCTCTCTCTCTCCGGCCTTCTTAGTTTGCGGAAATGCTTTTCTATCTCTGGCTCAGTGTCTTCGCTTGCCTCCATAGCGAGACGGTAAATCGTGATGGCGTGCCGCAGCCGCCTTTCCCATGCCTCGGCATGCCGTACACCGCTTTCGTAACCACGATGGAACTGTTCTTGCGTCATGTCGGCGGGTACGAAGTGTGTCGATTCCACAGTATCTTTAATTTTGGCTTGGTCGGTAATAACGGCCCCAACCCATAGGTCGAACGCTTCGCCGTCGTCAAGATTCATAAGGGCCAGTGGTCCACCAATGCCCTCGCTGATTCGCTTTACAGTCAAGGCGTGTAACTCGCGCCATGGCTTCTTGACGTTGTCACCGTCAACGGCACTCAAAAGAGCCCGCTTCTTCTGTCCACCTCTGTCTTCCACGATATGCACAGATACCGTAGGCTCGCGAATGCCCTCTTCGGTGTAGTTCGGATACAGCAACCCGTTCGCGTTCAGAGCCGTGGATCCATCGCTATTGAGCCATACGGCGCGGGATACCGGCGCCAGTCGGCCCAAATAACTTCGCGTCAGACCAGCCAGTGCCTGCAACTCACCTAAAGTGGTTGCCCGCGTCTCCCAGACGGGGTTTCCCCAGACCATATTCCGCAGGTCGGAGATCGTCGCTTTTGTGACCAAGTTGGAGTGGAGGGTGGAAATGAGGTTGTCTTGCCTAACGAATGCATGGAACGCAGAACCGTCGCGGCAAGGACCGTTCTTTCCCTTTTGTGGCTGGAGGCGGCAGTCGATCTTGATCGAGCCACCCACTGTGCCACCAGCCGCGAATGATTGGTAGGTGACCAATCGAGTCGCCACCCATTCAAGGCTACGAACTGTGCCAAGTTGCACATCCTGATCAAACAGGGTCGTCATGTCGGCATCTACAAACGCCAATTTGTCTAGCTCAATCGTCCCAAGCTGCCCGTCGCCTCTCACTTGGAGGAATCGCGGACCTTCGCCCAGCAACTCGAAAGCACCGTGCCATCGGCCGAGATAATCGAGGACCGACTCGGCGATCCGAGCCCTACATGTTCCCCAGCCTTCGTAGTCAGCTGGACCGTCGAGCGCAGCCTGAGCTATACAAATGAGCAGTCGCATCATGGCGATGCGTTCATGCGGACGGACGGCGAGGTCTTGGATTTCATGTCCGCGCTCAAACGCCCCTCGCAGGCTGACAGTTGCGGGCGCACCGTTTCTCCAGACAATCGGGATCCAAGCGTCAGTCGTAAGATTCATCAGGCTCCTTCACTTGGGTGGGCTTTAGGCCTTGCCGGGTGATCACGACGCCTTGGTCCGGGTCGTAGGACAGTCCGGTTGACTCGTTTTGGCTGGGCCACTCAATCTCGCCTCCAGGACGTACCAGCCCGAGGACGGCAGAGAATAGAACGTAATGTGATAGCCAACGCGGGGTCTCTGGCCTCTCGGCAACTGCCCAGAGAGGCACACGCACCAGGTTTCGGTGTATGCCTTTGGCGGCATCGAATGACCAAGCATCGATCTCAGTGCCGTCGAGCAGGAGGACACGAGAACTGTGGGGGTTCAGCACCCTAGTTTGAGTCGCCAGGACAAGCTGCGCCATAGGGCGCATGTTCCACCGCGTCTGAACACCTTCTTCATCGTCCAGCGGAGGGTTTTGCCACACAGTTGTGGCGCTTAGAGCCATCATCGCCATCCTGGCTTTCTGCTTCTCCAACTCCTTTCGCAGTTCGTTCCATGCGAATGGTTCGCCCTCCATGGGATCTGAGTACGTCGCTTCAAGAATGGGGCGGATGTCATCGGGCAGGGTCACTGCGGACCTACTACGCCATTGCTGCAGCGAGCGCAGGAGTACGTATGGCGCGTACACACGGGCGCTCTTCCCGAAAGCTTCCCGAAGTGTCTTAACGTCTGCGTCGTGTAAGGCCATGTCGTCCAGCTCGGGTTCCTGAACCCAGACCTCTGGTGTAGAACAGGGACGCGGCCCTCGTTCATGGCGCCAAAGGCGGCCTAGCCGCTGCAGCAGCATATCGGTGGGAGCAAGATCGGTAATCAGGAGGTCCGAGTCGAGATCGACGCTCTGCTCGGCCACCTGCGTGGAAACCAAGACACAACCGTTCG
>DATBZX010000252.1:0-5435 GCA_036512955.1 Terriglobales bacterium
CCTCCCGCCTGGGCCCGAAACGGCCGGCAACCGCGGCCACAGAGACAACCCCAACATCAATAATGAGAGCGGCAGCAAGATATAGTTCGCAATTGCACCGGTCGGCCGACGGGCGAACACCACTGGGCTTCAAGTGCCCAACCAGCATGCGCAAAAACGTTTCGACAAAAAGCAGCAAATACATCGCCGGGACCAAGGACCGGTACCGGAGGGCGACCGCCAACTGGATGAACGCGTAGATCAACTGCACGCTCCCCCATAACACAAAGCCGAATACGATGCCGCGCGCGCCGGCCACGGAAAGGTCCATGCCCGCGATGCTGCCCGCCCCGCCATCGGGCGCGAACACGTGTATGCAGCTTCGCACGGTGCTGATGCCGGCCAGGCATGCGAACACATAGATTGGGAGCTTCATGCCGCAGATCGTGTTGTCAGCTTGGACAGGCAACAAAGTCGAAAAGACAATCTTCATCGAAGGGTTCGTGCCTCCTTCATTGGCATACGGGGCAAATCTAACATACGTCCCGATGTGGTTGCTCAGCCGAGAAGCGCCCTCGCGCGCTGTTCACGGTAGTCGAATATGTCTGAGAGGTCGTGAGCGACCTGCAACCAATGGACTAGCCGGCCCAGCGGTCCGAACGGAAGAGCGTAATCCACGATGTCCACCATGCGCGTGCCACCCGCGACTTCGGAAAAGCGATGGGTGTGGCGCCAAAGCTTGTACGGCCCCTGTACCTGCACATCTACAAATTCGCATGGCGGATCCCAGCGCTCGATCTCTGTCAACCACTTGACCGGAATCCCTCGCACGCGCAATTGGTAAGCGATGGTCGCCCCCCGCAGCATTTCAATCGGTGGAGGCGTCAGCATGCGAAAGCGCAGCCATGGTGGCGTGATTTTTTCCAGATTCTCGGCCTGGCTGAAAAAATCGAACACCGCGGATATGGGCTGATCGATCAGCGATTCGCGTTGAAGGATGTAATATGCCATGATGCGCCCCGGTTACTCCCCGCCTAGAAACTCCGACACATGGGAAGAGAGCGCCGCGTAAGCTCGATCGTCGAATCCTCCCGCATGGCGCCAGGCGACTTTGCCCGTGCCATCGAGCAGAATCAGATAAGCCGCATTGGGGTCGGCATAGTGCACGCGCTGTTTCCAAAGTTCCGTCGCTCGATAGACGGTGATCACATGCTCGTATTCTCCTCTGGCAGTGCCGCGGCGCATACCTCTGTCGATAAACCATTTTGCGAGCCGGGCCAGGCCGCCGATCATGGGTACCTCGTAAAACGTCACGCGCCGGTCTGAGCCAAACTCCTCGCGGAACCTCTCCGCCCAAGCTTCCACAGCAAAACGGGATTCGTATGTGAAACCTAGCAGAAGCAGCGCGACGCTACCCCCGGCGGCCTTAGGAAGAACAACTTCGTGGCCCGCCAGAGATCTGCCGCTAAGCGATGGCAGACGCTCGCCATGCAAGATCTCGGCCGTCGGCACCGCCGCCAAGGCGGCCACCGCCAGAAGCCCGGAGAGCCACGCCATCACACGGTCACCTTCTTTGTCGGGGCAACCGTTCCTTTGAGCGGGTGGGCCGGATTCAACGCCGCTTTGGCAATACGCCGCAGCATCCCGCGAAACATCACTTCATGAATGGGCCAGAGCAAATACCAATACAGCAATCCAGCCAGACCACGCGGCTCGAAATATGCGATCTGGCGGATGACCGTGGATTCGCCTTGCGGTTCTGCGCAGAATTCGAGCCATGCCCGCCCCGGGGTTCTCATCTCCGCCAAAAGCCGCAACCGGAGCCCTGGCTGGTAACTCTGCACGCGCCAGAAATCCAGAGTGCTGCCCGGCAGCGGAATTTCTGGATCGGGCCGCCCGCGCCGCATACCCACCCCGCCAGTCATCAAATCCAGCAGCCCCCGGATTCTCCACAGCAAGTTGCCAAAATACCAGCCCGTCCGGCCTCCAATCCGGCGAACCGGAGCAAACGCCTCATCGGCAGGGAGCGGTACCCTCGTTGCTTGTTCGTTGCTCAGAACACCGGGGCCGGGTTCGGAGGCGGCTATCCATGCTCCCGGGCGTCTGGCATCGGACCAACGGGTTTCGGCCGACCATCGATCTTCGTTCGCCAGAGCCCGCTCGATCGCGCGCGTAAGGCCCGCGGGCCGGACTCGAAAAATGCCGCTGGCCTCGGCGTTGCGCACGACACTCGGAGTGCGAACGCTTTCAATCAGGCAGCGGCCGATCGACGCGTAGATCGGTGTGATGAGCGTCAGCCAGCGACTCGACAGCGTCGGGCTGAGGAAGGGAACCGCGAAAAACCAGCGGCGCAATTTCCTCTGGCGAGCATATTCCCTCATGATCCCGAGGTAAGAGGTAACGTCGGTCCCGCCGATTTCCACGATCAGGCCATCCCCTGCCTGAACTTCGATCGCCAAAGCCAGGTACTCGATCACGTCTTCGATCGCGATCGGCTGGGCGGCCGTATGCACCCAGCGTGGTGTGATCATCACCGGGAGGCGCTCCACCAAGGCTCGGATCAGTTCGAAGGAAGCGCTGCCCGAGCCGATCACGATGGAGGCTTGCAATTCGATCACCGGAATGCCGCTCGAACGCAGAATCTTACCCGTCTCGGCCCGGCTCCGCATATGAGGGGACAGCGAGTTTCCGCTCGCGAGCCCACCGAGATAGATGATGCGGCGCACACCCGCTTCGCGCGCCGCCCGTGCGAAATTCGTGGCCGCTTCTGTTTCCCGGTCCTCGAACTCGGCGCCCGCTAGCATCGAGTGAACCAGGTAAAAAGCCGTCTCTACGCCCAGGAATGCCGAACCCAGAGACGCCGGCTGGAGCAGATCTCCCTGCACGATTTCCGTGCCGGGAGCCACGCGCCCACGCAGCACCTCCGGGTTTCGGCACAGGCACCTGACGGCCAAGGCCTGCCGTTCCAGCCGCCGTAATAGGCGGCCTCCTACGTATCCAGTTGCTCCGGTCAACAAAACCATGGAATCATCGCTATTCCGGAAGGAGCACCGTGTCGATAACGTGAATCACGCCGTTGCTTGCGACGATATCCGTCTTGATCACATGCGCATTGTTAACCATTACGCCGCTGCCTGCTGTCTTGATGGTAAGGCTCCCGCCTGCGACGGTCTCGGCGGAACGAAGCTTCACCACATCGTTCGCCGTCACGTGCCCCGCCACCACATGATAGGTGAGAATTTTCTGCAGCTTCTGCTTGTTCTCTGGTTTGAGTAGGCTTTCCAGCGTTCCCGGTGGCAACTTGGCGAACGCCTCATCGGTCGGGGCGAACACCGTAAACGGCCCCGGACCTTTCAGTGTATCTACGAGTCCCGCGGCCTTCACCGCGGCCACCAGTGTGTTGAAGTGCCCGGCGACTGCCGTGTCCACGATATCCGCTGCGGCAGCGTTTGAAGCCACAGCCAGCGCGAGAGCGCCAGCCAGCAACATAGTCATACGATGTATCATCTTCTTCCCCTCAACCTTTCTCGATATTGAAATTCCCGCATCTACCCCGGCGTCACGCCCGGGCGGCCGCCGCGTCGGAATACCAGCGGCGCTGAATCGACTTCCACGTCAGAGCCTGGTACAACCCGGACAGAGCCACCAAGCTGTAAACCACGCTGCTCAGCGCGGACGTCTCACCGAACTTCATGCCGAAAACCGTTGCCACCAGGTCCAGGTGAAACACTCCGGCAAGTCCCCAGTTCAGCGCGCCGATGATGACCAGCGCGGCTGCGATCACGTCAAACGTCTTCATATCAGTTCCCCTCTTGGTTGATTCGACCGGACCCTTTTGGCCCGGCACTATTTGATCTTAAGGAACATTTGTTTTACCGTAAAGAACAATGGAAAGGTGGCTTTCCTGAGAGGAAAAGAATCGGCCGGAATCGGCCGCGAGAGGAAAACGGTTTTTGCCATGGAATCGGAAACCATCGTCGAAGGACTGAAAAAGTACGGAATCGGCGGCAAATTGAGACGCCTTCGTCTCCGCAAGAGTATGGGACTACTGGAGCTCAGCAAACACACAGGCCTCTCGCCCGCGTTGCTGTCCAAACTGGAGCGCGACCTGATGCATCCGACGCTGCCAACGCTGTTGCGAATCGCCCTGGTTTTCAGTGTGGGCCTGGATTATTTCTTCACTCCGGAACCTAAGCCGGTTCTGGAGATCGTCCGCAAAAGCGATCGTATGCGCTTTCCGGATTCGCCCGACGCCGGCAAGGTCGCCTACTATTTCGAGAGCCTCGATTTCCCCGTTCCGCAGCGTGCACTGACCTCTTTCCTGGCCGAATTCGAATCCATTGAGATGAAGGACAACCGGTTCCACAACCACCCGGGAATCGAGTTCCTGTACGTGATCTCCGGCAAAGTGGAACTACACACTGGTGGGGAAATACACGAGCTATCTGAAAGTGACGCCATCTACTTCGATTCCACGGTGCCGCATAGTTATCGCAGGATTGGGGCAAAGCGCGCCACGGCTCTGGTGGTGACCGTGGGGTCCTAATAGCCCGTTCTAGTCGAATCACGGCGCATACGGAAACAATCCACCAAGCCGTGTATACGATCCAAACGTCGAGGTACTTCCTGCAAGGGCCGGCGATTGCTCCCGATATGTGGATTTAAACCGGCCAATGTTCTGAGTGGGGGCTCGCCACGGCCAGCGCAAAGCTGTATTCTTTTTTCGTTCGAAACTGATTTAGCCGGAGGGTGAAGGCCCGGCCAGCAGATCGAAAACTTTGCCAGAGAACGGTCAGCGGCGGGCCTTCACACCAGCCGTGATTCTCTTTATCGCACTGCCAGAGGCGAAAGACAACATCGACCCGGGGTGATCCCGCTGGACCTCCTGCCGAGACGATGCCCGGTCTGCCAGGACCACACGATCATTGGCCATGGACGACGGCTCCGCCAGGCCCACGACGACCGGCACGAACGCATTTGGGTGCGGCGCGGAATCTGTCGGCCTTGCAACCAGACCTTCACGGTCTTGGCCGATTGGCTGGTGCCTTCGGCGCCTTACAGCTTGCGTTGCCGACAGCAGGCTTGTGAGAGCATCGCCGCCGGGGTTTCCGTTGAGCAAGCCGCCCCGCACTGCAAAGATCCGTCGCGCTCGCCCGATCCATCTACTCTGCGCCGTTGGGCACACCGTCGCCTGCTCAGCGTGTGCCGCTGGGTGAAGGCCGGGGCCATCGGCCAGCACTTTTTACGGGCGCCCACCATCCTTGCCTGGGATCTCGGCTCCCTCTGCCGTATTCTGCCCAGCGAGGCAAGAAGTCCGTGAATCGACAAGCTCTCGACGACTTAAAACAGCAGATTCCCCTGATGGGCTATCTGCAGGCGCATGATTGGCAACCGGCACGGCCGCTGAGCCGTGGCCGATGGATGGGGCTGTGCCCTTTGCATGAAGATCGCCAACC
>DATBZX010000253.1:0-16860 GCA_036512955.1 Terriglobales bacterium
TTTTCTAGGGGACACTCAGATGCGGTGGTCTGACACCAGAAAGAAAAGTCGCAAACTCCCCAATTAGTATAGCTTGCCGCACCGCTTTCATGGTGTCAAGGTAATAGGCCAGATTGTGGACGGTGTTTAACACCTGTGCCAGCAATTCGTTAGAGGCGTACAGGTGCCGCAGATACGCTCGTGAATAGCGCCCACACACCTTGCAGCTGCACTTTGGGTCCAGCGGGCCCTCGTCCTTCGCGTACCGCGCGGTCTTGATCGAAATCTTCCCCTCGGACGTAAACAGCAGGCCGTGCCGCGCCGCGCGCGTTGGCAACACGCAATCCATCATGTCTACCCCCTGCGCCACGTAATGCACAATTTCTTCAGGCGTCCCCACTCCCATCAGATAGCGCGGTTTGGCCTCCGGCAAAAACGGAATCGCCGCATCCACCATCTCGTAGGTCATGGGACGCGGCTCGCCTACACTGAGCCCGCCGATCGCGTAGCCGGGCAGATCGATCTCCACCGTCCGCTGCGCCGACTCGCGCCGCAGGTCGGGATACATCCCTCCTTGCACGATGCCAAACAGCGCCTGCGTGTGACCCGGCTCAAGGTAGCTTTGAAAGGGCTGGGTGCCCCAGGTTCGCGCCCGTTCTTTGGGCGCTAACCTGGGATCCGCCATGTCTGGCGAAGGACCCAAGGTTCCGCTGTCATCCTGAGCGGAGGTGGCGTCTTGCGCCGCCGCAGTCGAAGGACCCCTTTCGCCGCGACGATCTCCGCCCCCATACCACGGCACCTCTTCCTTATGCGCCTCGAAATAATCCTTACTGCGCTGCAGCCAGCGCAGCGTCCTCTCCATCGAGTCCCGCGTGCGCTCCCGATCCGCGGGATGCTCGGTGCACTCGTCGAACGCCATGATAATGTCGGCGCCCAGCCCGATCTCGGCAGCGATGGCGCTCTCCGGCGTGAACATGTGCGACGAGCCATCGAGGTGCGAGCGAAACGCCACGCCATCTTCCGTCACCTTGCGCAGATCGCTCAAGCTGAATACCTGGAACCCGCCCGAGTCAGTGAGGATGGGATGGTCCCACGCCATGAACTTCTGGACGCCGCCAAACTGGCGCACCATCTCGACGCCCGGCCGCAGGTACAGGTGGTAGGTGTTGTTCAGCAGGATCTGGACACCCAACTCTTCGAGCGTGTCCTGCGGCACGCCCTTCACCGAGCCTAGCGTGCCGACGGGCATAAACACCGGCGTCCGGACTTCACCATGTGGCGTGAAGAACCGCCCCGCGCGCGCCTTGCCGTCGGTAGCCTCTATATCAAAGCGAAAAGCCATTCACGACGATTCTACCCATTGCGTTGTCATGCCGAGCGCGAAGAGGCGACTAGTGCCAATCAGATGTCAGACCCTCAACAATCGGGTGTATCGTCTAGCCATTGCTGCAACGAAACTGGAGGTAGCGCAATCCAGTGTCTTCCTGAGCCGCTTTTGAGGAGGTGCTGTAACCGGAAATTGGTCTGTTTATTTCGGTTTATGATTGTTACTTTGCGTGGATGGCAGTTTGAAATTAGCAGCGTCAGAGCGGCACTGTCAGCTTCTGGAAGGCCATACCCGATTACAACCACCTCGTCAGCGCTTCTAAGCGCATCGGCTGCGTGACGCCATAGCGTTGTGAAAGTATTCTGTGCGCCCACTAGCTCGTAGTCTTTCACAAAGCTGGGATGCAGCATCACTTGACTCTCGGATGCTGGTCGTCTGGAAAGCGAACTGTCCACTGCAGATATGTCAAGGTCTCGCAGAAAGATTGGGTCGAATGCAATTGGCGTCGACATTGGTCCCGGTGCGAGCGCCTCTGGAGGAACTTCCCCGCCCTCTTCCTTTGGCTCGAAGTCAGGGCTGAAGGTCGGCTTCCGATACCAGCCGACAGATCCATGAAGATGTAAGACTTTTATCTGTGAGACCGGGAATTCTACCGGTATGTCAGACCTTGACCTCTGAAACGCCATCTCAAACCCTGTGCCATCGAGCGGGGACCATTTCTTCTGTAGCCACAGGACTCTCTCCAAGGGTGAGTCGTAATTGAAGGTCAGTACCGTATCGCCGGGACAGAGCTTGCTTCCGAAAACGCGGAGGTACTCCCAGGCGGGACCTCCGTCCTCGGCCCGATCACGACTGTGCTTGTGTTCGAGATAGGCCTCAAGGGCCCACATCAGAATCTGACGGTATCTTTGGTAGCTGTCAGTAGTAGTTACTAGATTTTTCCATGCGCGTTCCGCGGCTGCGACAGCGCGTTTTCCCCTTTTGGAGGCCGTTAGTACAGCCCCGAGAGCGTCCACTCTCAGCTTCCAGGCTAGGTCAAAAACGGTGAACAGATGTTCAAGTTGCCTGGAGCGGTAGGCTTCAGCCACGACTGGATTCTTGTGGCGGCCAAGCCAACGCTTTAAGGCTGGCCAGTCCTTCGAGTAGTCGAATCGGTTGACACAAGGGCCCGCGGAACGAACGAATTGGTCGAGTTCGTCAAATAGCTCAATACCGAGCGGGTAACCAGCACCCTTCGAAATCCCTGCGCCGCAAACGTATGTCTTCATCTTCGTTCATAACCTCGCCAAGCCACCTAGTCCTCGAATCATGCGACCCGTTGCTTCGGCCTTCCGCCCTTCTTCCCGTTGGCGCGCGCGGCGGCGGCCTTGCTGGCGCTTATGGCTGAACCTCCACGTCGACCTAACTCGGCCATCCAGCGGCTGGTGCCGAAAATGTGATTCAGCAAGCCCGGCACGTAGTGGTCCACGTCGAGCAGCGGCCAGTGGATTCCGGTTCCCCGACCGAGGATCTCGACTTTCGCAAGTTGCGCCGGACTCGCGTCCTGCAATCCTTCCAGCAACCCGCGCGGAATGGAAATTCGTACCCCGTCGTCCAGATGGAGCGTCACTAGGTCCGGCTTCTTCTCATACATCACTCTCGCGGCGCGACGGTCGTCCAACTGAAACTGACGCGCTCGCAACCGCGCCGCCTCGATTTGTTCGTCGGTAACAGCGATTCTCGCCTTTGGTTTAGTCATGCATCTTCTCCCACAGGGCAACGAGTTCGTCGAAGTGCTCGGTAGCCACGTTCAGGATGCGGCGCACTGAACTGCGTTTCGCGTTCGGCGGGCGGATAGCGTCTGGCCGGTTTGCCAAGCCTACAGTTCTGTCGTCACCCAAATCGACAATCACTTCGGCCTCCTGGAGAAACCCGTGGACGTGGCGCGGCGTGTGATCCTGCGGATATGCAACGAACAGGACGCTGCCGAATCGAAGCGACGCCATTACTTTAAGGATAACCTAAACTGGTTGGGTTTGTACACGTCTAAGTGTTCGAAGAACGAGCGGCTGACCTGCCGTTGCCCAGTTCTACCCCCCGAACCTCTCTGCCGCCCGCGCCTTTCCTTTCGCAGCTTCTTCTTCGCGATTTTTCGGCGGGGCATTCGTCTCTAACGCGCCAAGAAGTTTGATTGAGACAGCGGTGACGTCATCGACCGCAGCCTGGAACATCGCTTCATTCGCTTTCGATGGCTTGTTGAACCGGGGATCTTTCGCACATACTGGAGCGCCGCGGCACGAGTCTCTGCCTCAGTAGCCGGCGGATCGAAGTTGAAGAGCGTCTTGATGTTCCTGCACATGCAGTTTGACCTCACGAAAGAAAATCGATCTGTTTTTGTCCGCGTTAATCCGTGGCTAACGCTTTTAGTTTTTGTCTTTGCTTCTCTTCGTACTTGCTCTTGCTCACGATCGCGCGTGCGATCGTGCCGTGTCCGATCACCTCGTGCCCGTTGTGCGCACTGACCTTGAAGGAGTAGAAGCGGCCATCGAACGTCTCCAGCACCGCTTCGGTTTTGATCTTCATCCCGATCGTCGCCGCAGCGCGGTGCACGATGTTGATTGCCGTTCCCACGCTCACCTCGTCGCCTTCGCAGAAGGGATGCAGCGCGTTGTACCCAGCAGCTTCCATCATGCCAATCATGTTGGGCGTGGAGTACACCGGCGGCAATTCCGGCTTCCACGCTGAGAGAGTGTTCTTGAACTCGACGGTGGTTTCCGCTTCGCCGCGCGCACCAATGGGAATTTCTTTGGCCATGAGTTGAGGTTATCGCGAGGACCACGAAAAGCAAAGGCAGCCGCGGATTCACGCGGATTGCATGGATAGGAAGGAAGAAGTCTCAAACCGCGGATAATGCTGATCGCGCGGATAAGTTCCGTGGTTGTACCCAGAGAAAATCCGCGATATCTGCGCAATCTGCGGTCGCTTTTGCTTTGGCTCTTCGCACGTGCCCCCTATCCGTAAGATCCGTGCCAATCCGTGGTTGCCCTAAATTTCTTCTTCTCCGTATTTTTCTCTTGACAACATATACTGTGCGTCATACAGTGTGTGTCGTACACTATGTCTCGTACAGTGGACATCACAATCAACCCTGAAGTCTTAGAAAACCTTCGACTTGAGCTCCGCCGCGGCTGCTTGATCGTGGCCGTTCTCGCCGAACTTCGCAGCGAGCAATACGGCTACACCCTTCGTAAGTCGCTAGCAGAGAATGGGATAGCCATCGACGAAGGAACACTTTATCCGCTGCTGCGCCGCTTGGAGACCCAGGGTCTGCTGGCCAGCGAGTGGCGCGAACAGGACAAACGCAATAAGCGCTTCTACCGGCTTTCGCCAGAGGGCGAACTCATCCTCGGCCAGCTTTTGACTGACTGGGAAACCATGTACTCATCCTTGGAAGCGATCCTGAAGCGCTCGGACACCCCGAACCCGGGTCCCACCGAAGCGGCGTCCGCCTCCGGCAAGACGCCCGAATCCATCGAAGAAATCTTGTAACAGGAGCATCGTCATGGAACTTATTGACCGTTATCTGCAAGCCGTGAAAATCGCCCTGCCCAAGGCGCAGCAAAATGATGTCATCCGCGAACTGACTGACGAAATCCTCTCGCAGGTTGAAGAGAAGGAAGCCGCCCTCGGCCGTCCGCTCAGCGAAGACGAGCTGGTGGCGCTGCTGAAGCAACTCGGACACCCCGTGCAGGTGGCGTCGCGCTACCGCAAGCAGCAATACCTGATTGGTCCGGTGGTGTTCCCCATTTATTGGATCGTCTTGCGGTGGGTCTTGGTGGTGGTGGTGTTTGCCATGTCGATTGGCTCGGTGATGCTCTCAGTCACCGGCGCCGGACTGGCAGCGGCTCTCGGATCTCTCGCCCGTCTGCCGCTGGCCATTATCACGGCATTTGCCTCGGTCACGATTGCGTGCGCACTTCTGGATTACTTTCAGGCGAAGTTCGACTTGTTTAGCAATTGGGATGCGCGAAAACTGCCAAAGCTTTCCAAGACTCAGAAGCAGCCCTCGACCACGGAGTCCATCGCGGCGATCATTTTCACGGCAATCTTCGGCATCTGGTGGCTGGTGGGATTGAAACATCAGTTCCTCATCTTCGGGCCCGGAATTGCCTACGTGCGCTTCGGACCAGTGTGGCAATCGGTTTATCCGTTGTTCGTGGTGTCGATCGTGGCGGAGATGGTGCGCCACGCAATCGCTCTGCTTCGGCCCGGTTGGGAAAACGGACGGCTCGCCATTACGGTGCTCCACCGCGCCATAAGCCTGCTCGTGCTCTATTTCTTGATCAACGCTGCCGACTTGATCGTTGTTGGCGACGCCATTGATCCGAACCTCCAACCGGTTATGAAGGGCATCAACCACGTGGCGCATCTCTGCCTCGTGGTGGCTGTCGTGATGACCGTGGCCCAGTCGGCGTGGGATGTGTATCGGTACTTTGGCCGCTCTGGAAACGGACAGCGCGCGGTGGTCAGTTTGTAGAGCGATCTGAGCCGGCGTCACTTGCGCTGCGCCCCATGCCAAACCGTAATGACAGTCACGCGACCGGCGTTCACCCGGTACAGCACGATGTAGGGAGTTCCGCCAATCACCAACTCGCGGATGGAAGAGTCCGCGCCTGCGCGGCCCAGGTACGGATGTTGCCTGAGGGACTCGACAACTGCGACGATGCGCGTCGCCAGCCGCTGTGCCGCCTTGGGCTTGTCGAGCGCGACAAATGCCCGGATCTCCTGCAATCGCGCCAGCGCAGGGGGCGACCAGACAATTTCGATCGAACCCTTAGCTCCCGGAGATCGTGGCGCGCCAGCAGATTCAGGCGTCACGCCGTTTCGCCATGATGCTGCTTTCCGCAGGCGCATTTGGGCAATGGCGGTTCGTGATCGGTGCCCCACGACAACAGCCACGCCTTCATGTCTTCGTCCTTGATGTAGTGGCCGGCCTCGACCTGGTCATCGGCCTGCCGAATCTCGGCCAGAAGCCGTTCCTGGTCGGCCACGTAGGACTCGACCGCATCCGAAATAAGGAAGTTCGCGCTCCGGCCCGAAGCCTTTGCCAGCTTGGTCAACTTCCGCTTCGTTTCAGGCTTCAGGCGTATGCTGAAGGTTGCGCTGTGTGTGTTTGCCATGAACACATTATAGTACAAGCCGGCACAGTGCCAAGGTGCCGCGCGGGTTGCTAGAATCGAGCTATCCAGCCGCACTGGCCGGAAACATGTGGGGTCGATTTTCGATGTCGCAGTTCACTGAAAATTACGACATTGTGGTGGTCGGCGCCGGACACGCCGGTTGCGAAGCCGCCATGGCCGCGGCGCGCATGGGACTGAAGACCGCGCTCTTCACCCTTAACGTCGATCTCATCGCGCAGATGTCGTGCAATCCCGCCGTCGGGGGAATTGCCAAGGGACACCTCGTCCGCGAAGTCGATGCGTTAGGCGGCATCATGGGCGAAGTCACCGACGCGGTCGGGATTCAGTTCCGCCTGCTTAACACTTCGCGCGGGCCGGCCGTATGGTCGCCGCGAGCCCAATGCGACAAACAGCAGTACCGCCTGAAAATGCGCGAGGTGCTCGAATCCGAGCCCAACCTGCACATCAAGCAGGCGGAAGTGTCGGACCTGATTATTGAAGAAGTCGCCAGTAACCAGTTGCCAGTTGCCAGTGAAGAAGTCTCCGATTCCGCTCAGCTGGCGACTGACAACCGACAACTGTCGACTCGGATTATCCGCGGCATCAAGTTACGCGATGGACGCACAGTCGGCGCCGAGGCCTTCATCGTCACGACGGGAACATTCCTCAACGGGCTGATCCACTGCGGCGAACAGCAGTATCCCGCCGGACGCAGTGGCGAACCCGCGGCGGTCTTGCTGGGCGAATCGCTCAAGGCGCTGGGCCTGCGCGGCTGCCGCCTCAAGACCGGCACGCCTCCGCGCCTCGACGGACGCTCCATCGATTGGTCGAAGTTCAAGGTGCAGCCGGGCGACGAAGATCCCACGCCGTTCAGCTTCCGCACCCGTCGCGTGGCACACCACGACAAGCAGGTGCCGTGCTACATCGCGTTCACAACGTCTGAGACGCATCGCATCCTGCGCGAAAATTTGATGCGTTCGCCCATGTACAGCGGACAGATCCAGTCCATTGGGCCGCGCTACTGCCCCTCGATCGAAGACAAGATCGCCAAGTTTCCCGACAAGGAGACGCACCAGCTCTTCCTCGAGCCCGAGGGGCTGAACACGCACGAGATTTACGTGAACGGAATGAGCACCTCGATGCCGATCGAAGTGCAGCTTGCGGTCATCAAGTCGATCCCCGGGCTGGAGAACGCGGAAATGCTGCGCCCGGGTTACGCCATCGAGTACGACTCCATCGATCCGACTGAGCTGCAGCGCACGCTCGAGACCAAGAAAATCGCGCGTCTCTATCTCGCCGGACAGATCAATGGTACCAGTGGCTACGAAGAAGCAGCCTGCCAGGGGATCATGGCAGGCATCAACGCAGCGCTTAAGATCAAGGGCGAGCCGCCACTAATTCTCGATCGCACCGAGGCGTACACGGCAATTCTCGTCGATGACCTGATCAGCAAGGGAACCAACGAGCCGTATCGCATGTTCACCTCCCGCGCGGAGTTCCGGCTGCACCTGCGCATCGACAATGCCGACCGCCGTCTCACACCGCACGGCCGCCGCGTGGGCCTCATCAACGACGTAGCCTGGGCTGACTACCTGGCCAAACAGGAACGCATGACAGCCATGCGCGACCTGCTGGAGCGCACGCGCGTGAACAGCGAGTTAGTAGAGAAGATGAACGATGACGCAAGAACGCGCGGCGTTATCGAGTTGCTGGGCTGTGATTCCACTGGCTCAACGCTGGCGCAACTCCTGAAGCGTCCCGAAATCCGAATCGAGCAACTCGCTCCCGTGCTGGCGCGCCTGATGCCAACATTTTTCGCAAGCGAAGAAGTTGCCGGTAGCCAGTTAGCAGTTACCAGTAACCCGGCTGAACCAGCCACCAGCCACCAGCCACGGACCAATGATTTCCGCCTTACAACTGCAATCCGCAACGAACTCAAATCCGTCGAGACCGAAATCAAGTACGCCGGCTACCTCGACCAGCAGACCAAGTCGATCGAGCGGCTAAAGCGGTCCGAGCAACGAACCATCCCCGACTGGTTCGATTATGGAAAGGTCTCGGGCCTCTCGCGCGAGATGAACGAGAAGCTCACCCACGTGCGTCCCCGCACTCTCGGACAAGCCAGCCGCATCCCCGGCGTAACCCCCGCGGCGGTGTCGCTCATCAACGTCTTCATTGAGATCCAGTCGCGCCGGCAACCAACGTCGGCCTGAGCCAATTCGCCGCGGAGGTACGAAGAAAAAAAGCAGCCGCGGATTTGCACGGATCAACACGGATCAATTTAGGACAGAAGGCCCACCGCAACCGCGGACTTCGCTGAGAACGCGAATAGAACAAGCTCTAGCTTTTGCGCCTCTGTCTGATCCCTGTCATCCGTGTTGATCCGTGGTCGCTTTTGACCTTTGCCTTCTCCGTGTCTCTGTGCCTCAGTGGTGATTTGTCTTTGACCGACGCCTTCTCCGCGTCCTAATTCCCTGACTTCGACGGCTTATAGCCCGCTTTCTGCGCATCGGCCTCGGTCATGTATTTGCCCTGCTTCGTCTTGCCGTAATACCGAGTGCCTTCCTTGTGGTAGACGCCGCTGTCGGTGTTGACCCACACCATTCCCTTCTGCGGAGGAGGACCTGCAGCTGCCGCTTTCGCGGCCGCAGGCTTGGCTGCCGGCGTTGCGCCTGCAGGTGCACTAGCGGCCGGTGCTGCTGCCGCGGTCGCAGGCTTGGTCGTGTCAGCGGCCGTCTTCGCCGCTGTCTTCTTGCTGGCGGCGGCAGTCGCGTCCGCGGCTTTGTCTGCCTCGGCCTTCGTCTTCGCGGCCGACTTCTTGGTGGTATCGGCGGTGGCGTCAGCCGCTTTCGTCGTTTCTGCAGCCGTCTTTGTCGCTGTTTTCTTGCTGGCGGCGGCAGTTGCGTCCGCGGCCTTGTTTGCCTCGGCTTTGGTCTTCGATGCCGCCTGCTTCGTGGTGTCAGCAGTTGCGTCTGCGGCCTTGTCCGCATCGGCCTTTGCCTTCTTAGTGGTAGTGGTTGCGGTATCAGTTGCGGTGGTCTGCGCCAGTACCGGACCTGCCCCCAGCGATAGCATCAATCCTACGATTGCAATAATCAGCAACTGTTTCTTGTTCATTGGTGTAACTCCTTCGGTTGCGAGGTTTCCTCGCCGCACTCCCGGGGTTTGTTGTGCCGTACGGCCCCTGCCCGGTGGTGGGCAGATCGTCTGGGTCGCCGATTAGCGGCATCTTACACGCCGCAGCACCCAATTTCCACGTCCCCACCGTGGTCCCGCGTCGCAAACTGCGCCGGGCCATCTTGATTTCAGCCGTTGAGCGCCCACTTCCCCGGGTTGTGACTGAAGTCATAGCGGCCCGCACCCCGCTTGATTAGCCTGAGAAGGAGGCAAGGCAGCGTTGAACACAAGACCAAGTCCGGCTGATAACAGGGAAGACCTAAGCTCCGGCGCAATGCTCCGGCCGAAGTTGGTCGCCTCGGCCGCTCCACGCAAGAAACTCATTCGCCGTACCGACCGCGATTACTCGCAGCCGGTCCGGTTAGGTTTCCAACTCGCGTTTCTCGCCCTGAATCTTTGGATCGGGATGCAGTTCTACCAGTGGGTGCGCTGGGCTGAATCCGCCGGAGCGGCCCTCGCTGTGGCTCGTCCAGCCGGTATCGAGGGCTGGCTCCCCATCGCAGGACTTATGCAATTCAAGTACGTCCTGCTGACGGGCCAGATCCCGCGCATTCATCCCGCCGGGTTCTTCCTCTTCACCGCATTCCTGCTGATGTCGTTTCTGCTGCGTAAGTCGTTCTGCGCCTGGCTCTGCCCTATCGGAACGCTCTCCGAATATCTGTGGAAGCTCGGCCGCTCCACGTTTGGACGCAATTTTGTTCTGCCCCGCTGGCTCGACAGACCGCTCCGCAGCCTGAAATATCTTCTGCTGGCTTTCTTCGCTTACGCCGTCTTTACCATGTCGGCGGCCGCTATCGCTGAGTTCCTCACCACTCCCTATGGACTCATCGTCGATGTGCGCATGCTCAACTTCTTCCGCTATCTCGGCGGCACAGCGGCATTCGTAATCCTCGGCCTGATCGTTGCGTCGATCTTCGTGCAGAATTTCTGGTGCCGCTATCTCTGTCCTTACGGCGCGCTGATGGGACTGGCGGCGCTCGTCAGCCCACTGCGCATTACGCGTAGCGAACCCGCCTGCATCGACTGTGCCAAGTGCGCTAAGGTATGTCCCGCTGCGCTTCCCGTGGACAAGTTAGTGCAGATTCACTCCGCCGAATGTACGGGATGCCTGGAATGTATTGCGGTTTGTCCCGCTAAGAATGCGCTGGTTCTGGCTGCGCCCGGGAAACGTGCAGTTCCCGCGTGGGGCATGGCCGCTGGTATCGCGCTAGTCTTTTTCGGATTGGTTGGCTACGCGAAACTGAGTGGGTACTGGGACACGCAGTTACCAAAGCAGGTGTACTTCCAGCTTGTACCCACCGCCAGCGAACAGCAACATCCTTTGCCCGGTGAATAGATCGCTTCCAGGGAAATCCGAGTTGCCTCGGTTCTTACGCCCAAGTCTTATCCGTGCCGATCGGTGCAAATCCGCGGCTGCTTTTGCTTTTGACTTTCTTATGCCCGCTCGAACGCGTGCTTCGCGTGCAACTCGTCGAGCCGCTGTTCTTTCGCCGCGTGAAACTCGGCTGCCCGGCTCACCAGCGCCTCAGTCGCGCGCGCATGATCCCCCGACACATCTACCAGCCCGCTTGACGCCAACTGTTTGGCGGCTGCCATCAATTTTTCCTGCATATGCTCATCGGCCGCGTCGAGATACATGGCATCGCAGGGATCTGCGATCAGTACCGGTTGACGTTCTAATCCACCGGCCCAGAAGATCTTGGCTGCGACGAATTTCTCGATGTCCTCCGGCGTGACATGCCAGAAGGTGAATTGCTGGCGGCGAAGGCTGTAGCAGCGGCTCGAGACCGGTACCGGCTGCCGCTTGCCCGATTTCAACAATTGCAGTTGCTTGTCATCGAGCGCTTTGCGCGCTGTATTGATCGCCACCCAGAATGCCAGGTCGCCATCGCGCTTGGGCAAAACTTCGTTGATGCTCTGCGACAAGTTCAGCGCCACATCGGCGTGCAGTGGACCGCCATCGGCCAACCGCAGCGTTCCGTGCAGCACATGCCAGTCGCTGCCTCCCTGCGACGGGTGGAACGGCCATTGCAATTCAATCTGCACGGGCAGTCCATGCAGCGTCACTCCTTGATAGATCTTGTTTGTCGTTTCCATGAGATTCTCGATTGACGCGGCCTCGATGCGCGGACGGCGCTGCCATCCGTTCGTCGGCCATCACTCCAGGAATGAATAGTATCTATATTACTTACAATATCGCGCATGTCGTCGGCGCGGGCGAGCCGTCATGCTCGGAGACGCCGCGTCGCACCTTGCAGTCCGCTAAGAGCATCAGAAGATTTCCTGCAGTCGAAGAAAGGACCCTTCATTTGGCTTGTTTGTTCGAACCTCTCACCTTGCGAAGCGTCACGTTACCTAACCGGATCGCCGTGTCCCCCATGTGCGAATACTCCTGCGTCGACGGACTGGCCAACGAATGGCACCTCGTACATCTCGGGAGCCGCGCGGTTGGTGGCGCTGGACTTGTCTTGACCGAGGCGGCAGCCATCTCTCCGGTTGGACGCATCAGCCCCGAAGACTTGGGCTTCTGGTCCGATGCGCAGGTCGAGCCGCTGGCGCGCATCGTGCGCTTTGTCCGATCGCAGGGAAGCGTCGCCGGGATCCAGTTGGCCCACGCCGGCCGCAAGGCCAGCACACCCGCGCCGTGGAAGGGCGGCGGACGAGTTGAGCTTGCTGATGGAGGATGGCAGCCAATAGCTCCGTCGGCGATTGCATTTTCGCCGGAATACCATACCCCAACGGCGATGACGAAAGACGAGATCCGCCAGGCCATCGCGGATTTCGCTACAGCCGCGACGCGCGCTTTGGACGCGGGGTTCGAGGTTATCGAGTTGCACGCTGCCCATGGCTATCTCGGCCACCAGTTCCTTTCCCCGCTCAGCAACCAGCGCACCGACGACTATGGCGGAAGCTTTGCCAACCGCGTGCGCTTCGTGCTGGAGATGGTGGACGCCGTGCGCGCCAAATGGCCGGAGCGTCTTCCTCTTTTCGTGCGTGTCTCGGCCACCGACTGGGCTGAGGGGGGTTGGAACCTCGACGAATCCGTGGAACTGGCGAAGTTGTTGAAATCCGCGGGCGTCGATCTCATCGACTGTTCGTCTGGCGGTCTGGTGCCCTATGCGTCGATTCCGGTGGGCCCGGGATACCAGGTTCCGTTCGCTGAGCGAATTCGCCGTGAAGCCGGCATCGCCACCGGAGCGGTGGGCATGATCCTAGCGCCCGCGCAAGCCGAGTGCATCCTGCGCACGGGACAAGCCGACCTGGTGCTACTGGCCCGTGAGATGCTTCGTGATCCCTATTGGCCGTTGCACGCCGCCGAAGCCCTGCACCATAAGGCGGAGTGGCCGTCGCAGTATCTGCGCGCCGCGCCTTCCGGATCGCGGGAGCGGAAGAGTCGAGAGGATCAGGCTTAGTCTATAAGTTGCGCAACCATTAAACTAACGCTGCATCTTAGGCCACGTGCGCTATGCTGACAGCGATGGACGCCGCCCGCATCGCTGCGCTGCTCGAGCCCTTCCTGGGTGGCGAACCCGTGTCTCCGAGCCTCGCCGCCCGGTTACAAACGTACCTGGAGCTGCTGCTGCGCTGGAACGCCCGCATCAACCTGACCGCGATTCGCGACCCCGAGGAAATCGTCACCCGCCATTTCGGCGAGTCGCTGTTCGCAGCACGAACGCTGCGCAATGCCGCCGCGTTCGCCGCGCCGGTTGGCGTTGCGCTCACGCTGGCGGACATCGGTTCTGGCGCAGGGTTTCCCGGCATCCCCATCAAGCTCTTCGCGCCGGAAATACAGCTAACGCTGATCGAATCGCGGAACAAGAAGGCGACGTTTCTTCGCGAGGTCATCCGGACCGCGGGCATTGAAGATACGGAGGTTTTCTGCGGTCGCGCTGAGAATTGGAACCGAAGCGCATCCGTCGTCACCATGCGCGCTGTCGAGAAGTTCCACAGTGCTCTGCCAGTTGCCGCATCGCTCACGGCCCAAGGTGGGACACTCTGCCTGCTGATCGGTGCGAACCAAGTTGAGTTCGCCGAGCTCGCACTCGGACGCGAATGGCGATTCAGTCCCTCCGTCTCAGTTCCATGGAGCAACCAGCGATCTGTGCTAATGGGAAAATGTATAGCATAACTAGCGATAAGAATGGCTCCAGTGGAAAAACAAACAAAAATAACGCTATTTAATAGTTATGAGTGGGATTTATATAAAATCACAGAGTTAATCGACTTGCGCATCTGGCTCACTATAAACCGATCCCGTCGGTCAGCTTGGCAATCGGCGGCGCAATGAGTTTAGATTATGTCTAAGTGGGAGATATGTATAACATTAATCTGTAATTGTTAACTCCAGTGGGAAATATGCCTTGATTATTGCTTGTAGTGTGATCGTTTCTGGCGAGCTCTAGTATCCGTATAACCGCTAGGCTATTCCCACTGAGATGCCCTCTCAACCGACGTTTCCACGTGGAACATCGGGCCGCGCGTATAAGGGGCAGTGCGGCAAGAGCTAGGCAAGTCTGCGCTGTTCGTATCGCGCCAACACAGCGCGCACAATCTCGCACTGTTCCACGTGGAACAATTCCGCCCCAGATACTCACAGCTTAGCCGCTCGCCTACCTGCCACCGAATCAGCGGCTTCCGGAGAGACATGCGAGTATTGCACAGTTTTTCCTATGGAAACTGCTCCGCGACCAGCCAATGAGGTTGCTCTCGGTCTCAGCGAAGTCTAAGCTTTTCTCCGAGGATTCCCTTATCGTGGGCCGGGTCATCGCTGTCACCAACCAGAAGGGCGGAGTGGGCAAAACCACAACTGCCATCAATCTTGCGGCGTCTCTGGCATCCTTAGGCGCAAAGACGTTGTTGGTCGATTGCGATCCCCAGTCGAACGCCTCCAGCGGCGTTGGTTTCAGCCGCGATCCCAACCGCCCGAATACATACCAAGTCGTGATGGGTGAGGTCTCTGCAGCTGACGCCAGCAGCACGACGGAAGTTGAGAATCTCAGCGCCATCCCCGCGCACAAGAACCTCATTGGCGCCAATATCGAGTTGGTTCCTGTTGATCACCGTGAATATCGGCTGCGGTACGCGCTCGAACCGGTGCGCCAGAACTACGAGTTCATCATCCTCGACTGCCCGCCGGCGCTCGACTTGCTCACGCTCAACGCACTGGTGGCGGCCGACGCCGTGCTGATCCCAATGCAGGCAGAGTATTTCGCCTTGGAAGGCGTCACTGAGTTGCTCGATACCATCGACCGGATTAAGCATGAATTGAACCGAGGGCTGGCGGTCGAGGGCGTTGTGATCACCATGTTCGATGACCGTACGAACCTGGCGCAGTCGGTCGCGGCTGACTTAAAGGGATTCTTTGGCGACCTGATGTGCGAAACGACGATTCCACGCAATATCCGGTTGGCAGAGGCACCGAGCCACGGGAAACCGGCGCTGCTCTATGATCCTCGTTCGCGGGGATGCGAGGCTTACCTGCAATTGGCGCAAGAGATTATGGAGCGAACCAACCATCCGAGGACACAACCAGCCTCCGCCGCGCAGCCGGAAGCCGCTGGCTAAATACTTAGAAAGAGATGAGTTATGATGGACAAACGAAAAGTTCTGGGCCGCGGATTGGACACGCTTTTGCCCTCGCGCCAAGCTCCAGCCGCAGCTCCACCGTCCCCGGTGGTGCACCAGGGCGAGGCGATTCACCAGCTTGCGATCGAATTAATCGACCGCAATCCCTACCAGACCCGCAGCCATGCGGATGAGTCGGCGCTGCGGGAGTTGGCCGATTCCATCAAGGCCACCGGCGTTCTGCAACCTATTACGGTGCGTGCAATCCCCGGGGGACGGTATCAACTTATCGCCGGCGAACGCCGCTGGCTGGCTTCGCAGCAGGCAGGGAAAGCGACGGTGCCGTCCATCGTTCGGCAAGTATCAAACGAGCAGGCGATGGAGATGACCATCATCGAGAACCTCCAGCGGGAGGACTTGAACCCTGTCGAGCAAGCGCGCGCTTTCGATCGGCTGGGACGCGAGTTTGGCCTGACCCAGGAGCAGATGGCGCAGCGCACCGGTAAGGATCGGTCCTCGGTGGCAAACTACATGCGTTTGCTGCGTCTTCCGGAGCCCGTGCAGAGTCTCGTCGAAGCCAACCAGATCACCTTCGGTCATGCCAAGGCATTAATGGGACTCGATTCCGAAGAAGCGATGTTGAATCTGGCGAAGCGGGTGGCCGTCCTGTCGCTTTCGGTGCGCCAGACCGAAGATGCGGTCGCCAACCTGATGCATCCGCCGGAGAAAGTCGAGAAGGTACGGCAGGTAGATCCGAACGTCAAGGAAGCCGAAAAGGAACTGGAACGGGCGTTGGGGGTGAGGGTGACCATCACCGACCGAAAAGGAAAAGGGAAGATCCTACTGGAGTATTCGTCGCTCGACGATTTTGACCGCATCATCGCTACATTATCTAGTAAGTAGTTTATTTATCATATAGTTATGTGATTCTTCCACGCGTCTTATGGCGACGAATGGAAGAACTCCGACCCGACAGGTCTCGAGAATTAGGGGGATGGCTTGTGCTTAGACTGACGGTTGGCGACAACGAACTGACGATTCTCTCCGACGGGACCTACGAGCTCGACGGGGGTGCCATGTTCGGCGTTGTGCCCAAGGTGCTTTGGGAGAAGCGCATTCAGCCCGACGCGCGCAACATGCTCACCGTGGGAACGAATTCTCTATTGGTGCGCGACGGCAAGCGCACCATCCTGATTGAGACGGGCATTGGGCCGAAGCTCAACGAAAAAAGCCGCTCCATCTACAAGAACCAGGTCCGGCTGATGAAGAGCTTTGAGGAAGCTGGCGTGTCGCCCGACGAAATCGATATCGTCATCAACACGCACTTGCACTTCGATCACTGCGGATGGAACACCCACTATCGTGACGGCAAGGCGGTGGCAACTTTTCCGCGGGCTAAGTATTACGTACAGAAGGGCGAGCTGGCGCACGCGCACGAGCAGCACGAACGCGACCGGGTGAGCTACCTGACCGACAACTACGACCCGCTGGTCGAGAGCGGACAGATGGCGCTGCTCGACGGGGATGCCGAAATCGCGCCAGGCATTTCCGTGCGCGTATTTCCGGGACACACCCGAGACATGCAGATTGTCGTGGTGCGCAGCGGCGGCACAGCAGTGTGCTACGCGAGCGACCTGATCCCGACGACGCACC
>DATBZX010000254.1:0-31474 GCA_036512955.1 Terriglobales bacterium
GGTAATACAAATCGAACTCAAATCGTTTCTGAATGGAGGTGTCGCCTCTCCAGCCATTGACTTGAGCCCAGCCCGTAATGCCCACCTTGAGGCGGTGACGGCTTTCGTAATGGGAAACCTCTTCCAGAAACCTCTTAACAATGTGGGGACGCTCGGGGCGCGGCCCGACAACGCTCATCTCGCCTTTGAGAACATTGAAGAACTGTGGCAACTCGTCGAGGCTCGTCTTTCGCAGGAAGCTCCCTACCGCGGTACGGCGAGGATCATCCTTTACCGTCGACTTGGTATCGGTCTCGGCGGAACCCGCCACCCGCATGGTTCGAAACTTATACATCGCAAACGGCACTCCGTTGAGGCCAACGCGCTCTTGCCGGAACAAAACCGGTCCCGGAGAGGATACTTTGACCGCAAGTGCGATCAACAGTATTAGCGGCCCTGTAAAAGCGATCATGAACAGCGAAAAAGAAATGTCAAAAATACGTTTCAACAAAAAATACGCCGGCGACTCCATTGGTGTGGATTCCAAGTCCACAGTCCCGTCGACATTTGACAAGCGTGATCGCGCCAAGCCACCAACTGTTTGCAGACATCGGCACGGCTTCGCGTCTTACCCCAGCCTCGCAACCCGCCTTCCCCGCCCCGCGAGCGAATCACCTGCTTACGCCGTGGGCGGCTTCCTTAAGTTACTTACGGGAGGGTCTCCCTTAGGAATGGCAGCAAGGTATTTCGGCGGATTTCCGCCCGTCTGATGACCCTGTCATCGCCGTTGAAATGCGGGTTAATAATGCGCGGCACCAATGGCGCTGACCGCAGGTACAAAGATTGACCTCTTTGAAGTCCTCGGCCTGTTAGGTGCAGGCGGACCAGACGGTCCCACCGTCACTCTGCATGATCAAACTGATCCTGGTCACGTGCTGGGCACCGTCGGCTACATGTCTCCTGAGCAGGTACGTGGAAAAGCGGGTGACCATCGCGCCGACATCTTCGCCATTGGCGGGATCCTGTACGAGATGCTGACTGGCAAACGCGCATTTCGCAAGCCGACGTCAACCGAGGCGATGACCGCCATCCTGAACGAGGACCTGCCTGGTGTTTGGCAGATTGTGCCCAGTACTCCTCCGGCTCTGCTACGCATCGTGCATCGCTGTCTGGAGGAGAACCCTGAACTGCGCTTCCAATCGGCATCGGACTTGGCGTTTGCGCTGGAAGCCCTGTCAGAGTCCGGCAGCTCGTCGGTAGCTGCTATTAACCATGATTCGCGGACCATCGGATGTGCGCAGCCGCAGCAGCCGCTATGGTAGTGCTGGCTGCAGCGGTCATTGCGTGGTGGAGAATCCCGTCTGCCGTTCCGGTGGTGGAGTCGGTCCCGCAGCTCACCGACGCCAGACGGTGGCCTGTTTCATTTACAGCGACGCCGCTGTTCCTTGTCTCCCCGATAACGACTGCTTTACAACAACCGCGTTGGCTAATCGCTCACGACAGCGCCGCTCTCCGCTCCCAGATTTTTTCCGAACCCATTAGCCGAAAGGTCGGACCCCGTGCCAGACGTTCTGCATCGTTCTCATCCTCGAATCCAGCCAATCGGCTGCACGCAACCCGACGCAATGGCCCTTCCAAGACCAAAACGGAAGGTAATGTGACTCTTCGCGAGGGCGACGAACCTTGATGCAGAATCCACCTCCGGTGTGATAGAACTTCAACCAACTCAACCGATTAGCGCTAATTTGTTTCGCAGGTTCAATTGCGCTGAGCCAACGAGCGACAAAGTCGGCTGGCCGGAGGAAGTATGTCCGTAGGGGCTGTACTGTTCGATCCCGAAGAATTCTGGGAGGATCTGCTTGCCTTCATCGAAGATGGGCGCGTCATCCCGGTCGTGGGTAACGAGTTGCTCGCAATCGAAGAGGGCGGGAAGCCGGTTTCCTTGCTTCGCGTGGTCGCCGAGCGGCTGCTGAGCAAGTACGGATTGTCAGCAACTGCGTCGTCTGGCGGTGAAGTCCTGCGCGAACACCATGAAATGAATGATGCAGTCTGCGTCCTGGCTCGAGCCGGGAAACGCATCAAGGATCTGTACCGGCCCGTCAACGACATTCTCATCAAAGTCCTTGCCGAACATGCCGTGGATACCGAACCCCTCCGCCAACTGGCAGCCATCCGGCACTTCGATCTATTCGCCACTACTACGCCAGACGACCTCCTGGCGCGAACTCTCGATGCTGTGCGCTTCGATGGTCTCAGGCAGACAGATGAGATCGAGTATGCGCCCAAGCTACCTACCGACCGGCGTCGCGACATCCCTGAGGTAATGTCATCGAAATACGCCGCCGTATTTTATTTGTTCGGAAAAGCCGATGTTTCTCCCTTCTATGCTCTTCACGACGAAGACGTCCTGGAGTTCGCTTATACATTGCAAGCCGGAAACGGGCCCGAGCGGATGTTCTCTCAGGTGCGCAGCCGCAACCTGCTTTTGATCGGCTGCAACTTTGCTGATTGGCTCAGCCGCTTCTTCTTGCGTCTGTCCAACTCGGAACGGCTCTCTTCCGACCAGCGTAACAAGAAGGAGTTTTTCGTGGGTCACAAAAGCCCAGAGGACCAAGATTTCACCGTGTTCCTCGAGCGTTTTAGCCAGGACTCTCGCTATTATCCAACCGACGCTCGAGCATTTGTGGCTGAGCTCTATCGGCGCTGGTGCGAGCGCAATCCTGCGGCCAGCGCGGCAACCCCCGTGGCTGATGTGACCCAGCCTGGCCCATCGGCGGAACTTTCCGCGAGCGGAACTATTTTCATCAGTTACTCCAGTGATGACATCGGAGCAGCCAAGAATCTGTTTGCCGATCTGCAGGAGATCGGCGGCGATGTGGCGTGGTTCGACAAAACCGCACTGAAGCCAGGCGACAACTGGGACCAACATCTCCGGAGCGCCGTCCAGCGCTGTAGTTTGTTTCTGCCCCTGTTGTCGGCCAACACCGAGCGGCGCACGGAAGGCTACTTTCGGCTGGAATGGAGTGAAGCCGCCGAGCGCTCCAAGAGGATACAGGGCCGCAAGTTCATTTTTCCCATCGTCATCGATCCTGATTACGCTGGCGCCATGGGCCGTTATGCGCTGGTTCCGGAGGCCTTCAAGGTGGTGCAATACTGCCACGCACCCGCAGGCCAGATATCCGAGGACCTTAAAACGGAACTCCGCGAGCAGTTGCGCAACCTGCGGAGAGCGAGAGCATCATGACTACTGCCGTTAAGGTCGCGATCGACGAGCAGAACCCCTGGCCGGGGCTGGGTTCCTTCGATGAGGGAGCCGAGCGATTCTTCCATGGCAGACAGAACGAAAGCGCGGAGTTGCGCCGGCTGGTGCTAAACGCTCCTCTCACTGTCCTGTTTGGCGCTTCGGGACTTGGGAAAACGTCGCTGGTCCAGGCG
This sequence comes from Terriglobales bacterium, assembly GCA_036512955.1. Classification (GTDB taxonomy): domain Bacteria; phylum Acidobacteriota; class Terriglobia; order Terriglobales; family Acidobacteriaceae; genus DASRAA01. The sequence goes on from DATBZX010000254.1 coordinate 3,415, forward strand.
GGACTCTTTCCTCTGATGCGGAAAGAGCACTACCTTCCGGTATATGTGCGGCTCGATCTGAGTGATCGCGCCGCCCCTCTCATCGAACAGCTCAAGTTTGCCCTGCGCACTCAGCTCCAAGCTCGACGCATCGATGCTCCTGCCATGGACGATGGCGAATCGCTGTGGTGCTACCTGCACCGCGCCCGGCTGGAGCTGTGGAGCGAGCAGAACCACTTGCTCACGCCTGTATTTGTTTTCGATCAGTTCGAAGAAGTGTTTACCTTGGGAGCGGAGAACCCCGCTGCCGTCGCCCGACTTCGGATTGATCTGGCAGACCTTATCGAAAACCGCCTGCCCGCCACGCTGTCAGGCAACGTTGAGGGCGGCGAGTCCCTCTCCCTTGACAGTCAGCGCTACAAGGTGGTGCTGAGTTTTCGTGAGGACTTCCTGCCTGCAGTGGAAGGCTGGAAACATGAACTGCCCTCCATTCTACGTAACCGTCTGCGCTTGCTGCCGATGTCCGCGAAGCGGGCCTTCGAGGCTGTTCATGAAACCGCGCCCCACCTCGTAGACCATGAGCTCGCGCAGAAGATCGTGGACTTTGTGGCGGCTGCGCAGGGCGATGGAGTGGGTAAGGCGATAGAGACACCGGACAGCGTGGGGGAGCTTGCGGTCGAGCCGGCACTGTTGAGCCTATTGTGCAGCGGCCTCAACGAAAAGCGAAAGGCACAGGGCAAGGCAACGTTCGATGCGGAGCTCCTGGCGGGTAGCGGACAGTCCATCATTTCCGATTACTACGCGAAGTCGGTCGGCGATTTGCCGCAGCACGTACAGCGCTTCATCGAGAGCGAACTTATTACCGAGCGTGGTTTCCGGAAGCCTTGTGACATCGACGACGCCCGCAGCGTCCACGGCGTGGCCGACCGGGAGTTGCGACTGCTGGTGGACAGGAGAGTATTGCGCATCGAACCACTGCGCGGCACGGAGCGCGTGGAGCTTACCCATGACCTGCTGACTCAGGTGGTACGCGAACATCGGGACCGGGAGCGGGAGAGAGCAAAGGTCCGGCGGCAGCGCAGACGCATGGCGGGGTTCGGTGCGGTTGGCGTCGTGCTCCTCGCACTCGTCGTGACGTTTGGATCGGAGTGGAAAAGGGCCGAAGACGCGTTGAGAATCGCCAATTCCGAAAGGCTGGCGACGGCCGCTCTCTTACACACGGACAGCCAACTGGATCTCGCTTCCCTCTTGAGCATCGAGGGGTTTGACTTTGCCCAGACTTATGAGGCACGGAGCAGCCTCTTCCTGACCTTCCAATCCAATCCCGAACTCCGTGCATATCTTCACCATCTCGGCGGTGTGTACAGCGCAGCCTTCAGCCCCGACGGCAAAATGCTCGCCTCGGCGAGTGCCGATCACACGGTGCGGCTGTGGGACGTGGCCAGCCACCAACAGATTGGAGAACCGCTCGCAGGCCACACCGACGTTGTGAATGACGTGGCCTTCAGCACGGATGGCAAAACGCTTGCCTCGGGGAGCAGCGACAAGACAGTGCGGCTGTGGAACGTGGCCAGCCACCAACAGATTGGAGAACCTCTCACCGGCCACACCGACGTTGTGAACAATGTGACCTTCAGCCCGGACGGGAAGGTTCTCGCCTCAGCGAGTTACGATCACACCGTGCGACTCTGGGATGTGGCCAGCCGCCAACCTCTCGGAGGAGCACTCACTGGCCACAGCCAACCTGTGAATAGCGCGGCCTTCAGCCCCGATGGCAAGACGCTCGCCTCGGGGAGCAGCGACAAGACGGTGCGACTCTGGGACGTGGCCAGACACCAACAGATTGGAGAACCACTCAGAGGTCACGCCGACGAAGTATTTACCGTGGCCTTCAGCCCGGATGACAAGACCCTCGCCTCGGGAAGCAGCGACAAGACGGTGCGGCTGTGGGATGTGGCCAGCCAGCAACAGATTGGAGAAGCGTTCGGAGGCCACACCGATGTTGTGAATAACGTGGCCTTCAGCCCGGATGGCAAGACGCTCGCCTCAGGGAGCGGCGACAAGACGATACGTCTGTGGGACGTGGCCACCCACAAACAGATTGGCGACCCGCTCAACGGCCACACCGAAGCGGTGAGGCGCGTGAGCTTCAGCCCTGTCGACAAGATGCTCGCCTCGGCGAGCAGAGACAAGACGGTGCGGCTATGGGACGTGGCCAGCCACCAGCGGCTTGAGGAACCGCTCAGAGACCCTAGCGACTTTGTGTACGGCGTGGCCTTCAGCCCGAGCGGCAAGACATTCGCCTCGGCGGGTTACGACAAGACAGTGCGGCTGTGGGACGTGGCCACCCACCAACAGATTGGAGGGCCGCTCACCGGCCACACTGAGGCTGTAAATAGCGTGGCCTTCAGCCCGGATGGCAAGATGCTTGCCTCGGCGGGTTATGACAAGACGGTGCGCCTGTGGGATATGGTCAGCCACCAGCAGATTGGAGAACCGCTCACGGGTCATACCGATGTTGTGAATAGCGTGGTCTTCAGCACGGACGGCAAGACGCTTGCCACGGCGGGTTACGACAAGACAGTGCGGCTGTGGGACGTGGCCACCCACCAACAGATTGGAGGGCCGCTTACCGGCCACACCGACGTCGTGAATAGCGTGGTCTTCAGCCCGGATGGCAAGACGCTCGCCTCGGTGGGTTATGACAAGACAGTGCGACTGTGGGACGTAGCCAGCCAGCAACAGATTGGAGAACCGCTCACCGGCCACACCGACGTTGTGAACAACGTGGCCTTCAGCCCGGACGGCAAGAGCCTCGCCTCAGCGAGTCACGATCACACCGTGCGGTTCTGGGATGTGGCCAGCCGCCAACCTCTCGGAGGAGCACTCACTGGCCACAGCCAACCTGTGAATAGTGTGGCCTTCAGCCCGGATGGCAAGACACTTGCCTCAGGGAGTAATGACAAGACCGTGCGGCTGTGGGACGTGGCCACCCACCAACAGATTGGACGGCCGCTTACCGGCCACACCGACGTCGTGATTAACGTGGCCTTCAGCCCGGATGGCAAGATGCTCGCCTCGTGGAGCAGAGATATGACGGCGCGGCTGTGGAACGTGGACCCAATCTCGTGGATCTCACGCGCGTGCGAACGCGCCAACCGCAACCTGTCGCAAGCCGAGTGGAGGCAGTACATGGGTGCGAGCTTCCGCTATAGCCGCACCTGCCCGAATCTCCCTGATGGCGTGGGCGTACCCGTAACCCAGAAGAAAACCCAAAAGTGACGGCGGTGATTTTTCTTGGCGGGGCAGGGTTGCGTCGCAACCCTCAGCGCTACCCACGCTCGCGAACTCTAATCGCATGGTCGAGAGAAAGCGACTTTCACCAGCGAGCGGCAAAGTCAGATCGAAAGCCTCAAAACGCTGATCAATAGGTGATCATCACAACCCAATAGATTTCTCCCGCGTGGCCCACGCTGGGAGCGAGACAAACTCCCATGGAATATCCGGCCTCCATCGGTTTCGAGAGCTGCGCCTCCGTCTGTGGCGGAAGTTCCGACGGATTCCCCGTCCTCCATACCACGACGCTGTTCACTCCGGGCAGTAGGGCCGGAGCCTCCCGGTTTACGGCGCCCTTTTTTGCCATGTCGCAAGCCATGTTTTGCAGCTGTGCCCGAGGCTTACGCGTGGGCGGGGGCAGGCCATGCTGCTTTGCGTATTGGTTGATCGCCTTCTGCAAAAGGTCGTCGGCCTGCGATTCGGAATACTCGGGCAAACGGTGCGCAAAATCCTGCGTCACCCACTGCGCTCCGCCGTATTGCACCGCACCCACGCCGACTACGTTGTAATCGGGATCCATAATGTTGGCACGGTGATATGGCGAATGCATCATGCTCTCATGGTTAGCTGCTGCGTTTGGAGCGACGGAGATATTCTCCGCTTGCTGGTCAGAAGGCAAATTCTCATTGCTGAAGCGGGCCTCCATTGGGGGCTCGGCGCCAATCTGGTGGTCAAGCGAATGATTTCGTACCATGAGCTCAGTGTGCTTTCGTGCGGCCTGGGTTAGGCGAGGATCCACCTCGAGAGGCGGGCTGCCTTGTTTCGTGCGCTCCTGGTTTATCAGGTCGAAGAGTTGCTTTTCGCCGAGTGAGTCGAACACATCGTCGGTGCCACTTGCTCCCATGCCAAAATCGTCCAGGTCATAATGTCTCCCGGAGACCGTTCCGCTTCCGTCGGAAAACAAATCAACCAGCGACACGAAATTTGAAGTCGTCTCAGGTGAGATTCCTGGCTGCCCTTTCCAGGATTCGATGGTCCGGTCTTTCAGGATCAGCAGTCTCTTCCGTTCGTCCGGTGGGCGCCCAATTTGCTGCGTAAAGCTCGCGACATCCTGCAAATAGCTCTCACGCAGGGGTGGCGCGGCGCTGAGTAGGCGTCTGATGGCCGGAGCGGCAAGAAATGCCACGGCTTGATCCGACTGAAGCCCGAGAGCCGATGCCTGGTTTCGAGCTTCATTCACGCCAAGTTGCACTTCCTGTACCTGCACATGCTGAAATGAGTGTTCGTTGCCAAGGCTTTCTAACCTGGCTCTCCAGAGCGCGGACAGATGACCGGATTCGTCGAGCATACGCTGGAGCGCAGCATTGACCGAAGCTTCGCAGGAACCGGCAATGGTTTTACTGAGCCATTCCGTGTCAATGCCCATGATCTCCGAGAATCGCTTTTGATCTCGCTGTTGGAACTTCAACAGTACCTGCTGGAGACTGCATTCGCGCAGGCCCCAGATTCCTGAGCCGAATTGTATGTCCTGGTTGATGGTGCGAATGTAGGAGAACGGGTCGGTGCCCCCGGCTTCTACCGAGGCGGTGAGCATGATCTCTCCCCACACCAGCGCGTCGCCTCCCCAGATTGCTATCGAATCCTTAACGTCCTTGACGGATAACCCGAATGTTTGTGCGGCAGCTTCCAGAGCGGCCTGGTTAAGTTCCTCGTCGGGACCCGTTGGATCGCCGTAGTCCGGCGGAGAAATGCTCGCTCGCAACGAAACAGTCTGCAGATGAGGCGGGTTGAATGCGACGGTGTACGGAAGACGGCGGTAGTCCCGCGAACTGGGGTTGGTGGGCTTTTTCTTCTGCGCTGACGCCGCAGTTGTGGCAGCAGCGTGTATCGCCAGCATCCCAGGGCCGCTTTCGAGCATGGCCTTGTCACCGCGTTCTGCCAACTCCACGAGAACACGATTCTCTTGTTCGTTGTCGAAGGGTGGGACGCGGACCCGGCCGTCATAAGGCGAAATGAACGCTACCGAGATGCCATTGGGCGCTTTCCCGATGAGGAGAGTCACCCAAGCGCTGGGTTTGGTACCTGCGGCGAGTTTGAGTCTCACTTTTCCATTCTGGTCGGTGGTTTGTGATGAAGCGGCTCCGCCCGCAGTGCCCATTGCCACTCCGGGAAATGGGTGAGGCCCGTTCGCAGTGACGATCAGCAGGAGAACGCCCTCTTCGGCGAGAGCGCAGGACAGAAGAAGAAAGATGAGCAACAGCACAGCAGCGCGGCGACGACCAACCCATTGACCAACGTTCATCTATTCTCTTTCACTCTTGACGAATTGCGGCCGAGTCGTCCTCCCCAGGACGCGCCGCCGTTCCCGTTTGCGGCGAGGAGTTGGCTGCTGGCCTTGAGAGTCGCGTATCGCCCTTCCGCTATGGTTTCGGCGGAGCCGCCGGCTTGCCTTTGGTGGTGCCCTTCCGCTGAGTAGGCGCTATCCTCGACTTTCCCTGCACTCGCGTTTCGTCCACCACGGTACCTTGTTCCAGTTGCCCGCTGCACAGCGCGCCCGAGGCCAAGAAGTAGAAGTGGGTCGCCTTGCCTTCCTCGATGCCGCCCTGGCGAGCTTGTATACGATTTGCGTCAACCCTGTTTGGCCCGTCCATGGTCAGGTAGTACTTGACGTTCACAGCGCGCTGAGCGCCCAGGGTCTTATCGCGGACGAGTTCCTTCTCGTCAGTGTAGCCCACGATGTCCAACTTGCCATCGGGCGTTTGCTCAAGGCGTAGTGCAAGCTTGTCGAGGGTATCTCTGCAGTCGTTGTCGACACGCCACGGCCGCTTACGGTCCTTTTCGAAGGTACACTCGCCCCAGTCGTCGATGATGATGCACTTCTCCTTCTCGGGCGCCGGTATTCTGGCAGTGACCGTGCAACTGCTATTCTGCGGGGGAGTAACACCGTCGCTCGCGGTCCCCGTGATTGTGATGATGTTGCCCAGATCGGCTTTAGTAACCGTCAGCGTGGCGGACGCGCCGCTCGCGTTCAATTGGCCACCAGAAGCGGACCAACTGTAAGTTAACGGACGGTTGTCGGGACTGCCGGCCGCCAAGGTGGCAAGCGCCGACTCGCCGACACTGATCGCGGAAGGAGCGACTGAACAGCTGACTACCGGTGGATGCGGCTGCTTGATGATGAATGTTCCGGAACACGTCGCCGAGTTCATCTTCTTGACTTTGGGATCGGTGATGGTCGCGCTAATGGAATAGCTGCCCGGCGCCATTCCGGTGGTATCGATCTCGGTCGCCGCCGCATTCGCTTCTGACAGCCTGCCGCCACTCGACTTCCACGAAGAATGCAGCGTGTCCTTGGCCGGGAAATTGCTGCCACTCGCCGAAAACTTCACCGGCTCTCCCGCCCATACCTCCGTCGCTGCTGCAGCTGTTACCGTGCACGACTTGGGCTGGGGGTTGCAGTCTTTGCTGCCGAAATTGAACACCAGTCCTGCGGCCAGCCGTACGCTGTTCCACTCACTCGGATGGTTGCTTTGGAAAATGTGTGGGTAGCTCGAGTAAATATAGTCGGCCTGAACGAGCCGCAGCGAAATGCGTCGCGAGAGGTTCCAGTCCAGGCCGCCTCCGCCTCCGGCAGCAAAGTCCCACTTCGTGCCGTGGCAGCAGTCGGGAGAGATGTTTGCCGCGCCGAGCAGTCCCCGCACGAAGGGCGAAAACTTCTCGTTGTGCCATTTGTACTGCAGTCCTGTCAGGGCGTAGCCCACACCGGTGCTGTCGTCGGAGCCGTTCAGCAAGTTCGGAGGCGTTGTTCCACCTTTGTAGTGTCCGCTGCCGTCCAACAGCCAGCCCAAATTGCAAAAGCGGCAAAAGTAATAGGTGTTCGAAACCGCGAAGGCGTTCGGAATGTTATTGGCCTTGTAGTCCAGTTCTTCCCATCCATTCGGGGCCAACCAGGAGTAGCCTCCAAATATTTCGTCTTTGTAATATGCGTTTTGTGCTGACGCAAAAGACCCCAAACAAGCTAACGCACAACTCAAGGCCATCAACCGGTACGTGCAGCGCATGTTCATCGTTCTCCGAGTACTGAGCATTCTACCTTCGATACGACCGCCAGAATACATTCATTTTTCTGAAGAGTCTGCAGGCATACCGGACATGACCACCCTGAGCGACCCCAGTAACGGCGTTTACAGCGTGGCATGAAGCCCCGAGGACGACAGGCTGGCCACAGATGGCGACGACGGATCCAGGCAGTTTTATGAGATGGACCTCGCAGGTTCGTCATCACGAGCGGAGCGAGGGGATCTGTTCTTTTGTCTGATCCGAGATTCCTCGCGCCCAAAATCATGGCTCGTGATGACAACTCTGAAAGGGAGCCTTTTAGATTATCCGCGTGTCACTATAATCTGCGAATCTCAATAACTAAATGATGCGTATGGATAGCCCGCTCCGGGAGCAGGATCGAGCAGGAACAGTGCATCGCAGAAGTGGAGCAGGCGGAACATGCTGCTTAACGGCAACTCAGCGCTATCGGATCGTTCACGGATGGGACGACATACGACTTATCAGGCAGTAGTGGGCGCCGCAGCAGTGACTGTACAACCTGAGATGAATATCGTCTATTTCCACCTCCCGCAGAACGGACCCGATACGACGATACGAATCTCCAATCCGGGGTTGAGCGGACCTGACCTGTGCGCCGTGATTTACGTGTTTGATCAAAAGCAGCAATTGGTCGAGTGCTGTGGATGTCCAGTGAAGGTAATAGACGGCTTGCTCGTGCTCTCACTGCGTAATGATCTGATGGCAAATCGACTCACCGCGATTCAAATCAACTGATGGAGTAGTCAATGTCATCGCAGCCGATCATGCAGGCAATCCGACATGTGACGCCAGTTCCATCAGCCCGTCAGGCATCCTGGCATCTTGGTCTACTAATTTGGGATCAACCGGCAATGGTGGCTATACCATTCTTGAAGATGGTGCTACCTGATAACCCTTAGCGATCAGCAATTGTCTGCATCCCAGGCTCAGTGCTCCGTCGCCAGAACGCTTGGGAGCGGACAAGGTACCTGCTCAAGCGGGTCCGGAAATTGAACGAAGGCAATGCAATCGCAGTCTCGTAATCCGTGAGAACCAGGTCGCTTCTACCTCGGCAGGCCTGGTGCGATTCCACTTTCGGTTGCCCAAAATATCACGAGATGTACATATACTCCAAAGCTATGGACACTGCGTAAAGTGTCACGCGCGGGACAGAACGCCGCGGCGACGAAGTCTGCCGAGGACTTTTGTTGTCAGTTGTCGATGCTTGCCTCAACTATCTGCGCCACTGGAGAGTGAATCGTGTTATCGTGCCCGAAGTAGCAAAGCTCCATGGATTCAGGGGCTAACCATTTGTTCGGAGGAGAAAGTCATGGGAATTGGAGAACAGGCAGCAAACCCAATGGCACCGAGGGGCACCGGGGAACAGACAGCCAACCCCAAGGCCAAGAAGAAGGCGGCCACCAAGAAGAAGGCCGTCAAGAAGGTTGCCAAGAAGAAGAAACGGTAGCGTGCGACGGCTGCGCCTCAAGAAACGCGCTTCGTTCCGGTTAGCCCGATCGAAAGTCGTGTCTCTCTAAACGACCCGGCGGCAACCTGGCGAGTGCCGCTCCACATCGTCTCATTACAAGGCGACGGCTCATCGTCGCCTTTCCAATTCCCACTGAATTCTGGCAGTGACCAGCCTCACAGATGGGCTGCTCCGGTTTTCGATACACTACTGGCCTATGCTCAACGAAAAGCAGTTCTGCGACCGCGCGATGCGAGAACTCCGTGAGATCGGCAAGCAGGTTTTGAGTCTCGCAACCGATCGCGACCTCTACCAAAAGCTGGAGGCAGACGTTATTCAGTCCAACCCCAACCTGTCTTCGAGTGGCAGCGCCTATCTCTCGATGCTGCGGGGCGCATATACAGATGCGACCACCATGCGTTTGCGCAGGTTGTTCGCGCCCGATGCCGCCCTTTCGCTACGCCGGTTGTTGACTCAAGTTTCAGAATATCCCGCACTACTTCACGACAAACTTACCGTCAAGGAACTGTCCGCAGATCTGGCGGAGTTAGACCGCCTCAGCCTATATCTCAAGCAACAAGTCGAGCCCCACTTTTCTAATCACGAGCGGACACCGGCAGCCTTGTCGACGACCAATCGCGAGTTGGACAAGGCCATCAATCTACTGATCGATTCCATAAAGCGCTATTACTGGATCGTTTCGGACTCCTACATCGATCTCGACGTGAGCTACGGCGAAGACCCCCTGGCTGTGTTTCGCTTTCCCTGGATAGAAGCGAAATAATAAGCAAAGAGATACGCACGCCGTGGAGTCGCGAGTCGGTGAAGTTTTTAGAAGGGATGCCGCATGGCATCCCCTTTCCTACCAGACGCGGCAAACTTTCTCGTCCGGCTTGATCATGGGTTGACCAGCCTTGCACCCGAATGCCTTACCGAACTCCGGCATGTTCACCACCACGCCATTGATCCGGTATTTTCCGGGAGAGTGCGGGTTGGTAATGGCGTTGACCCGCTCGTTCTCCGGGCGCTGATTTTCGCAGGCCCATTGTGCGAATCCAACGAAGAACCGTTGTTCGGGCGCCAGTCCGCTCACGCTCTCAAGCTGGGTTCCCTCGGTTGCATTCTTCCATCCGACATAGGCCAAAATTGTGCCGCCCAAGTCCGCCACGTCTTCACCCTCCGTGAGCTTGGAGTTGATCTTTATGTCGTCGACGATTACGTAGTTGCCATACTGATCGACCACGCAGTTGGCCTGTTTTACGAACTGCTCGGCGTCCTGCTTGGTCCACCAGTCCTTCAGATTGCCTTGGGCGTCGAACTGGCGGCCCTCGTCGTCGAAAGCGTGTGTGAGCTCGTGCCCGATGGTTGACCCGGTATTGCCATAATTGGGCGCAGCATCCATCTTCGCGTCATAGAGCGGCGGCTGCAAAACTCCCGCCGGGAAATTGATGTCGTTCATCTGCGGGTTGTAGTAAGCGTTCACGGTAGGCGGGGTCATGTCCCATTCCGTACGGTCCACCGGTCGACCCACCTTCGCGATTTGCCTTTTCACTTCGAATTCCGTGGCTCGCACATCATTCCCGTAAAAATCGTCAGGGACGACGGTCACTGAACTGTAATCGCGCCACGTATCCGGATAGCCCACCTTGTTGCGGACGGCCTTGAGTTTCCCAATTGCCTGTTGTTTGGTGGCCGGGCTCATCCATTCCAATTGCTGAATTCGCACCGCCATTGCGTCTTCAATTTGCCGGGTCATCTCCACGGTCGAGGCTTTCAGTTCGGGTCCGAATGTTCTTCGTACATAGACCTGGCCCAGGGCCTCGCCCAAGTTACGGTCAACATACTGAACACAGCGCTTCCAACGCGGCTGAAGTTCTGTCGCGCCCCGAAGGTACTTGCGATAGAACTCGAAGTTCTCATTGACGAAGGCTGAAGACAGTAAAGACGCGCGGGAGTGCGCGACGTGCCAGCGCATGTAGGTCTGCCAGTCTTCGAGCGACGCTGACTTGATTTGCGTGCTCACATCCTTGAAAAAATCGGGCCATGATACGTTCAGAACTTCGAACTTGGGCACATTCGACGCGCTGAAGAAGCCATTCCAATCGAAGTCGGGAGCGACCTTGTACAACTCGGGCACGGTCATCTTATGTTTTTGCTTATACGGATCGCGCCGCTCGACCCGGGTGAGCGAAGCCTTTGCCAGGCTCGTCTCCATGCGCATGACGGTGGCCGCATTCTTCCTGGCCGTCTCTGGAGAGTCACCCATCAACTCGAACATTTTTTGCACGTGCAGGAGATACCTTTCACGGTTCTCCTTCGACTTCGCATCGTCCTTTGTGTAGTAGTCACGATCAGGAAGTCCAAGACCACCCTGGTCGATCCCCACGATCATGCGGCTGGAATCGTCGAAGTCCTGCATCGGCCCGAAATCAAAGAGCGCCGATATTCCTCGTAACTGTAACTTGGCGAGTAGCGGCGCCAATTGCTTGCGGTCTGTCAGTCCTTGTATAGCTGCCAGATCAGGCTGCATCGGTTTGGCCCCAAGTTGCTCCACCAGCGTTTCATTCATGCAGGAGCCGTAGAAATCGCCGATCTTCTGGGTTGCTGGGTCACGGTCCTTGGCGACGGCCGCCTGTTCGAGCAGTCCCCGCAGATACTGCAGGTTGTCCTCATACAGCTTGCCGTACACGCTCCACGATGTCTGGTCCGGTGGAATCGGGTTCTTCTTCTGCCAGCCGCCGCACGCGTAACTGTAAAAATCAACACATGGATCGACCGACCTGTCCATGGCCTCGAGATCAAGGCTGGGCGTATAGGGCAATCCAGGCTCACTTGGCACGGCAGCGACTTTAGGGGTTGTTGGTGTCGTCGTCGGCTGCGACGATTGTGAAACGCAATTGGCTGCTAAAAGGGCAAGGACAATGATGGCTCTCACTAGTAACAAGGGTTTCCTCCGGGCGAACCGATGAGCATAACAAACTGCCGGCTTCTCAACACTGGATTTGGGACAGGATGCGTCTTGAGCGTCGTGCCGGGTGCTTGCGCTTAAGCTTCCCTTCAGACTGGCTTTCCGCTGTTCCCATTCCGGTATCAGTAACGATTCTTAACGCAACACCAGCATCAAGGAAGGGTTTAGATTAGTGACAGTCACGACTGGCTGCGTGCTGGCGAGTATTGGACGTTCGCTTTCGGGGGGGTCCGATAAGCGGAAGGAGAATCAAGATGAACGCACGGCGGCACTTGGTATGGGTTCTCGTAGCGCTGACATTGGCAACGCTCGGCGCGGGGAATCTGCTCGCGCAAGAGGGGGAGAATGCTGGCATTCCAACCAATCTCAGCTATCCAAACAATTCGGGTGATCCAGCCAATGCCGGAAGCCCTAGCAATGATCCGCCAGCACGGGTCGCACGCATTCAGTACATCTCTGGAGAAGTATCGTTGCAGCCGGGTGGTGTCAACGACTGGGTAGCTGCCAACTTGAATCGTCCCTTGACCACTGCCGACCGCGTGTGGGCGGACAAGAACTCCCGCGTTGAGCTGAATGTCGGAGGCGGATATCTCCGCATGGACTCCGAGAGCAGCCTGACGCTCACCAACGTTGGCGACAACGCCATTCAGGCACAGCTTGACCAAGGCGTCCTCGAAATCACCGTGCGCCATCTGGAGCCGGGTGAGATTTACGAAGTCGATACCCCAAACCTGGCGTTCACGGTGATGAAGCCGGGCGTCTATCGCTTCAACGTGAATCCCAATGATGACCAAACTTGGGTGACAGTCCGCAAGGGCTATGGTGAGGCCACAGGGAGCGGCCCCGCCGTGAAAGTCAGCGACGGCCAGCAGGTGCGCTTCAGTGGCCAGAATTCCCTGCAGCATGAAGCCTATGCGGCTCCCGCTCCTGATGGATTTGACGATTGGGCCAAAATTCGCGACAAACGTCTCGATAGCTCGCAATCGGCCCGTTATGTCGCCCCCGGAGTCATTGGTTACGAAGATCTTGACGCCTACGGCCGTTGGCAGACCGTCCCGACCTACGGAGCCATCTGGGTTCCGACGTCGGTTCAGGCCGGATGGGCTCCCTATCGCTACGGCCATTGGGCGTGGGTTGCTCCTTGGGGATGGACGTGGGTCGACGACGCACCTTGGGGCTTCGCTCCCTTCCATTACGGTCGCTGGGTTTCTTGGGGAGGCGGATGGGGCTGGGCTCCCGGTCCGATTATTGGCGTCGGTTGGCGTCCCTACTATGCACCTGCCTTGGTGGGTTGGATTGGCGGAGCCGGATGGGGCGTCGGCTTCGGATTCGGCTTTGGCGGAGGTTGCGGATGGTTCCCGTTGGGATGGGGTGAACCCTTCTACCCCTGGTATCACGGATACCGTGGCGGATACGTCAGCCAAAACTACATTCGTAACGTCAACATGACCAACACGCGCATCACGAACATTAACAACGTATCCAACAACTATTACCGCAACAACGTCAACAACGGGCACTATGCAAACCGCAACGTGGCAGGCGCGGTTACGGCAGTTCCGAAGTCCGCATTGGCGTCTGGACAGAACATTGCCCGGGTGGGAACCATAGTTCCACGTTCAGAGTTGGGCAAAGGCGAAGTAGTGCGCTCGGCGGATGTAACTCCGAACCGCGGAGCCATCCTAGGCGGGAACACGCCGCGCAACACAGGTATTCCTCCGCGCTCGGCCGTGGATCGCCCAGTTGTAACTCGGATGACGCCGCCGGCTCATCAGGCAAATCCGGTTGCCGGGTCGCACAACGTCCCGCAAACGCCTGCGAGCCTGGGCGTTCGCAACCCGAATACAGCGTCGCAGGCTGTTGGAGCGCACAACGTTCCCCGGCCGCCGTCAACCGTGAATCAGGCTGCAGCCCCAGCAACGCGAGCGAATGATCATGCTACGAACGTGAACAACGCTGGAACGACGGCACCCGCGCATAACGTGCCCCGGCCTCCGGACCGCGGGACCAATAATGGTTCAGCAAATGCCGGTTACCAATCGCACCCGGGATACCCATCGCAGCCAGGGTACCCCTCGCAACCGGGATATTCGCGCGACGTACCCAAGTCTCCGTCTGCCGGGGGAGCAGTGCCAAGCGGCGCGAACTCGACAACACACAATCCGTCCGCCAACAACGGAAATCGTGTTATGACTCCGCCGCATGTGGCGACTCCCGTGCCTCAGGTTCCGGCTGCAGCTACGCACAGTCAGCAGCCAAGCAAGCAGGGCGGCGGTAACCAACAGAAGGAAAGCAAGCCGCACGACGCGGCCAAGTCGAATCCAGGGATGGCGTCAGCCACTGCGCCGAGGCCGCCAGCCGGATACGGCTACAACGCGGCCCCCGCTTATACTGGGTCGCCTTACGCTCGAAGTAGCTCAACCTACGGCGGGAATTCCCGCGGCTACAGTGCTTCCTCGTCACCGTATGATTCGAGCCGGAGCTCCTACAGCGCTCCCGCACCAACCAATCGTTCGGGACCAACCTACAGTGCTGCTCCCGCCTACAGTCCGCGAGTCAGCGCTCCCGCAGCCCCGCAGCATTACTCGGCACCAGCTGCATCTGCCCCGCGTTCTTCCGGCGGCGGAGGAGGCGGTGGCGGCCACTACTCTGGAGGTGGCTCCAGTGGCGGATCGCAAGCCTCGAGCGGTCATAACGGGGGCCATAGCCGCTAACCAATGACGATCGTAATTCTGAGACAGGCGGCCGATCAGGTCGTCTGTCGCCGTTTCGGGAGGTAACGGTGCGTTTAGTATTCAGGATTCCTCGCGCCTTGATTCCGCCACTCGGAACGCATACGGGCTCAACAGCTTATAATCGAAGTGTGACGACTTCCCTGGTTAAACAGGTCGCGGAGGCCAACTTCCCTACCCGCTGGGGAAATTTCCGTATCCACGGCTTTGAGGGCGATTTTCAGAGCCTGCCCAACGGCGTAACTCCCGACGAAGCCGACCGGCTCGCTCGCGAAGGGAAGTTCGAGCGTCGCAAGGAAGAAGCCGTCGCTCTCGTCATGGGTGACATCCATTCGGCTCCGCCACTGGTCCGGATTCATTCCCAATGCCTGACCGGCGATGTGTTTGGGTCGATGCGCTGCGATTGCCGCCAGCAACTTGAACTGGCGCTGTCGCTGATCGCCGAAGCTGGCGCCGGCATTCTGCTCTACGAACAGCAGGAAGGCCGTGGCATTGGCCTGTTGGCTAAGATCCAGGCCTACGAGTTACAGGACAAGGGGCTGGACACGATCGAGGCCAACGAGAAACTCGGCTACGACGCTGACTACCGCCAATACACTTTGCCGGCTGAAATGCTGAAGCAGTTGGGTGTCAACTCGGTGCGCCTGATCTCCAACAACCCTGAGAAGGTCGCAGCACTGGAGAACGCGGGCATTAAAGTAGTCGAGCGCATATCGGCGGAAGTCGAGCCCTACGAGCACGCCGAAAAGTATCTGCAAACCAAGAAAGACCGCATGGGCCATCTATTCACGAGTTTGTGACCACACCTATCATTTCAAGCCTTCTCGGTCTTCCTGAGGTGTTCCGTTCTTCTCAGTTCCTTTTCTATCTCTGGCCGATTCCGCACCGGCAGGTTCTTCAGCGCCGCTGTTGACAGTTCTAAATACGCGGCGTGGGCTTCTGGCACCTTCTCCAACGCCAGCAAGTGCTTGCGTACCGTTGCCACATCCCCGCGCACGAGCGGTCCGCTGAATGAGGACGAAGCTCCATGCTTCAGGTAGTTATTTAGTGTCTGTCGCAGCAGCGGCGCCGCCATGGTCTTGAGATCCAATGGCTTGATCCCTGCGGCCTTGCCTACCTTTTCCAAGGCCGTCATGAGTGCGATCAGCATGGGCGACGCGAAGGCGCCAAAGGCGTGATAAAGCACTTTGTTTTCTGCCTTGATCGGATGGGCCGTTCCTCCCAGTTTGCGCACCACCTTTCTTGCGAAACGAACGGCCGCCGCGTCTCCCTCGAGTCCAAACGGCACGCCTTTCAGATGCGGAACCGAGTGACGAACGAAAGTCATTCCGGGATGCACCGAAGCAACCTTTGCTCCTCTTTCACGAAGAGGTGAAAGCGCGTCGCTGGTGAGCGCTCCGCTAGAGTGGAAAGCCGTGGTTCCCTTCCACTCCTGGGCCGATGCAAGTTGCGCCGCAACGTTGGCAATAGCGTCGTCCGGAACCGTGATCCACACCAGGTCGGAACCGAGCGGCATCTCCCCTAGAGCAACGATCCTGGCCTTCACTCGGCGAGCTAGATTTCTTGTTGCGGCAGGAATTCGCCTTCGGGAGCGTACAACAAGAAACTCAATCCTGTATCCAGCCCGCGAAAGATTCACGGCCAAGACGGAGCCGAGGTTTCCAGGGCCAACAATGCTGACCGTGAAGCGCCTGGTGATTGCTTTTGCCATCGCGGCCAGCATAACAAATCGGACTCGTCCCTCCGCCTGCATCTTGCCAATTGTGCTTTATAGTGGAGACCATGACAGCACGCAAAACCCGCCCTCCTGATTCTTTCCAGTCTCGCTCCAAGAAATCGACTCCTCCGCTGTCCCTGAAGGTTTTGTCCTCGAAAACAGTTTTCAAGGGCCGCGTTTTCCATGTCACGCGCGACCGGGTTCATGAGCCCAACGGGGTCACTGCCATTCGTGAGGTGATCCGCCATTCCGGATCGGTGGTCGTGCTCGCAGTGGACGAATCGGGCCCAGAGCCGCGCGTATTACTGGAACGCCAGTACCGATACGCCGCAGAGAACTACATGCTGGAATTGCCAGCCGGACGAATCGATCCTGGCGAAGAAGCTCTGGCCGCCGGGAAGCGAGAACTGCTGGAAGAGACCGGTTACACAGCGAAACGATGGAAGCGCGCTCTGTTCTTTTACCCCAGTCCAGGGTTCCTGGAAGAGACTATGACAATCTTCCTGGCTCGGACACTCAAACCCGGCGAGGCCCAACCGGAATCTGACGAGAGAATCGAGCATCACTTGGTGCCGTTGTCAGATGTCGTGAGGCTCATTGTCGGGGGGAAAGTCCGAGACGGAAAAACCATTGCAGGGGTGCTTTGGTACAAGCAACAGTCGGAGAAGATCGGCTAAGTGAACTCGCATGACGATCCTTAATCTTGCTGTCCCGAATTGGGAATGCTTGCATTAACTCCGCATTAAGACCCTTTGGTTTTCGGGGCCGGTTGGCCTCAACCGGCCGCCTGTATACCGCGTTGACAACACCACAAATCTACTACACAATCTACCTACGTAGTTCGGCAGGCGATACTCCGATCCGCCGGCATCCCTATGGAAACTCGATGCCTTCGGGAGTCTGGCTCGCTGTTTTGAACCTGCTTGACGCAATTTAGGAACGGCGCCTGCGGTGTCACTGCGGGCGGCCTGCTGAGCGGAGGAAAGTAAAGTGAAATTGAAAGGAACCGTAAAATGGTTCAACAATGCAAAGGGTTTTGGTTTTATCGGACGTGAGGATGGCCCGGATGTGTTCGTACACTACAGCGCCTTGACGAGCGAGGGTTACAAGAGCCTGCAGGAGGGCGACGTGGTGGAGTTTGAGATCGTTGACGGCCAGAAAGGCCCGCAAGCTGCGAATGTGGTGAAGATGCAGTAAAGCCAATTCGCTTTGATTGTCAGAGCCCAGCCCAAAAGGCTGGGTTTTCTTTTGCGCGAAGCCAGGACAAAGCGCCTCCGGGGCCCGTCGAGGTGTGCGTTATCCCCGGCTGATCTCACGGTACAATTCTCTCGAGTGGGCCACATGGACAACAAAGCCATCGCAAACGTTTTCTACGAAACCGGTGATCTGATGGAGATCAACGGCGACGATTCTTTCCGCATTCGTTCGTATCGCCGTGCTGCCGAAGCCATTGAAGGACTGCCTCAACAGGTATCCGATCTGGCCGCCGATCCCAGGCAACTGCTGGAGATTCCGGGCATCGGCAAGAGCATGGCCGCCAATATTCAGGAGTTGGTCCAGAGCGGCAAACTGAAGCTGCATCAGGAGTTGTTGCAAAAATATCAACCATCTATGCTGGAGCTGCTCAAGATCCAGGGCCTGGGGCCAAAGACGATCGCGCTGATCTGGAGCGCCTTTCAAGTCAGTGACCTTGCAGGCGTAGAGAGATTGGCGAAGGAAGGCAAGTTGCAGACTCTGCCGCGCATGAGCGAAAAGACCGAACAGAAGATCATAAAGGCCATTGAGGACTATCGCCGTATCTCAGGCCGCTTTCTAATCGACGAGGCCGACCGCACCGCCGCGCGCTTGGCCGAACACTTGAAGCACGTCAAGGGAATCGACGCGATTACCCCCGCGGGTTCCCTGCGCCGGGGCCGCGAAACCGTCGGCGATCTCGACGTACTCATCACCGGTCCCTGCTGCATGGATGACAAGCAACGAGCAGCACTGATTGAAGAAATCGCTCGCTTCCCCGGAATCGAGCAGGTGCTGGCAAAAGGAGACAATAAGGTCAGCTTCAAACTCCGTTCTGGGTTGCAGGTCGATGTGCGCACGTTGTCACCCGATTCTTATGGCGCAGGTCTGCAGTATTTCACCGGATCCAAGAATCACAGCGTTTCCCTTCGCCAGCGCGCCCTGAAGATGGGTTTCACATTGAACGAGTACGGCCTGTTCCGGCTCAAGGACAACAAGTGGGCTGCAGGCAAGACCGAAGAGGAGCTGTACCGCAAGCTGGCGCTCGACTGGATTCCTCCCGAACTGCGTGAGAATACCGGCGAAATCGAGGCCGCTGAAAAGCATGAACTACCGGATCTCATCACGCTTCAGGACATTTGCGGTGAAGTGCACATGCATACTGTCGAAACCGATGGAAAGAACACCATCGACGAAATGGCCGAGGCTGCCAAGATGCGCGGCTACCAGTACATCGCCATCACCGACCATTCCAAGAATCTCGCGATGGCCAACGGCCTTGACGACAAGCGAGCTGTGCAGCACATCGCCCGCATCAAGGACGCGAACGATCGGATTGAAGGCATCACCATCATGACGGGAATCGAAGTCGACATCCTGAGCGACGGCTCGCTCGACCTCTCCGACTCAGTGCTCGAACAGATGGATGTAGTGGTCGCCAGTGTCCACTCCGCCTTCAACCAGGAACGGGACCAAATGACGGACCGGCTGCTCAGTGCGATCAGCAACAAGAACGTCGCCATCCTGGGACATCCCACTGGCCGTTTACAGTTGCGCCGCGAAGCCTACCAGTTCGATTTCGAAGCGGTCCTCAAGACTGCGGCTGAGAAACAGGTCGCAATGGAGTTGAACGCTTATCCCGACCGGCTGGATCTCAATGACGTTCACCTCCGCATGGCGCGCGACCGTGGCGTCAAGATCGTAATCAATACCGATGCCCACCATACGTCGCATTTCGAGAAGATCAAGTACGGCATCCTGCAGGCGCGCCGCGCCTGGCTCACCGCGAAAGATGTGTTGAACACGCTTCCCGAAAAGGAATTCCGTCGTGCGATGAAGCACCACTGGCCTACAAACTAGGTGAATGCGAAGCCTTTGGAGAGTAAGCTAAAGTTGCAACTCCATCCCGGAGGCGCTCATGACGGACACGAACTTTCCCAAGCCTGGCGGCGATTTCGACGCCGGTCACGTTCCCATCACGGAAGAATTCGACAGCGCCAAGCGCACCCTTCCGCCGATTGCTCCCCTCGCGATTGCCCTGCTCGTTGTCGTGGTGTTCGTCGTCGGCGTCGGATATATTTTCCGCTCCAAACCGATCGCCCAAGGCCAAATCGACCAGGCCTTCGCGATGCAGCAGGAAGAGAATCCCTATTCCATGGTCTTGATGCAGGTGACCTTGCGAAACGTCGGCGACAAACCTTTGTACATCAAGGAAATCAAAGCCGACATCATGACCGATACGGGCGAGTCCGTGGACGAGGCTGCATCGGCCTCCGATTACGGACGCTACCTGCAGGCGTTCCCCGATTTGCAGATGTATGCCACCGATCCTCTCAAGGTTGAAACTAAGATCGCGCCGGGAGGCGAGGTCAAGGGCAGCGTGATGGTTGCCTTTCCCATCACGAAAGAGCAGTTTTACGCACGCAAGGACTTAAACGTGACCATCTTTCCTTACGATCAGAAGGCGATCGTACTGCACGAGAAGGGCACGGCACCCGCGGCAAAGTAGCCGTCACATAAACAAAGCCAGAGACTCGCTCTGGCTCTGTCAATTCTGTGCTGCTTCCCAAAAGCGCTAAGACGGAGAAACTGGCTTGGGTGCGTTTTTTGGCGTGCTCAAGTATCCGGTGATGCTGTTCTTGTCAGCCGAGAAAACCACGACCTCATACAACAAGTGGTCCCGCCCGGTGTAGAACTGCAGCGGCTCACCAACCGTGCGGTCCTTCTTTTCGATGGTCTTGTCGTCGGCCATGACGTTGAGCGTGAACCGGCTCTTCTTCGCATCGACCTTCTTCAACTCGAAGCTCACCGTCGAAATTGGAGTTTTCGCGCCCTTGCGCAGGGTGAAATCGAAGTAGTTACGGTCTCCCCTGTGCTTGAGAACATCCAATTCAGCCGAGGTATGTGCAATCAATCCACTCTGCACTCCAAGGTCGCCGATAGTGCGCTCCAGCTTCTGGTTGGTCGCCTGCAATTCCGTCTGGGTCTTGGCAATGTCGGTCTTGGCAGCCCCGACTTCCGTCTTCACGCCGGTCACTTCCCCGCTGACGGCAGCAATCTGCTGACCCTGCTGGCTCTGGGCAGCCGCGAGTTTGGCCTCTCCTGCCTTTTGTTGTTTTTCCAGTTCGGCCGCACGGCGGGTGATTTCCTGTTTTGTCAGTCCGACCTCCGACGTCAACGCCTCTTTGAATTCGGACTTGGTACTGTGCAGGCGTGCGGATAACTCCGTCTGGGCGGACTCAAGTGTTTGTTGTTTCTGATCAAGAGCATCCAAGCGGCCCTTCAAGGTATACATGAAGTAAAGGGAGGCCAGTACGTAAAGCAGGGCCACGCTCAGCAGTACGTATTTCAAAATCGAGCTGTGATCCGAGCCGCTACTCTGGGGGTGTGTAGTCACAGGGTTCGTCACATCTTCTTCGTACATCAATCGTCCCTTTCGTTCCGTTACTGAAATCGTAGAGAGTATCGACAGCCGATGAACACCATATCGGAAACGCAGCTCAACACCTTGGAAAGGACTTACGTTCCGACCAAGTCATCGGCAGTTTGCCGCTGTATCTGACATGAATGGATCAAGATTCTCTGTAAAGATTATATCTGTTACAGACCCGAAACGATGCCCTAAGTTGCGGGCGCTGCGCGACTGGACTCCTCCTTCGATCCCCCTGCTCTACAATCGCAAAGTGAGAACCTGGGACGCAATCATCGTTGGGGGCGGTATTATCGGGCTCTCGCTCGCTCGGCGTCTGAAGATTCAAGGGGTTCGCGTGCTGGTCATCGACAAGCAGGAGCCCGCCCACGAAGCCAGCTACGCCGCCGGAGGCATGATCGCCAGTTGCGATCCCCACATTCCACCGGAACTTCACCCTTTGGTTGCCGCCAGTGCAGCGCAGTATCCAGAATTCGTCCATGCGTTGCAGGATGAATCGGGCGAGTCCGTCGATCTTCGCGATACCGGAACCATCGCGTACTTCGAGAGCGGAGAAGGTTCTGAGTGTGCTGGCGCTCGTAAGTTGGCAGTGGACGAACTGTCACGCCTTGAGCCCTTGCTCCAACTCCAAGGGAACACCTGGTTGCTCCCGGAACGCTGCGTCGATCCACGTGGACTGGGTCGCGCCCTGGTGCTAGCGGCCAAACACCGCGGCGTCGATTTTGTGACTGGTTCTCCGGTAGTCGAAGTACTGGAGGCGAATGGCCGCGCTTGTGGTGTCAAGACAACTCGCTCCGAATATGCGTCCGAGATCGTCGTAAATTGTTCTGGAGCTTGGGCCGCGCAAATCCTGCCCCTTCCCATTCCGACGCGTCCGGTCAAAGGCCAGATGGTTTGCCTGGTTCCACAAGCCGAAATCCCGCAAGCCGATGCCCCTCATGCGCGACCGCTCATCCAGCACGTAGTCCGAGCGCCCGAGGTTTACGTCATTCCACGGTCTGATGGTCGCATTCTGTTGGGTGCAACCGTCGAGGAAGCTGGGTTCGACAAGCGAGTCGATCCCGGCACGATCCAGACGCTATACCAGTCTGGCATCGATGCGATTCCAGCGCTTGCGTCTATGCGGATTCATGATGCATGGGCTGGGCTGCGTCCCGGAACCCCTGACAACCTGCCAATCCTCGGGGAGACGTCATTGCCGGGCTATTACGCGGCGACCGGACACCATCGCGATGGCATCTTGCTGGCGCCAATCACGGCGCAACTGATGGCGGCGTTAATCACAGGTTGCGAGCCAGTTCTTGATCTGCAGCCGTTCTCGCCATTACGGTTTGGGTGAAATGAATTGCCGCTCGGGAGAATCTGCAATTAGCCACTTAAGCCTGTCCAACTAAACCGAGCTACTCGAGAGACTCGGGCTCGAGAGCTATTCCCTTTTCGCCAGCGGCTTTCCTCTCCCAATACTTGCGGACCCAGGCTTCCCAGCTCTTGCCGGCGGCAGTATCGCGTCCGGTGAAGGCCACGGCGGCAATCTCGGAGTACGGTACGGAAACCTTTTCCAGAGAATTCTGCGGTATCAGCCGCACCACCGAGTTCGCGAGGATCGATCCTCTGCGTCGATCGAAGATGTAGCCTTCGAGGCGAGTCCCGTCCCTCCGCGTAATGGTCACATCTCCGCGATAGTCGAACGCCTCTTCAAGGGCGTGGCACAGGTCATCTTCGGTCGCAAGTTCGGGCACCCAACCTTCGATCTTGTGGTGCTCAGTGCCTTCCACGACTTCCAATTCGTCGGCTGTCAGATTGCGTTGCGGCTCACTCATGCCCGTGTCTCCTCAAGCCTGGGGTGCCCCATCCTTTCGCCTTCCTCTGGCGAAAGGGTGGGGTCTCCGATCTGCACCAGAGGATTGTAGGAATGCACCGGGCGAATGTGTTCCTTCAACATGGCTTCTGCTTCAGGGTCTCTGTACTTGCTGGAAAACGTCGCGCGGACTGTGCCCAGGAAACCGCTGAGCGAGCCAAACGTGTCGTTCACCGCCGAGGCTTCATAGCCGCTATGCACCATGCAGTTCGCGCACTTGGCATTGCCGGACTCGGTACCATAGTTGTCCCATGCGGTCGTCTGCATAAGTTCTTCGAAGGTATCGGCGTATCCGTCCTGCAAGAGGTAGCAGGGTTTCTGCCAGCCAAACAGGTTGAATGTCGGCATGCCCCACGGCGTGCAAGGATAGTCGCGCTTGCCCATCAGGAACTCCAGGAACAGCGGCGACTGGTTGAATACCCATTTCGCTTTGCGATTCGCCAGCATGGCGCGGAACAGCCGACGAGTGCGGGCACGTCCCAGGAAGTGCTGCTGGTCTGGCGCCTTGTCATAGGAGTAACCCGGCGAGAGCATCATGCCCTCAACTCCGAGGTCCATCATCTCGTCGAAGAAGGCGCGCACACTGTTGGGATCAGCCCCATCGAAGAGCGTGGTGTTCGTTGTCACGCGGAAACCGCGCGCCAGCGCCTCTTTCATTCCGTCGATCGCGATGTCGTATCCGCCTTCGCGGCAGACGGAGAAATCATGACCTTCGCGCTGACCGTCAACGTGCACCGAAAACGTCAGGTACTTGCTGGGTTTGAACAGGTCGATCTTTTCCTTTAGCAGCAGCGCGTTGGTGCATAGGTAGATGTACTTCTTGCGCGCAACCAGTCCCTCAACGATCTCCGCGATCTGGGGGTGCATCAGCGGCTCGCCTCCGGGAATCGAGACCATCGGCGCGCCGCATTCCTCCACAGCCCGGAAGCACTCTTCGGGCGACAGGTTCTGCTTCAGGACGTGGGCCGGATACTGGATCTTGCCGCAACCGGCGCACGCCAGGTTGCAGCGAAACAACGGCTCCAGCATGAGCACCAGCGGATAGCGCTTGCGGCCCTTAATCTTCTGTTTGAGGACGTAGGTTGCGACCGTCCACATCTGCGAAACTGGAACACCCATGCGACGATTTCCTTTGAGGTCGCGACCGGAATTTGCAGAAAGAGAACGCGAACTCGTATTCGCATTTTAGAACACGATGTGGGACAATTGCAATCATCAAAACACCGAAATAGAGATGTCGCCTCGATGAATCAATTAGATACGTCTCAATTGCTAGATACGTCTCAATTGCCAGGAGACCCCGCCGCGACGCCGCGACGCGCTCCGGTGCAATCGCGCAGCCAGCAGACTGTTCAGCGCATTCTCGATGCCGCCAGTTCTCTGCTCGGCCAAATGTCGCTGGAGGACGTCACCACCACGCGAATTGCGATCGAGGCCGGACTGTCCATTGGCGCTTTGTACCGTTTCTTCCCTGACAAACAGACGATCATCGACGCGATCGCGGTGCGTCACGTTGAGCAGTTCAAGGCCGAGCTTGAATTGAGTGTGATGACAGCCCTCGAGCGCGAGATCGCCGACCTGGCGACGTTCAATCCGGCTAAGATTCTCGACAGTGTTGTGGACGCGTATGTCCGGTATCTCGACGGACATCCGGATTTTCGGGCCATTTCTTTTGGGCGTCATATCAGCAAAGCGACCAAGGAACGCGAGGCCTCGCCGAGCGTTGGACTGCCAGCGCTGTTGAAGAACTTCATGCTGCAACGGCTGGGAATTCCCAATAGTCCACAACTCGACTTGATGTTGCGCGTGGTGAGCGAGGCTGGCGAGCGCCTGATCGCCTTTGCCTACGAGCAACCTGAGCGTGCAGAGCGAGACCGCGTGATCGCGGAAATGAAGCGCATGCTGTCGGGCTACCTATTCCCCGCGATGCCTCGTTAAACTTCCTCCCTCTGCGCGTAGGTGGAGGAGCTGAGAATGACAAATCGCCAATTTGGCCTGTCGCGAGCCGGATTCGCCATTGCTGCGATTCTGACAGCACTGTTTCTGCTACCTGCAGTTACACGCGCCCCAGGAAAAGCCCATCTGCACCCTTCCCGACTGTGACCAAGCCAAAGCGTTCTTCGCCAAGTTTCAGAAAGCCATTGATGCCAACCAGAAGCAGGACGTCGCCGGAATGGGCGCTCCTTGTAAGTGACCCTGCCTGCCTCACTGAACCGTGCCCCGGCCCGCACCGCCGGATGCTGCAGCGTCAGCTTTGCTGTTTTGCTTGAGCCAGGCTGACAGCTTGGTCTGCTGCTGGTCCCGCAGAGAAATGCAACTATTGATGGTCTCGATGCCTTCTTTTTGGTTCCGTTCTGTTCCCGGCATCGGATGCTGCTGGAAGAACTGGACGACCTCATCACGCTTTTGGGCGTCACAAAACGAATCCGCTATCCCGAGGAAGACGCCGATGCCTCCAAGTCCTCCGCCGGTCTTCTTGTTGATCTCGTCATAATGCTGGCGGACGAACTCCCATGCGAGATCGCGCGTCTGCGGATTCCCAACCAGGCCCTGGAGGAGATAGATGTCCTGTCCGCGCACTTCTGCCGTCAGGGTCCAGTCGAGCGTTTGCTGGGCAAGCGCAGGATCGGAAAAATCGCCCAAGGCGTAAAAGAAGCGGTAATACTGCTCGGGAGGCAGTTGTTTCTGCAACTGCGCCTTGTATTGGTTGTACAGTGCGGCGTCGCCGTGACGGGCTGCCACCGCCACGGCTGCACGTGCCAAGGTTCCGTCCACGGAAGCAGGGTCTTTGATGTACTGCTGCAGCAATTGGTTCGACTTGGCGATAACCTGCGGATCGGCTCCAATGTTCCCCAGCGCGAAGAACAGGATTGCACGCTTCTGCTTTTGTTCCGGAGTATCGCTGGGGCGTGCCTCGTATCCCAGTTGCTGCAATAGCGGAGAGAACGATCGGCGTAACCAAGCCTGGAATGCCGGGCGGTCCGTCGGAGCGACCAACTCGTTATAGACGAACTCGAGGTGATCGAAGAAATTCTCCAACAGCACATAGCCGGGCGTGTTCTGAAGCTGATTGCCGAGCGCGAGATAACTTCCCACACTGTGCTGCCCAGCCCGCATCAGCGCCCATTCATCGCCGATCAGAGAAATGCGCTCTTCGGGAGTCAGTGCCTGTTCGCCGGCCTGACCTAGCGCCTGAAAGGCGCTGGTGTCGTAATCATAGCGGTAATAGCCAAGAGCGCCTGCATTGGGGAAAACGAACTTGGAGCAGCCCTTCAGGTTGAATGACTGCTGCCTTTCGGTAAACAGTACACATTCACTCTTTCCCGATCCTCCGCCGACCCCCTTCAAGCAAATCGGGATCTGCCAAAGCTGTTGATTGGGAGCATTGAACGCTTCGGGGTTATTGAAGTAGCGTTTCTGCGACAGGGTCAGCACGGTGTTTCCGGCCTCACACTTGGCCGCCACAGCGATGTAAGGCTCGCCGGCCTGCATCACGAAGGTAGGCATGATCTTGTCGACCGGCTTCTTCGAGCTACGGGCCATAGCATCCCAGAAGTCGGTTGCTGTGGCGTTCCCATACGCGTGTTCCTTGAGGTAAAGATTGACGCCTTTGCGGAATGTCTCCGGGCCCAGGTACAACTCGAGCATATGCAGCACGGCCGCGGTCTTGCCATAGGCAATGCCATCGAAGAGCGAGCCGATTTCGTTTCGGGTAGTAGCGTCTTGGTGGATGGGACGGGTATTCTGCACCCCGTCAGTAGCCAGCGCATTCAAGGTTCCATTGACAACATCCTGGCCGACCAGCCAGTCCGGCTTCCATTTTTCGATGGGATGTGGCGTCATCCAGGTGGCGAAGCCTTCGTTGAGCCAGATGTCGTCCCACCAGGCCGCGGTGACTAGGTCGCCAAACCACATGTGCGCAACCTCATGCGCGATGACGTCGGCCACGCCTTTCTTTGCGCCCACCGAAGCGGTCTTTTCGTCCACCAGCAGCGCGGTTTCGCGATAGATGATGGCGCCCCAGTTCTCCATGGCGCCAGCCTGGAAGTCGGGCACGGCAATCTGGTCAAGCTTGGGCAGGGGATACTTGATGCCGTAATAGTCGTTGTAGTAGTGCAGGATCGCCTTGGTGGCCTCCAGCGCGAATGGCGCGAGGTTTTCCTTCCCGGGAACCGTGCAAACCCCGAGCTTGATGCCGTCCACGGAATCGTGCGCGCATTTCCAGTCGCCCACAGTCAGCGCTACCAGGTAGCTCGACATCTTCGGCGAGGTGGCGAACTTTATCGTGTGCTGACTGCCCGGTCCCGGCTGATCGGAGATGATCTCACCATTCGAGATGGCGATGTCGCCCTTGTCGACGATGGCAGTGATGTCATAAGTCGCCTTGTAAGCTGGCTCGTCAAAGCTGGGGAACGCAACCCGCGCGTCGGTTGCTTCCATCTGAGTAACGGCGTATTTGCGGCCTTTGTAGGTGCTCAGGTAGAGCCCGCGCAGCTTGTCGTTGAGATGTCCGGTGTACTTGATATGAACGGTGGCGGCACCGGCAGGTAATTCGTTGGCGACGGTGAAGGTAGCCATCTCGTTCTTTTCGTCGCTGGTGACCGTAGCAGTCTGGCTCTGGCCGCTGGCGCTGACCGTGACTTCGTGGAAGTCGATCTCTACCGCATTCAGCGTGATGGTCTTGCTGGGCTTGGCCAGAGTCAGCGCAATGGTTTCATCGCCTTCGAAGGTGTTGTTGGGGAAATCGATTTTGAAGGAGAGGCTGTAATGTTCGGGAGCCGCGCCACCGGGAAGGCGTTGCGCGACCGCTGAGCAACAGGCCAGCAGGGCCATGCTACAGGCAAGCAAGATTCGTTTCATGGTGAGTTCCTGAAAATCGAAGTCGGATTGCTTTCGGTAAGAAGGTGTACGTGCGGAACCACCCCGCGGTTCCGTATCCCTTGTCCTCACTATTAGACGTTGAATCACGCAACGGTTAGCGAGCCGTAGCTCGCAAGTGGGTGTTATTGGAGGGTGCCATTGAGCAATGATTGACGGCAACGGTTCACCCCGAACCAGTACGCCAGTTCCCGATAATCGGTGGCCTCGAAGATGGCAATGTCGGCATCTTTCCCGGGTGCAAGGCTTCCCTTCTGGTTCTGGAGTCCGAGCGCACAAGCTCCATTGAATGTTGCAGCCACAATTGCCTCCGCAGGCGACATCTTCATGTGCGTGCAGGCGAGGGAGAGCACGAACGGCATGGAGGTCGTGGGAGAGGTTCCGGGATTGTAGTCCGTTGCCAGGGCGACAGCCACTTCGGAGTCGATGAGTTTGCGTGCC